>SHBB01000586.1 GCA_004213565.1 Sandaracinaceae bacterium
ACAGAACGCCATCGGCTCGATGGTGCAGTCGTCCGAGCACCCGTCGCCGCGGACGCGGTTGCCGTCGTCACACTCCTCGGCGCACTCGAGGATGCCGTCGCCGCACGCCTCGGGCCGGCAGCCCGCGCTGCAGCCGTCGCAGCTCAGGGTGTTGCCGTCGTCGCAGCCCTCGCCCGGGTCGACCCGGCCGTCGCCGCACATCGGCACCTCGAACATGCACATCCCGCTGCAGCCGTCGCCCGACGTCGTGTTGCCGTCGTCGCACTGCTCGGCGCACTCGCGGATGCCGTTGCCGCAGCGCTCGAAGGTGCAGCTGCGCGAGCAGCCGTCGCAGGAGACCGTGTTGCCGTCGTCGCACTGCTCGGGCGCCTCGACGAGGCCGTTGCCGCAGGTGCGCGACTCGGTGCGGCAGGTCGACGAGCAGCCGTCGCCGTCGACGCGGTTGCCGTCGTCGCAGCCCTCGCGGCAGTCCAGGATGCCGTTGCCGCAGACCTCGGGCCGGCAGCTGGCCGAGCAGCCGTCGCACGGCGTGCGGTTGCCGTCGTCGCAGCCCTCGCCGGGGTCCAGGCGGCCGTCGCCGCAGCTGGCCACCTCCTGGCGGCACATCGAATCGCAGCCGTCGCCGGGCGCGAGGTTTCCGTCGTCGCACTCCTCGAGGCAGTCGAGGATGCCGTTGCTGCAGCGCTCGGCCGTGCAGCTCGGGGAGCAGCCGTCGCAGGGGTCGCGGTTGCCGTCGTCGCACTGCTCGCCGTCCTGGACGACGCCGTCGCCGCACGTGCGGCTCTCCAGCGCGCAGTCGGCCGAGCAGCCGTCGCCGTCGCGCCGGTTGCCGTCGTCGCACGCCTCCATGCACTCGAGCCGCCCGTTGCCGCAGCTCTCGATGTTGCAGCTCGAGTCGCAGCCGTCGCAGGCGATGCTGTTGCCGTCGTCGCACTCCTCCTCGGGATCGACGCGGCCGTTGCCGCAGCCCGACGCCTCGAGCCGGCAGAAGCCGCTGCAGCCGTCGCCGTCGACGCGGTTTCCGTCGTCGCACTCCTCGCCCGGATCGAGCGTGCCGTCCCCGCAGCGCCCGCCCTCGAGGCGACAGCTCGACGAGCAGCCGTCCCCGTCGAGCACGTTTCCGTCGTCGCACATCTCACCCGCCTCGACGACGCCGTTGCCGCAGTCGGTGCGCCCCGAGTCCATGCCCGCGTCTCCGGACGGTCGGGGGGTGTCGAGGGAGACGGAGCTGCGTCCGCAGCCGGGCCCGAACGAGGCGGCGAGCCCGATCAGGGACAATGAAAGCCAAAGAAAGCGCGTCGATCGCATGGCCGGGATCTTAGTTCGGCCGCTTTCGACTTTCACGCAAGATCCTCAACCCTTGAACGTGCTCGGCCCCGGGTCCCCGAAGGGCTCGTCACGCGACCGGACGGCGGCCTTGAAGCCCTCCTCCTGGGCCCGGCTGGCGAACGCGTACCCCTCGGGGGTGTGGCGGGCGACGCCGTCGAAGAGCACCCCGAGCGCCTGCGTGCCGTAGAGCCCCTGGGCCACGACCGTCTGGTTGAGGAGCTTCTTGTGCATCACCAGCTGGTTGACCGGCACCCGCGCGATGCGCTGGAGCAGGCTCTCGAAGCGCTCGTCGAGCGCCTCCGGGGGCGCGCTCTCGATGGCGAGGCCCCACGCGGCGGCCTCCTTGCCGTTCAGGCAGTCGCCGGTGAAGAGCAGCCGCTTCGCCTTCTCGATGCCGATCCGGTGCGCCCAGACCGCGGTCGTCGGCACGCCCCAGACGCGGGCCGGCGGGTAGCCGATCTTCGCGTCGTCGGCGATCACGAGGAGATCGCTGCAGAGCGCCATGTCGGTGCCGCCGGCCACGCAGAAGCCGTGGACCTTGCAGACGACTGGCTTGTCGGCGTGGAAGAGGCTCATGAAGCCCCGCACGTTCCGGCGCATCATCTGGAAGTCCACCATCGGGTCCCAGGTCTCCCCGGGGGTGTGGTTGCGGGCCTGGACCCGGGGGTCGAGGGGCGAGCCCGCCGGCGCGCCTTCGTCGAGCCCGTCCATGTTCTGCTCGGCGCTCGCGACCAGGTCGTAGCCGCCGCAGAAGCCCTTGCCGTTCCCCGCCAGCGCGATGACGTGCACGGCCGGGTCGAGGTCGGCGCGCTCGACGCACGCCTCGAGCTCCCGCGGCATCGCGAAGTTGATCCCGTTCCCGCGCGAGGGGCGGTCCAGCGTGATCCGGGCGACCCTTCCGGTCACCTCGTAGCCCATCGTGGTCAGCTCCATCCCGGCAGCCTCTCCGAGCGAGGGGCGCGATGCAACGTGCTCATTGCCCCGGAACGAAGGCCGCCGTATGTGGGGAGGGATGTCGGCGCGAGTCTTCACGGCGAGCGACCTGAACGCGCTGAACCTCCTCGGACGCCCCGTGTGGGTCTTCGACCTCGACCGGGGCGCCACGTTCTGGGCGAACACGGGAGCGCTGAGCCTCTTCGCGGCCGACTCGGTGGACCACCTCCGGGCGCGCCAGACGAAGGACCCGATGAGCGAGGGCATGCGACGCCGCCTCGAGAACTACCGCGCTCGGTTCGAAGCGGGCGAGGCGGTGGAGGAGCGCTGGACGTTCTACCCCGAAGGCCGAGGCGCCGTGCCGGCGTGGTGCCGCTGCTCCGGGATCCGCATCGACGACGGCGCGGGCGCGCGCCTGGCGATGCTCGTCGAGGCGCGCCCCATCGAGGACGACTCGCTGGGCGCGAACGAGACGCGTCTGGTCGAGGCGCTGAGGCACTGCAACGAGCTCATCTCGCTGCACCGCCTCGACGGGGCGGCGGTCGTCCGGAACCCGGCCGCCGAGCACGCCCTCGGGCCGGTGGAGGGCGCGGCGCTGGCCGACGTCTTCCTCGACGAGGGCGCGCTGCGGGAGGGCGTACAGCTCGCGCGCGAGGGGGGCGTGTTCCGACGCGAGCTGCCGATCGCGACCCGGCAGGGTCCCGCGTGGCACGACACGGAGCTGCGTCGGGTCGTCGATCCGATCACCGCCGAGCCGGCCCTGCTGGTCGTGCAGCACGACGTCACGGCGCGGCGGGAGTCGGAGGAGCGCCTGCGCGAGGCGCGCACGGACGCCGAGGCGGCGAGCAAGGCGAAGTCGTCGTTCCTGGCCGTGATGAGCCACGAGCTGCGCACGCCGATGATGGGCGTGCTCGCCGCGGCCGAGCTGCTGCGCGAGAGCGAGCTCGACCCCGATCAGCGCGAGGCCCTCGAGATGGTCTTCGCCGCCGGCCGACAGATGGTCGGGCAGATCGAGGACGTCCTGGACATCTCGCGCATCGAGGCGGGTCGGATACGGCTGCAGCTCGCGCCGACCGACGTGCGCGCCCTGCTCGTCGAGACGCTGCGGCCGTTCCTGGACGCGGTGGAGCGCAAGTCCCTCACCCTCACCCAGGCCGTGGACGCCTCCGTCCCGCGTCGCGTCCAGACCGACCGGCGCCGCCTCGCGCAGATCATCGGCAACCTCGTGACCAACGCCATCAAGTTCACCGACGAGGGCGCGATCGACGTGCGCGTCGGCGCGACGCCGCTCGAGGGCGCGCGCCTGCAGCTGAGCCTCTCGGTCAGCGACAGCGGCGTGGGCATGGATCCGTCCCAGGCGCATCGCCTCTTCGCCGCGTTCGCGCAGGCCGACTCCTCGGTCTCCCGCAGCCGGGACGGAGCCGGGCTCGGGCTGCACATCGTCAAGTCGCTCGCCGAGGTCCTCGGGGGCCGCGTCCACGTGGAGACCGCGCTCGGCGAGGGCTCGACCTTCCGGGTGATCCTGCCGATGGAGGCCGCGCCCGCGTCGGACAACCCCAGCGCGCCGACCCACCCCAAGGCGAAGCTCGCCCTCCGCGTGCTCGTCGCCGACGACAACACGCTGAACCGCCGCGCGCTGGTTCGAATGCTGCGGCGGTGGGGTTGCGAGGTGCAGCAGGCGTCCGACGGAGCGGAGGCGCTGCGCGTGGCCGAGGCCAGCCCCCCGGACGTCATCCTGATGGACGTCTGGATGCCGGGCGTGGACGGCCCCACCGCGACGCGGCGCCTGCGCGCCCGGGTCGACGCGCTCGCCGACACGCCCGTGTTCGCGCTGACGGCCGACGCGTTCTACCTGGAGGACGAAGGCGAAGAGAGCCCGTTCGACCGCTTCCTCCACAAGCCGGTGGACTGGGACCTGCTCTACGAGGCGCTGCGCGGCGTGGCCGGCTGATCTCCGAGGCGGGCGATGGCATGCTCGCGCCGATGGAGGCGCCGCGCGACGAGGACGAGCTGCTCGACCGGGCCCGCGCGCTCGGCGGCCGGACCTTCGTCGAGGTCGCGCGTGAGCTCGAGGTGCCGCTCCCGCCCGACCCACGCCGGGCCAAGGGCTTCGTCGGGCAGCTCGTCGAGCGCGCGCTCGGCGGCGCGTGCGACAGCGCGCCCCGGCCCGACTTCCCGCGCCTCGGCATCGAGCTCAAGACGCTCCCCATCGACGCCCGCGGTCGCGTCCGCGAGAGCACCTTCGTGTGCAGCACGCCGCTCGGCGACGCGGCCGAGACCGAGTGGGTCGCGAGCCGCGTGCGACACAAGCTCGGGCGCGTGCTCTGGCTGACCCTCGAGGCCGATCCGTCGGTGTCACACGGCCGGCGCCGCTTCGGGGCCGCGTTCCTGTGGTCGCCCGACGCGAAGGAGGAGGCGCTGCTGCGAGAGGACTGGACGGAGCTGATGGGGCTCATCGGCGCGGGCGCGGTCGAGACCATCGACGCGACGCGCGGGCAGGTGCTGCAGCTCCGGCCCAAGGGCGCGAACGCCTCCCAGCGAACGGTGGCCTACGACGCCGACGGCGCGCCCTTCCTCGCCCCGCCCCGCGGCTTCTATCTCCGCGCGCGCTTCACCGCGTCCCTGCTCGAGCGGGCTGGCCTCTGGGTGCGCGCGTGACCGACGAGGCGGCGCACGTCTTCGAGGGCGGCTGCCACTGCGGGGCGGTGCGGCTGCGGGTCGTCGCCCGCGCGCTGGAGGCCCTCGACTGCAACTGCTCGGTCTGCTTCAAGAAAGGCTTCCTGCACCTGATCGTGCCGCGGGAGGACTTCACCCTGCTGACCGACGAGGCCGCGCTCGCCGAGTACCGGTTCGGGACCCGGACGGCGCGCCACCTGTTCTGCAGGCGCTGCGGCGTGCACCCCTTCTACATCCCACGCAGCCACCCCGACCGCGTCGACGTGAACGTGCGCTGCCTCGAGCCGCCCGCCCTCGATCGCTTCACGGTGGTGCCCTTCGACGGTCTGCGGTGGGAGGAGAGCGTGGACACCATCCGCTGACGAACGGCCTGGACGGGGATCTTCGGGCGTGATAGCCACACTGAACACCCGAACAGGAGCGAAGATGGCCGACGACGACACGCTTTCCCCCCGCGTGAGGGAGATCCTCGCGCTCTTTTGCGACGATCTCTCCGAGCAGCGCTTCGGAGACCTCGACGCCGACGCCCTGAGGGCGCTCGCGGAGCGAACGAAGGAGCGCGCGCTCGCGGTGATCGAGGCGCGCGCCATCCTGGACGCGGCCCTGGGGGAGCTGGAGGCGACCCGGGCCGACCTGAGCCGCCGCGCGGAGCAGGCCCTCGCCTACGCCCGCGTGTTCGCCGAGACCGACGCCGAGCTGAAGGAGAAGATCGACGCCCTCGACGTGGTGGCCGCCGCGCCCAAGACGAAGCGGCGCCGCAAGGTGAAGAAGAAGCGCGAGGCGGACCGGAGCGAAGGAGAGCGCTCGGCGGAGCTGCCCTTCGAGGGCGCGGCCTGAAGCCGGGCGACCGACTGGTCATCCCGCGCGCCGGAGTACTACGCTCCGAGCCCATGGAGCCGGCGAACCCGTTGCACAGCGAGCGCTCGCGCGGCGCGGCCCTCCGCGACCTCGCGGCGGGCGGCGCCCTGCTCGGCCTCGGCCTCGTGACGGGCGGCTCGAGCCTCCGCGGCTCGCTCGACGGGGTGGACCTCTTCTTCGACGCGCTCGCCCTGGCGTGGATCGGCTGGGGCGCGTTCCGGCTCGTCCGCGCGCGCTGACGCGCTACAGGTCGGGCGTGTCGGGGCCGAAGACCATGTCGCCGATCTTCACGCCGCCCTGACCGACGAACATGTAGACGAGGTCGGGGCCGGGGCGGACGGTGAACGCGTGGGACGTGCCCCCCTCCATGCGCACCACGTCGCCCGGGTGATGCACGGCGCCGCTCGAGTCCTCGAACGACCCCTGCACCACGAGCACGTGCTCGGTGCCGAGATGCTCGTGCTCCGGAAAGGCGGATCCGGCGGGCATGCTCACGAAGCCGCGGATGGCGGCCTGCACCTTCGGGCCGCCCTCGAGGTCGTAGAGGCGGATCGGCTCGATGGGCGAGTCGTACCAGTTGTCGGGCACCGCGATTCCGTCGAGGAGCGCGTTCGCCTTGCCCTCGTCGATGTCGAGCAGCTCCGCCACCTGCGCGGCGAAGCGGGCGAAGCGGCCCTCGTGGCGGGCGGCGCCGAGGAGGCGC
>SHBB01000587.1 GCA_004213565.1 Sandaracinaceae bacterium
GCGCCGCGCTCGTGCGCTCCGGGGTCGACAAGATCATCTTCACGGGCTCGGTGCCCAACGGCCGGCGCATCCTCGAGGGCAGCGTCGAGAACATCACGCCCGTCATCCTCGAGCTCGGCGGCAAGGACCCGTTCATCGTCTGCGAGGACGCCCACATGGAGCAGGCGGTGCACGCCGCGCTCACGGGCGTCTTCATCGCGGCCGGCCAGAACTGCATGGCGGCCGAGCGGGTCCTCGTGCACGCGAAGGTCTACGACGAGTTCGTCGGCCACATCGTGAGCGAGGTGCGCGCGCTCCGCATGGGCGACGCGCCCGCGGGCGGCGTCGACGTCGGCGCGCTCGTCTCGCAGCAGCAGGTCGAGATCGTCGAGAGGCTCGTGAACGACGCGCTGGCCAGCGGCGCGCGCGCGCTCGTCGGCGGCAAGCGCAGCGATCGACCGGGGCAGTTCTTCGAGCCCACCGTGCTCGTCGACGTCACGCCCGACATGGCCATCATGAACGAAGAGGTCTTCGGGCCGGTGATGTGCATCCACCGGTACGAGAGCGACGACGACGCGATCGCCATCGCCAACGGCACGCGCTTCGGGCTCGGCTCCACGGTGATGAGCCGCTCGCACACCCGCGCGCGCCGGCTCGCCGAGCGCCTCCGCGTGGGCTCCTGCACCGTCAACGACTTCGGCTTCACGTACATGGCGCAGGACCTGCCCTTCGGCGGCGTCGACGCGAGCGGCTTCGGTCGCCTGAACGGTCGCGAGGGGCTGCGGGGCTGCACCAACCAGAAGGCGATCCTCGAGGATCGGCTGCCGCTGCACATGCCGGCCAAGCTCTACCCGGTCAAGCCCGAGGTCTACCCGCTCGTGCGCGGCACCTTGCGCGCGCTCTACCAGCCCACCCTGCGCGGTCGGGCCAGGGCGGTGGTCGAGCTCGCGAAGAGCCTGCGCCGATGATCGAGACCTTCGACTACGTCGTGGTCGGCGGAGGATCGGCCGGTTGCATCGTCGCGGCCGAGCTGAGCGCCGATCCGTCCGTGCGCGTGCTCCTGCTCGAGCGAGGGGACGATGCGCTCGAGCACCCCGAGACGCTGCGCGCCGACGGCTACAAGGACGCCTTCGCGAACGACGCGCTGGTGCTCGAGCGCTTCAGCGTGCACGGCGAGCGCTGGGGCAGCCGCCGCCTGTTCATGGGCTCGGGCCACGGGCTCGGCGGCAGCGGCAACATCAACGGCATGGTCTACACGCGCGGCGCGAAGGTGGACTACGACGCCTTCCCGAAGGGCTGGCGCTGGGCCGACGTCGCGTCGGACTTCGAGCAGATCGAGCGGGAGCTCCGCCCGCAGCCGCGCGCTCCGACCACCTTCACCGAGGTGTGCCTCGACGCGGCCGAGGCGGCCGGCTTCGCCCGCTCGTCCGACCTGAACGACGGCGACCTCAGCGGCGTGCTCGGCTACGAGCACATGAACTACGAGGGCGAGGGGCGCCGCAGCAGCTACGTCGCCTTCCTGCAGCCCGCGCTCGGGCGCGACAACCTCATCGTGCGCACCAACGCCAAGGTCGAGCGGCTCACCGTCGACGAGCGCGGCGTCACCGGCGTGCGCTACGCGTGGGAGGGCGCGGACCACGAGGCGCGCGCCGCCCGTGAGGTCGCGATGTGCGCGGGGGCCCTCGAGACGCCGCGCATCCTCATGCTCTCCGGGATCGGCCCGAGCGGCGCGCTGCGTCACGTCGGCCTGCCCGCCGTGCACGACGTGCCAGGCGTGGGCGAGAACCTGCACGACCACCCGAACGTCTGCCTCTTCTTCCGCGGCCAGCGCGAGGTCGACTGCAACTACCCGCAGCTCTACGGCTTCCACCGCGCAAACGTTGCCACCGATCTTCCCGAGGGCGCGAGCGACACCTGCTACGTCTTCTACCCCGCGCGCAGCTCGCTCAAGGAGGCGATGATGCGCATCCTGCCCGGGCTCGTCCTGCCCGAGGCGCTCTACGACATCCCGGCGATGCCGAAGATGGTGCGCGGCGGCGTCCAGCTCGCGTTCGGCCCACAGGCGATGCGCGACGCCGTCAAGCGCGTGTACGGCATCGTCGTCATCCTCGGCAAGCCCAAGAGCCGAGGTCGCGTGCGGCTCCAGGCCTCGAGCCCGAGCGCCCCCGCCGCCATCGACCCCGGCTACTTCGCCGACCCCGAAGACATGGAGACCATGCTCCTCGGCGTCGAGCGCGCGCGCCGCATCGCGGGCGCGCCCCCGCTGCGGAGCTGGGGCAACGCCGAGCTCTTCCCCGGCATGCTCGGCCGCTCGCGCGACGCGCTCGAGGGATGGATCCGGCAAAATGTGATGACCACGTACCACTACGCTGGCACCTGCGCGATGGGCGAGAACGGGGCGAGCGTCTGCGACCCGCGCCTCCGGGTGCGTGGCGTCAGGGGGCTCCGCATCGCGGACGCGTCCGCCATCCCGTTCACGCCGGTCTCCGCCCTGAACGCGCCGTCGATGCTCGTGGGCTGGCGCGCCGCGCGCTTCATGCGTGAGGAGACTCCGACCGTCGACGCCTGAGCGCTGCGTCCGACGTGCGAGGGGCCTACACTCCACGCGTGAGGGAAGGGCAGGTCGAAGCTCCCTGGCGAGAGCCGGCGCTGGCGCGGGCGATCTCCTGGGTGTTGGTGCTCGGCTCGCTCGTCGCCGCGCTGACGGTGGGCCTGGTGTGGGCCCAGGATCCCGCGGGCCTGGTCGCGCCCAGCTACGCGTCGATGATGCTCCTCTTCGCTGGGCTGCTCGCGGTCCGCTACCTGCGCATGCCCTTCGGCTGGCGAGCGACGTCGTTCGTCGCGGTGCTCGCCATGATGGGCGCGATGGCGCTCCTGAACTTCGGGCTCGCGCCCGGGCCCTTCATCGCGCTCTGCCTGGCCACCGTCTCGGCCGGGGCGTTCCTGGGACGCGCGGCGCTCCTCGTCTCCCTGGTCGCCACCACCGCCTCCGTCATCGCCGCGGGGTGGCTCTTCACGCGAGGTCTCGTCGCTCCGGTCAGTGACACCTTCGTCACCTCCGACCTCACGCACTGGATCCGCGCCGCGCTCGAGTACGCGCTCTTCGGCGGCAGCGTCGCCGCGGTCATCATGCAGCTCGTCGTGCAGCTGGAGCGCCGCGAGGTGGCCAAGGCGCGCGCGCAGCGGCTCGAGGCGCTCGGGCGGCTCGCGGGCGGCGTCGCGCACGACTTCAACAACGCGCTGCAGGTCATCTTCGTCTGGCGCGAGCTGCTCGCCGACCACGAGGACGACGAGGTGCGTGAGGCGATGGACGAGATCCACGCGTCCGCCGAGCACGCGAGCCGGCTGACCGCGCAGCTCCTCGCGTTCGGTCGCCGCGACATCTGGTCGCCGCGCGTCCTCGACCTGCGTGAGGAGGTCGAGCGCTGGACCGCGTCGATGCGTCGCATGGTCCCCGAGGACGTGGTGGTGACCACGGTGTGCGACGGCGATCCCACGGTGCGCTGCGACCCGGGTCAGATCGAGCAGATCCTCCTGAACCTCGTCATCAACGCGCGGGACGCGCTCGACGGAGCGGGCCACGTCGACATCCAGCTCGACGAGATCCCCTCCAGCGAGGTGCCCGGCGCCGGCATCCGGTCGTCGCGCGTCGCGCGGCTGAGGGTGCGGGACGACGGGCCGGGCATGACGGCGGAGGTTCGCCAGCGCGTCTTCGAGCCCTTCTTCAGCACCAAGAAGAGCATGGGGACGGGGCTCGGTCTCTCGATCGTCTACGCCGCCGTGCAGCGCGCGGGGGGGATCGTGCAGGTCGCCTCCGAGCCGGGCGAGGGGGCCGTGTTCACGGTCTACTTGCCGTGCATCGAAGAGGTCGAGGCCGAGGCGGAGGAGCGGCCGTCGCGCCCCACGGATCGGCGGGCCGAGGGCGTGATCCTGCTCGCCGAGGACGAGCCCCTGATCCGGCGCAGCCTCGCCTCGGTACTGCGCGGCGCGGGCTACACGGTGCTGGAGGCGGAGGACGGTGACCGCGCGATGGAGACCGTCGAGACGCACCAGGGACCGATCGACGTGCTCTGCACCGACGGGGTGATGCCGGGGGTGTCGACCCGGAGCGTCATCGCGCGCTTCCGCGAGCTCCACCCCGAGGGCCGCGTGCTGCTCTGCTCCGGCCACGTGGAGGAGGAGCTGATGCGACGCGATCTCCGCACCGAGCAGCTCGAGGTGCTGCCCAAGCCCTTCGCGCCCAAGCAGCTCCTCGCGCGCCTGCAGAAGTAGAGCGCTGCCTTTTTCGTATCCGACGCCCGCGTTTCGACCTACACCAAAGCCGTGCGCTCCACCCTCGTCCTCGCCCAGGTCCTCGCCTTCGCGCTCGCCGCCTGCGGCCCTCAGCGGCCCCCGCTCACGCCGGAGACCCGCGCCGCCTACCACGATCTGCGCGTCGCGCCGGAGCGCTGTAGAGAGCCGGCGGCCGAGGTCACGCGCGCGCAGGCGGTGCGCGATCTCAACGTGCTGGAGCGGGTGCTCACGCGCGGCTACGCGGGCTACGGGCTCCACTCGCCCGAGCGCGTTCGCGACGCGATGGGAGAGGCGCGCGGCTCGCTGCCCGATTCACCGCTGAGCCCGGCCGCGTTCCGCGAGCACCTCTTCCGACACATCGCCTTCCTCGACGACAACCACGTGGGGCTCTGGTTCTACGACGACGAGGGCCGCCACTTCCGCGCCACCAGCCAGCACCGCCAGGCGTACCTCGCCGACGCGCGCTTCGAGCGCACGCCAGGAGGTTTCCAGGACTCCGAGGGGCGTCAGCTCGTCGCGTGTGGAGATCGAGCCCCCGAAGCCATCCTCCGCCCCGTCGCCGCGCCACCTTCCGTCGCGTGGGCGCCGATCTTGCTCTCTCCGGAGCGCGTCAACGCGCTGTCCTGCACCGTGACGCGCGGCGAGCGCCAGGAGGAGGTCGTCTACCCCGCGCGTCGCCTCGGGCTCGGGCGGAGCGGAGGGCCGCCCTTCGAGCGCGCGGACGCGCCGTTCCCCTGGCTCCGCGTGCGCACCCTCGCGTACAGCCGCCGCGGCGCGCTCGAGGCGTTCGTAGAGAGCGCCGAGCAGGTCCGCGACGCGCCGGTGGTCGTGCTCGATCTCCGCCGCGCGGGTGGAGGCAGCGATCGGTTCCTCGTGCGGTGGTTCTCGCGGCTGACCTCGCGCGAGCTCTCCTACTGGGCCGTCGAGGATCTCCGCAGCGAAGTCACGCTCCAGGGCGCGCTCAACTTCTGGGGCTGCGTTCGGTCCTTCAGCGGCGCCGACGCGGGCGGCCGCGAGTGGCTCGACGGCCGCGTCGGGCGCGCCGAGCGCGAGCTGAGCCAGGCCATGCGAGATCGCGGACCGTTCCGCGACGTCCTCCCCGGCCACGTCACCCTCGAGGGCCGCGCGCCGACGCCCTTCACCGGCAAGCTCATCCTGCTCGTCGACCGCGGCTGCGCGAGCGCGTGCGAGACGAGCGTCATGCTCGCCCGCCAGATCCCGGGCGCCATCGTCGTGGGCGAGAACACCGAGGGCACGATGAAGGTGGGTGAGCTCCGCTGGTATCGCCTCCCCGAGAGCGGCCTCTGGATGAGCGCCGGCACCCGCGTGCACCGCGACCCCAACCCGAACGGCGGCTTCGCCGAGGGCCGCGGCTTCCTCCCCGATCTCTGGCTCGACGGCCGCGACGTCGACGCCACCGTGCGCGCCCTCGCCACCTGCCTCACCGACGGCACCTGCGCCCCGCCGCCCCGCTGAGCGCGCTACCCTCACGCGATGTTGCGGGCGCTCGCGTTGCTGGCCGGGCTCGTGGCTCTCACGGGCTGCGGCGGCGCCGCGCCGTGTCGGCCGTCCATGGCTCCCGGCGCGATCGGCGGCGGGGACGGGGCGCCCATCGCCGCCTCGTACGACTACCGCTGGGTCGTGCTGCGCGAGGCGCGCGCGGACACAGACGGCGACGGACGCGTGGCGCTCGAGTGGTACGAGCACGGACACGGCGGGGAGCTCGCCGGGGATCAGCTCGGGACCTACCTCGTGCGCGAGTCGGGGCTGGGAAGGCAGATCGAGCGCTACGTCGGCTCGAGCCGCGACGGTCGGTTCGTCTACTTCGTCGATGAGGGTCGGTTCGTGGGACTCGACGCGAGCACGTGGCGGGAGACGCCCATCGCCCCTGCCCCGGCGCCTCTCCCATGGCCGGTGCATGGCGCCCTGTGGATCGGCGAAGACGCCGCCGCGGTGCGAGAGGATGGACGGCTCGTCTTCACCTCGGACCGAGCGCGCGTCGAGTCGTGGGACCCCGCCACCGGGCGTCTCGGACGTACGCGTTCTACGGCCCCGTCCGGCGGCCCGGCGAGCGCCGTGTGATGGATCGCCCTCAGCAAGGAGGGCGAGATGGCGAGTCGCGCAGAGTGGGCGAAGTGGGTTCGCGGTTGGGACCGTA
>SHBB01000588.1 GCA_004213565.1 Sandaracinaceae bacterium
CCGAGCGCGAGTGGACGGCGGCGACGCTCGCCCGCGCGGCCGGCGTGAGCCGCTCGGCGCTCTACACGCGCTTCACCGAGCGGCTCGCCGTCTCACCCGCCGCCTACCTCACGCGCTGGCGCATGACGGTCGCGCGCCGCGCGCTCCGCTCCGAGGTCCCCATCGCCGAAGTCGCGGCGCAGGTCGGCTACCGCTCGGAGGCCGCCTTCTCCCGCGCCTTCAAGCGCGAGGTCGGCGCGAGCCCCTCGTCCTGGCGCGTCGAGGCTCGCTGAGGCGCTCACGCCTCGTCGCTGAGCAGGCTCGCGACGCGCGCGAACCTCGCGCCGAGCCGCTCTCGAAGCGGTCCGCGGCACGCTTCACCGAGTGAGCGGACGTCGATCGCGTTGCTCCGCCCCGTGTCCTTCTCGATGCGATCGAGGAGGCGCTCGAATTCCACGGCGGCTCCCGCGTGGTCCCCGGCGTGGAGGAGGCAGTGGCCGCGTGACTCGGCGACGACGTCGACCAGGTACGCCTTCCGCCCGACGAAGGTGTCGAGGGGCACCGCCGCGTACGCCTCCGCCGCCTCCGTCCACCGAAGCTCGTCGGACAGCCCGTGTGCGCGATACAGCATCGCGTAGCCGTGCGCGGGCTCGAGCCGAAGCGTCTCATCGAACCACTCGGCGGCTTCCGACGCGTCGCCGAAGTCGTAGTGCCAGTGCGCCAGCGAGTACGCGATCCCGGCGTCCTCGGGGTCCAGCTCCCGCGCGCGGTGGAAGCAGCGCAGCGCCAGCTTCTGCCATCGCGGCGAAGGGCTCGGCGAGCGCAAGGCGGCGCGCTTCCCGGCGATGCCACGCGAGTGCCAGAGGTAGGCGTCCTCGTCATCGATCCGGAGACCCGTCTGATAGATCCGGTCGAGCGCCGACGGAGCCACGCTCACGAACGTGTCCTCGCAGAAGATAGCGAGCTGGCGCAACCGCTCCTGCGCGTCGATGTGGATGTGCGCCGTGCTCGACAGGTAGGCGTCGAGGTCCAGGGCGGGCATCGCCGCGGGGTCGATCGCGCCGTACCCGGAGCTCGCCAGCCACTCATCCAGCAGCACCCAGGCATCATCGGGGCGCGACGGCCTGCGATCCCTCCGGCCGCGGACCTTCGCCCGATCGCGCGCGTCGATCTTGCCGATCGAGATGGCGGATCGGGTCATGCGTGCATCCCCACGTTCGTTTCGTTCGTCGACAGCAGGACGTGAGAGGCACGATAGCACTCTCGTCATCGAGGACGCGTGAGCCGAGCGGTATGCCCACGCAGCGCGGGGTCCGACTCGAGCGCCCGCTCGAGCCCCCGCGCCGTGGCCTCGGCGACCGCCGCGCGCGCGTCCTGCGAGCTGATCCGCTCTTTCGTCGGGCCTTGGTAGCCCGGGTCGATGACGAGGACCGAGAGGACGGCGTTTAGACCGACGGAGAGCGACGCGTAGACCTGGCGGTGGTCTCGGCGGCCGAGTGCGCGGGCCAGGCCCCGCCGGAACCCGTCGATGTGGCTGCCTTCGGGCGACACGTCGAGATTGCAATAGCCGATGACGCTGGGGGCGACGGGCCAGTTGCGCCACTCGAAGGCGACGCGGGCGACCGCCTCTCCGTGGCGAGCCTCTCCCTTGACCGGCGCCCGATGTTCGCGCGCGCCCTGTCGGGAGCTGGCCAGGAGGTCGGCCACCTCGAGGTCGGCTCCGTGCTCGTGGCGCTCGCAGGCGAAGCTCGTTGTCAGCCCGGGGAGCAGCGCGGAGATCTCCCGGACGCGCCGAGCGACCACCTCCACGTCGAAGCCAGATGTCGCGAAGATGGTCTCGTCCGGCTCGAAGCGAATGGTGGTCCCCGTGCCGTCAGCAGAGCCGATCTCCGCGAGCTCCGACGTCACCCGGCCGCGCTCCAGCTCGATGCGCCACGCTCGACCCGCGCGCCGGACCTCGGCCGAGAACGTGGACGAGAGGGCAGTCACCATGCAGAGGCCGACGTGACACACTCGCAGATGGACGTGGGGCGCGTGTCCATCCGCGGTCGCCGTGTCGTGGAGCGTGGTGAGCACCCGCTCGAGCCACGACGTGCCGCCCTCGTCGACGTCCAACGAGATGCCTGCGCCGTCGTCCGCCACCGAGACCGAGCCGTCCGAGTGCAAGGTCACGTCGATGCGTCTGGACCGCCCAGCGAGGTGCTCGTCGATCGCATTCGCGAGCACCTCCCACAGCAGCTGATGCACACCCGACCGGTCCGTGTCGCCCACATACATCCCCGGCCGCTTGCGGATGGACGCAACGTCGTCGAGCTGATCCCCCTGGGGCACGGCCCAAGGATAGCTGTCCTCGCAGGTGATCAGGAAGCGCGTCGACTGCTAGCATCTGCGAGGGAATGCATCCCGCGGCGAGGCGAGCGAGAGAACACATGGCCGCCCTGCGCGCCCAGGGACTGTCGAACGTCGCGTTCACCGAGGAGCTCGAGCGGTACCAGCGCGAGCACCACGCGCTGGCCGTGGCGGTGGAGGGCGGCGACGTGGGCGCGGTGCGGCGAGCCCTCGCCGCCGGCGCCGATCCTCACTCGGTCGACGTGCTCGGTTCGCCGGTGCTGCACATCGCGGCGGCGATGGGCCAGGTGGAGATCATGCGCCACTTGCTCGAGTCCGGGGTGGACGTCGACGTTCGCGACGACTTCCTGAACACGGCGCTCATCCTCGCCGCGAACGCTGGCGAGCGGGCGGCGGTCGAATTGCTGTTGGCCCAGGGGGCCGACCCGACCCTGCGCAACGATCTCGGCGAGTCGGCCGAAGATCGCGCCGACCGTCCAGCGGCCGACCCCGGGCTCGTTCCCATGCTCCGAGAGGCGGAGGCCCGGAGGACCGACACATGACTCTGGGTAGGATCGTCCCCGGCGCGTAAGTCGGCTCGCTACGCTATGCAGTCGACGATTGCGGGTGTCGTTGGACGGTCTGTCGACGTGGCCGAACGTGGCCATCGGAGCCTGACGAACGAAGACGACCCAGGCGGTCACTACGAGCTCGAGACCAGGTCCTCGCGGATCTCCTCGAGTCGGCCCTGGAGGACCTCGCCTACCGCCTCTCGCTCCCACCATCCGAGGACCACCCGCTCTCGGGCCTCCAGAGCGACATCCCCGTCGTCGCGCCGGCGAAGGAGAAGGTCGAAACCGACTCGAGCGTAGTGCGAGCGCGCGGGGGCTCTGCCGACGACCACGCCGACGGCTCGGAGATCCGCGAGGGCGTCGCCCTCGACTCGAAAGCGGTGGGAACTGCCGTCGCTGGGCTTCTCGCTGAATCGCTTCCTCAGGTGTGCAGCGACGTGAGTGACCGGATCCTCGACCCCCAGGTCGCGCACGACGATTCTGGCGACTGCCCAGGGTGCGAGTAGGTCGAGGAACGACATGCGGTTCGTGTGTCACGCCTCGGGTTGGCGAGCCAGCGTGGGGAGTCGTCAGGGGCGCGCTCGAACTTCGATCGGCCGCACCGAGCGGCGCCTAGAAGAAGAGTTGCGGCCCGAGCCGACTCCGCGCCGACCCGGGTCGGACCCGGCCCGCCAGCCGGGCCGCCGTGGCCGCCGCCGAGAGGGGGCGGTCACGGCGGCGTCTCATCGCCGGTCCCAGGTGGGTCGACCTCGCCCGAGAAGGCGTCCATCAGGCTGCGGACGAGGCGCTCGTTCAGCGCCTCCGAGCCGGGCATCCACTCCTCGAGCACGGAGCGCGCGGCTCGGGAATCTCGCGCGTCGATCGCGACACCGAGCGCCGTCACCCACTCCGGCGTCGCGAGGCCGACGAGCGTCTTTCCATAGGGGATGCCACCGCCGCTGGCGCGCATGACCACCATGATGGTCTGGACGGGCAGCCGACGCGCGAGCACGCGCTCGACCGTCCAGCGCGCGCCTCGGGCGCGGCAGGTCTCGACGGGCTCGTCGGCGATCATCGCCAGCCCCTCGATGACCGGACGATCGGGGATCGTGGACCACATCCAGCGAGCTTCCCATGGCGAGCCCGCTCGTGCAGGCGGCAAGTCGTCAGCTCAGGCCGTAGCGCTTGAGCTTGTCGTAGAGGGTGCGCAGGCCGATCCCGAGCTGGGCCGCGGCCTCCTTGCGGTTGCCGTCGACCGCCTCGAGGGTGCGGGCGATCGCGCGCCGCTCGACGTCCTCGAGGGTCACCGGCTCGGCTTCGCTCGCGGCCGCGGGCGGGCGCGTCGGGTCGAGCCAGAGGTGCTCTGCCGCGATCGGCGCGCCGTCCGCGAGGATCGCCGCCCGCTCCAGGACGTTGCGGAGCTCGCGCACGTTGCCCGACCAGCGGGCGCCCTCGAGCTTCGCCGCCACGTCGTCGGTCATCGTCAGCTCGCCCCGGCCGAGGTCGGCTCCGACGCGGCGGAGCAGGCTCTTCGCGAGCGGGAGGATGTCCCGGCGGCGCTCGCGGAGCGCGGGCAGGCGCACGGGGAACACGGCGAGCCGGTGGTAGAGGTCCTCGCGGAAGCTGCCGTCGGCGATCATCGCGGCGAGGTCTCGGTTGGTGGCCGCGACCCAGCGCACGTCGGCGCGCAGGGTGCGCGTGCCGCCGACGCGCTCGAAGGCCCGCTCCTCGAGCACGCGGAGCAGCTTGGCCTGCAGGGCCGGCTTCAGCTCGCCGACCTCGTCGAGGAAGAACGTCCCGCCCTCGGCGAGCTCGATCCGGCCGCGCCTCCGCGCGTGCGCGCCCGTGAAGGCGCCTTTCTCGTGTCCAAAGAGCTCGCTCTCGAGCAGCGTCTCCGAGAGCGCGGCGCAGTTGACGGCCACGAAGGGCCCGCCCGCGCGCTTGCTCCAGCCGTGGACCGCGCGCGCCGCGACCTCCTTGCCGGTCCCGCTCTCTCCGACGAGCAGCACCGTCGCGTCCGTCCTCGCGACCTTCGAGAGCGCCTCGACGACGGGCTCCATCTTCGGGTCGCCGTAGGTGAGCGGCGGGAGCTCCGTCGAGGCACGCGCCGCGCCCTCTTCGACCGTGCGCAGCCGCCGCCGCTCGACCGCGCGCGCGATGAGCAGCCGCAGCTCGGCCGGGCTGCCGATCGGCTTCTCGAGGAAGTCGTAGGCGCCCTTGCGCATCGCCTCCACCGCGTTGGCCACCGTGCCGTGGGCGGTGAGCACGATGACCTCGGTCTCGGGCTGCTCCGCGCGCACGTGAGCGAGCAGGCCCATGCCGTCGAGCGCGGGCATCTTCAGATCCGTCAGCAGGACGTCGAAGCTGCGCTCACGGAGCATGGAGAGCGCCTCGGCGCCGTCGGCCGCCTGCTCCACCTCGTGGTCGTCGAGCTCGAGGGCCTCCGCGAGGAAGCTCCGGATGCCCTCTTCGTCGTCCGCTACCAGCACTCGCGCCATCAGCCCGCTCCCGCGCCTCCCAGGGGGAGGGTGATCGTGAATGTCGCGCCGCCGCCCTCGCGGTTCGCGACCTCGATGGTGCCACGGTGCCCCTCGACGATGCGCCGCGCGATCGGCAAGCCGAGCCCCGTGCCGTGGATCCGCGTCGTGTGGAACGGCTCGAAGATCTGCGCGAGCTGGTCCTCGTCGATGCCCGGGCCCCGATCGCGCACCACGATCTTCGCCGCGCCGCCGGCCGAGACCAGCTCGACCGAGGCCTTCTCCTCGCTCGCCTGCGCCGCGTTGGTCAGCAGGTTGATCAGCGCCTCGAGCAGCCGCGGCCGGTCGCCTCGGGCCTGCATGTCTCGCTCCGGGAGCGCGACCTCGAAGCGCTCCGCGCCCACCGCGTCCACCGCCGCGCGGACCAGCCCGCGCAGCTCGAGCGGCGCGTCGTCGATCTGCCCGGACCGCACGAACTCGAGCAGGTTCGTCGTCAGCTCCTCGATCCGCTCGGCCTCCGACACGATGCGCGCCGCCTTGGCGCGTGGCCGCTCGCCGTCGGGCAGCGTCTCCAGGAGGAGCTGCGCGTGGCCCTTGAGGCTGGCCAGCGGGTTGCGCAGCTCGTGGGCGAGCACCGCGCTCATCTCGCCGAGCGCGGCCAGCCGCCGGTCGTGCTCGGCCCGACGCGCCGCGGCCTCCCGCTGGCGGATCGCGCGTCGAAGGGCGAGGGCGAGCAGCGCGAAGAGCACCGACGCGATCGCGGCCCCCACCAGCGTGCGGAGCCCGTCCGCCCGGAGCGCGGGCCCGAGCCGCGGGGCCAGCTCGACGACCAGCTGCGGGGGTGGCCTCGGCGGCGGCGGGGGATGCGCGTCCGCGTGCGGAGGACCAAACGCGTGAGGCGGCCGGCCGGGTCCCGCTGGCATGCGGAGCGCGCGCACGCGCCCTTCGCCCTCGACGAACCCGTCCTCACCGGGGTCGGGGAGCTGGCCGTCGCCGGCCTCGATCACGTCTCTCCCGCCCGGGTGACGGACCGCGACGTAGTGCAGCCCGTCACCCGGGCGGGAGAGACGTGA
>SHBB01000589.1 GCA_004213565.1 Sandaracinaceae bacterium
CGGGCCTGCGCGAGGCGCATCAAGGGCGACCGCAAGGCGCTCGCCGAGTTGCTCACGTTCTTCGGGCCCACGCTCAGCCAGCCGCTCTCGGAGGCGGACGACCCCGAGCTCCTTCAGGAGGCGATCGCCAAGGCCAAGGCGAAGGCACCCGCGCCCAAACCGGCGAAGCCGAGAAAGAAGCGCACCCCACGGGCTCCCAAGATCGCTCCCGTCACCGTGATGAGGCCGGCCGGCTACACGGGAGACGACGAGCAGCTCTTCAAGCCGCCAACGGCATGGAGCGAGACCATCGACCGTCGTCGCTTCGGCTGGTTCTCGGAGCCCGAGCTCGAACCGTCTGCCGCGGTCGCGGCCAAGGAGATCCATCAAGCCAAGAGCAAGCTCTCGGTGTACGGCACATGGCTCGTCTTCGACCTGATGCCCGAGGGGCACTGTGGCTACCGTTCAAAAGAGATGATCGAGGCGGTGGCCTCTCGTTTCGAAGGGAACATCGAGGCGGTCGGCTCTGCGCAGGTCGAAGGCGCGGCTGCCTCCGCGCTGCGTCCAGTCGGAGACCTCGAGAGCGCCGAGGCGGCCTTCGTCGACCTGTGGGTCGCGACGCGTGGGCTCGCGTTCGCGGTCGAGTGTGTCCTGGACGCGCAGAACTTTGCGTACGCATTCCAGCCAGCAGGTCAGTCAGGGAGGGCCTACGGGCAGCCCGTCTACGGAGCCTCCTCGAACCTCGCCCGCGCCCTGCGGCGCCACCTCGCGGCCGCGAGCGAGGTCGCCTACACCGCGGCGCGACAGGGATGCGCCGAGCGGCTCGAGACGCGGTCCGTGCAGGCGTTGGCGCTGCGCAGCTACCTCTTCCCCGACGAGCCCGAGTGGTTCGAGGCCGTCGCGGCGGAGGGCGATTGGTTGGGCCTCGCGGAGGCCAACCGGCCCACGGTCCCCCCGCTCAACATCTTTTGCGGCCTCGAGCACCTGCCGGCCTGGGTCGAGAGCTTCGGGCTCGATCTGGTTCCGTTCCTCGATGCCCAGCTCAAGAACCGACATTTCGCTGTCTCCCGTGACCCGCTGTACTCGGCGCAGTGCCGCTCGTTGGGCGAGGCGCTAGCGAGCATCCCCTCCGACGACGCGATGAGGGTGCTTCATCGATGGAAGGGGAAGCCTTCCCTGGCGCGGTACCTCGCAACTGCGGTGAGCAACTACCCCGAACGGGCTGCGCGAGTCGGTGTGGTCTGAAGCACGCTCGCGTTCCTCCACCCGCCGAAACGCGTTCCTGAGCACCCCGAGCTCCGCGTCGACTCCGTGTTGCTCCCTCTGTCGCGCGGCTGAACGCACGACCGCGGATCTGGGCTGATCCGAATGGGATCGGCCCCGAGAGGGACTGGGGCCGGGGACGATCCTATTCGTTCGTCAAACTCCGAGGCTCGGCCCCGAGGCAGTTCTGCGGGGAGGCCGAGCTGCAGCGGCGCAAGTGCGGAACGACGTGCTCGCGTGCGCGTTCGCTCGTCGACTTGGCCGGACGAATGGCGTGCTACGCTCGAGCCGTGAGCACGTTCGAAGAGCGTCGCCGCCGTCGCATGGGGTGGCCCATTCGCAAGGTCGCGCTCGGAGAGGAAGAGCTCGCCGACCCCCGCGTTCCGGAGAGCGTCGACGCGCGGATCGCGCTGGTGTGGACGCTGACGCGTCAGCAGTGGGCGTTCGGCGGGCTCGAGATCCCGCGCTACCGGCGGACGGAGATGCCGGGCCGGGTCATCCGTCCAAGCTCATGAGCCACGACCTTCCCGAGGACTTCATCGACTCTCCGCGCCGAGGACTGTGAATTCCTCATCGTCGGGGCGCACGCCCTCGCGGCGCACGGGGCTCCTCGGGCGACCGGCGGCCTGGACATCTTCGTGCGAGCGGACGCCATCAACGCCGAACGCGTCTACCGCGCGCTGCTTCGGTTCGGTGCGCCCGTTGCGGCGCACGGGGTGACGCCCGAGGCCTTCCGTCAACCGGGAACGGTGTACCAGCTTGGCTTGCCTCCCAACCGCATCGACATCTTGACCCAGCTGTCGGGCGTCGACTTCGACGAGGCCGCTCGCGACACCGTCCCCGGCCACCTCGGGTCGGAGCCCGTGAGGTGCATCGGGCTCGACGTGATGATCCGGACCAAGCATGCATCGGGACGCGCCAAGGACGTCGCCGACGCCGCGACCCTCGAAGAGATTCGCGACCGACGCTGAGGCGCTGCTGCAACTGGCTCCATGCGCGCTCGACCGCGGGCGTGGGGTGGCGGGCCGCCACCCATCTGCCACCCATCCGCCGGCGGATCCCGCCGCCTGAGCGGGCTGGGAGCGGCTCATCCTGCCGGCAGAGCAGGCGGCGCGACTCTTGCTCACTCCAGGCGACGTGCCCCGCCCGAAGATCCAGGCCGCCGCCACGTATGCGGTCACGATACGCTGCGTGTGCAGGAAGCTGTTCCTGACACCGTTCGCGCCGCAGCTGCATGGATGGGTGCTGTACTTCCTGTCGGAGGCGGCGGCGAAGACGGGGGCGATCGTTCATCAGATCACGATCGAGCCGAACCACATTCACTTCGTGGTCACGTCGGTGAAGGCGAACATGCCGATCTTCAAGCGGCTGTTCCACGGGGAGGTGAGCAAGCTGGTGAAGTGGGCGCTCGAGCAGCACGGCTACGAAGCGCCGGAGCGGACGTTCGGGGACGCGCGGAGCCATCAGATGCGCCTGGTGAACATCGCGGCGCAGCTCGTCTGGCTTCACTACTCGGACATCCAGACGGTGAAGGACGGGCTGGTGGAGAAGGTGGAGGACTACCCTGGCTTCACGAGCGACCCCGGCATGATGGCCGGCGCGTCGATGATGCTTGATCGTCCGCCGATGAAGCTGGACCCGCGGGTCTGGCCAGCGAAGTCGACGCTGCGCTTCGGCATGGTGCCCTCGCTGGACCGGGCGCTGGGCGCGCAGCACACGATCTACTCGCTGCGGAAGATGCGCGAGGACGCGGAGCGGGCGTACGCCGCGAAGCGCAAGCGGCCCGTGCTCGGCGCGCGTCGGCTGCTGCGGCAGCATCCGTGGGCGGAGCCGGCGGCGCCGCGCAAGAAGCGGCGGCCCGGGCCAATGCCGACGTTCATGGTGGTGGACGACGACGAGCTCCAGTCGCTGTGCGAGAAGGAGACGAGGTACTTCGGCGACGCGCACGAGGAAGCGCGGCAGAAGCGACTCGCTGGAGAGGAAGCGACCTTCCCGGCGGGCACGTACGTGATGCAGTTCCAGCACGGCGCGCCGGTGGAAGACCCGGCGGACGACGCGGTGCTCGCGGTGTGGGAGACGTTCGAGGACATGCCGAGCCGGATCACGGCGGAGCAGCGTCACGCGATCACGAACGTGGCCCGCCGGCTCGCGCGCGAGGTGGACGAGGAGGCGCTGGCGGACAACCTGGCCGCGCGCCTCGAGGCGACGCGCGACAGCACGGTGGACCGCTTCGAGTCGCCGAACGTGTCGACGGAGGCCGGCGAGCCGGCGAAGAAGCTGGTGACGCTGCGGAGCAAGGGGCGGTCTGATCCGTCGGTCCTCCAGGACGAGCGCTCGAGCGACGAGCCGCCGGACCCAGCGAGCGACAAGTAGGTCTCCGCGCGGCTCGATGACGACTCGGGCCGCGCCGAGCTGCGTCCGTCGGCCGGGCTGGCCGCGGGAAAGCGAGCGTTCGTGGCCGAACCCACTGCGATCGGGTCCACCGAGCTGCTCTCATGGGGGGCGGGAGGCGGCGGAGGCCGCCGAAGTTCGCTGAAATCTGCCCGGTCGAGGGGTAGAGGAGCTGCTTGACGCAGACCACGGAGCTGCTTGACGCAGACCACCCGGCACTGATCGCCGAAGGCGGCGGGCCTCGCTGTGCGAACTCGAGCTCCAGCACTTCTGCGGCGTCTTCTGCTCGTCCGACTCCGACTGCCCTACCGCCGCAGGCTATCGCGGCGTGTGCATGAGGGTCCCAGCCCGCCGGTACCGCTCGTGCGCCCGGCTCCGCGCCGCCAACAAGTCAACAAGTCAACCTACCGTCCCCGAAGATCCGAGCGGGGCGGATATCGATCGATGCGGCCGCTCGAGATCGAGGAAGGCCCGTGCACCGGGCCGATCTGCGTCGAGCGCGAGGGGGCCGACGATCACGGTCCGGAGCGACGGTGCCGAGCGCGTGGGGTTGTGCTCCCGAGCCGCTCACTCCTCATCCACCCCGGGGGATGGGAAGCATGAACGCCCTTCCCCGTGCTTGTCATAGTGCCCCCTCTGCGCAGCCAGGTGGACCCAGGTCCGCTGACGGAGCCTTGCGCTGCCCGCGCGTGCTGCGCGACCCTCGCGCCCATGCCTCACGCGACCGTCTGCCTGCTCTCCCTCGCGTTGCTCGGATGTGGTCACGCCGCCGAGACGTCTGGCTCGGCCTCGGAAGGCGCCGCCGACGACCGCGCGGAGCCCGACCGGCTCGAGCCGGTCGAACAGGCTGCCGTCGACGAGGAGCCCCCTTCGGCCGCGGCGAACGCCATCGACACGACGCCGTTCCACGGCCGCTGGCGCAACGCCGAGGACCCCAGCGGGGCCATCATGGCCGACCCGGTCTACGAAGGGGCCACGATCACCTTCGGGGCCGACGGTTCGCACGCCTTCACCCTCGGCGGCGGCGGCTCGATGGGCCCGCTCGAGGGCACCTGGGAGGTGACCGGGGGAGAGGGCGACGAGCTCCGCTACCGCGCCGACTATGGCGGCGGCCGGGTCACGGCTGAGACGACCCTCCGTCTGCGGCGCGACGGCGGCGAGGTGGTCGGCCTCGTGGTCGACGAGGGCGCGGGGGCGCCGCAGTACTACGTCCCCGACACCGAGTAGACCGGGCCCCAAGAGAGAGGGCGCTCACTCCTCGAGACCCCAAGATCCGGACCGGGGTCACTGACAGACAGGCGTGCGCAGTGTTTCGCGCGTAAAGACCCGAACCAGGGGCCCCGCTTCGGGCGGCGCCTCGGGGACGATCCTATCAGTCGTCAAACATCCCCACCCCCCAGCTCGACGAGTGAGTCGGACCGTCCCCGACATTCCCACGCGCCACCGGCGCGTCCGTCCCGACGTCGTCGACGAGCCCAACCTGGACCGAGAGGCCCATCGCTCTACCCTCAGCCGCCCCATCCTCGGTCGAGGAGGCGCAACGCCGCCCTGGAGCGTCGGGACAAGCCAGGTCCCTTCTACCGGGATGGATCTCGCACTAGCGGCTGTTCGTGGACGAGTAGACCTCAGCCGTCGAGGTCGGCGAGGAGCCGGCGACCCTTCGCTTCGATCCAGGCCGTCAGCCGGTCGCGCCACGGCGTGCGCCGCATGACGATTCCCGGATGGGGCAGGTGTACGACGGGGGAGGAGCGCCCGGCGAACACCAGGTCCTTCGGCGAGGCGAGGAGGTGCGGCTGGGCCGCCTTCGCGGCATCGTCGCCACGGATGAACGCAGCGGCCTCGTTCCCCAACGTGAACACCAGGCGGCGCGGGTGCGCTTCGAGCTGCTCGGCGAGGCGCTCGGTGTTGCCGGGCATCGTGCGGCACCTTCCCAGCAGCGCGTCGGGTTGGGGCCGCGGCTTCATGGCCGTCTGCTCTCCCGTGACGCGCTCGTAGGTCTGGACATTGTCCCACATCGAGCGTCCGCCGCTCCCCGAGCCAGAGGTGTTGGCGAGGTAGTGCGGAAACATATCGAGGAACAGAACGTCATCGCGGGAGAGGCCCAGCGGGGATAGGTAGGCCGCGTCGATCTCCCTCCCGGAGCTGGAGCCTGGCGCGAAGGAAGTGGCTTCGACCTCGACGGGCAGGTTGATGGGGCCGTCGTCCGTCTCGAAGCGGCCCATCTTCGTGAGCGCGGGGTAGACGCCCAGCACAGCGATGGGAGCCGCGGCGCGACCTCCGGGTTCGGTCCGAATCAGGTCGCCTCCCAAGGGGAGGTCACCGAGCCGGTCCGGGATGCTCTCTCGCCAGTCCGTCGTCACGCGGTCGAGAGTGCTCTCATCCCCCGGGGTGCCAGGCTTCCGAGCCGACGGGCGGAGGTCTCTCGCGGCCGAAACGAGAGACGCCGCCGTCGCAGCTCACGCTCCGACGGCGGCGCCCAGTCGCGAAACGGCTCAGGCCTCGAGCGGCTCCGGCTCCGGGCTGATCGGCTCGGGCGCGACCGGCTCGGGGACCGGGTCGACCGGCGTCGGATCCGGCGTGTCGGTGTCCACGTCGTCGTCGACGATCACGTCCACCTCCGTGCCGTCGGCGCGGCGGACCGGGCGGAGGAAGCCGAGCGAGCGGAGGATGCGACGGTCACGGATGACCACGCGCGCGATGCCGCTCCACTCGAGGTACCAGTTCCACGCGCGGTCCTCGGCCTCCTGCACCGCGGCG
>SHBB01000059.1 GCA_004213565.1 Sandaracinaceae bacterium
TCGGCGGGCACACCATCAAGCCCTTCACCAACGGACAGATGGAGGCGGTGGAGCGGGCGCTCGGGCCCGGCGTGCTCGAAGGGCTCGCCTCGCTCGGGGAAGAGCTCCCGGAGCTGGCGGCGGAGATCACCGCGGACGCCCGGAGGGGCTCGTGAAGGTCCGCGCCCATCGCCCCGAAGACGCGGCTCGCTGGGACGCGCACGTGGCTCGCTGTCCCAAAGGGACGGTGCTGCACACGCGGCGCTTTCTCGCGTATCACGGCGCGCGCTTCGAGGACGCGTCGCTGATCGTGCAGGACGGCGAGCGCTGGCTGGCGGCGCTGCCCGCGGCGCGCATCGGCGACGAGGTGGTGAGCCACCCGGGCGCGACCTTCGGCGGGGTGCTGGTGCCCAAGCACGCCAGCGCGCGCGCGGCGACGGACGCGCTCGAGGCCCTGCTCGAACACTTGCGCGGTCAGGCGAGCGCGCTGCGCCTGAAGCTCCCCCCGTCCCACCTGAGCGACCAGCCCGAGGAGAGCGACCTCCACACCGCGTGGCGCCTCGGCGGGACGCTCGAGCGCATGGATCTCTGGAGCGTGGCCACGCTGGGCGCGCCGATGAAGCGGGACGTCCGCAGCGCGAAGAAGGGTCGGCTGCAGGGCGTGACCGCCGCCCCCGAGGACGGAGCCGCGGCGTACGTGGAGTTCCACGCCATGCTGAGCGAGAACCTCCGCGCGCAGCACGACGTGCGGCCCGTGCACACCGAAGCCGAGCTGCTGGATCTGCGTGGCCGCCTCGCCGACGCGCAGGAGCTCTGGGTCGCGCGGGACGCGGCCGGCGCGATGGTGGCGGGGAGCTGGCTCATCCAGCACCGCGAGGGCGCGTGGCACACGCAGTACCTGGCTTGCGCCGAGGCCGGCCGACCCATGCGCGCGCAGGACGTCCTGATGGACGCGCTCGTCTCGCACTTTCGAGACGAGGGGGCGCAGACCCTCTCCTTCGGCGCGTGCACCGAGGACGAGGGCCGCACGGTCAACGACGGTCTGTTGACCTTCAAGACGAAGTTCGGCGGCGGCGCCGTCACGGCGGCCACCTTCCGCTTCGCGCTCTGATCCTCGGATTGTTGGGGATGAATCGCCCCGTTCCGTCGTAGCCTGCGCCCAGGAGACGAGCGTGAAAGACAAAGAACACTATCTCGGGCCGGTTCTGATCGGTGGCGTCGTCGCGGGCGTGCTCAGCGCCATCCCGATCATCAACTACTGCAACCTCATCTTTTGCATGTGGATGCTGCTCGGCGCGGGCCTCGCCGTGAAGCTCATCCAGGACAAGACCAACACGGTCGACGCCAAGGAGGGCGCCCTCATCGGCGTGCTCACCGGTCTCGTGACCGGCGCGATCTTCGGTGTCCTCTACGTCCTGATGTTCCTGTTGTTCGGCGCGGCGATGATCCCGGGCGCCGCGGCGGGCGAGCTCGAGGGCGCGGCCGGCGGAACCCTGATGATGTTCATCATCCTCGGCGGCAGCTGCATCTTCTCCTTCGTCGTCTACGGAGGCTTCGGGGCGCTCGGCGGCCTGCTCGCGTCGATGATCTTCCCGCCCAAGAACGGCGGCCAGGGTGGCGGCGGCGGCGGCTTCGCGCCGGCTCCGAGCGCGCCTGGCTTCGGGCAGCCTCCGGGCGGTCCGGGCGCTCCCCCGAGCGGCGGCGGCTTCGGTCAGCCCCCGAGCGGCGGCGGCTTCGGTCAGCCCCCGAGCGGCGGCGGCGGCTTCGGTCAGCCCCCGAGCGGTGGCGGCGGTCAGCCTCCGGGCGGCGGCGGCTTCGGCCAGCCCCCGGGCGGTGGCGGCGGTCAGCCCCCGGGCGGCGGCTCGCCCTGGGGTCAGTGAAGCCGAGCCTTCGCCCGCTCTTCGTCGCCGCCGGCTTCGCGTTCGTCGCGGGCCTGGCGGCGGCGCCGCTGTGGTGGCCTCACGGGCCGCTCGCCGCGATGGCGCGCGTGGTGTTCGCGGGGCTCTGCCATCAGATCCCCGAGCGCACGTTCGCCCATGACGGGCACACCATGGCGGTCTGCGCGCGCTGCAGCGGGATCTACCTCGGCCTGGCCGTCGGACCGCTCGTCGCCCTCGCCGCGCGGGTGGACCCACGTCGCCGCGCCCTCTGGATCGTGGGGGCGCTCCCCATCACGACCCAGGTCGTCGCCGGGTGGCTCTGGCCCTCGCTCGACCTCGCCTGGCTGCGCGCGGCGACCGGCCTCTGGGCCGGGGCGTTCGGAGGGTTCCTGCTGGCCTGTGCCCTCTCGACGGCGAGCGCGCCCTCCCAGGCCCCGGTGCCTTCGACCGGCGGGTAGCGCTCAGGCCGCGCGGCGCCCCTCGACCGCCTCGAGGAGCGCGTCCTCCGGCACGACGAAGTCCCGGTGAATGGGGTCGGGGTGACTGCCTGGGATCTGGTCGCCGCGCACGAACGCCAGGTCGACCCCGGCCGCGCGCCCGAGTCCCGCGAAGTAGTGCGGCGGCGCGCTCTCGCCCCAGAGCCCGAACATGCGCGCGCCCTCCGGCATGAACACGACGTTGGTCATGGCCGCGCCCACGGTCAGCACCACGGTCTCGGCGTTCGCGAAGAGCTGAACCTGCTCGCGGAAGCTGAGCGAGACGGGGTCGACGAGCGTGAAGCCGCGCGCCTCGAGCGACGCGGCGATGGCCTCTTCGTTGAGGCAGCCGCGGCGGGCGCTCCGCCGGGTGAGCATGACGCGCCGAGGCGTCTCGGCGTCGCGTGTGTCGACCGATGCGAGCACCGCGGCGCGCAGGCGGCGCACCGTCTCCGGGGCGATCATCATGCGCGAGAAGGGCACGCGGGGATCGTCGGGGATCATCCCGCCGAGCGACGAGACGACTAGGCGCCCCACCGCCACGCGCGACGCGTCGGTCATCGGGATCACCTCACGCCCCGGGGCCAGCAAGGCGAGCGCCTCGCGGCACTGAGCGGGCAGCTCCGCGTTGACCAGGAGCGGCAGCCCCTCGCTGCCCGGGAGCTGCGCCGCGAAGAGCACCTTCGGCAGGTGCTCGAGCGTCCAGTGGAAGTAGTTCTGCGCCGCGCGCCCGCCCACGAGGATCGCCGCGTCGATCCGCCGTGTCACCGCGCGCGGCCGAAAGACCAGCGTGGCGCCGCTCGGGTGGTTCCAGCCGCTGTACTCGGGCACGTTGTCCTGCCTCAGACGGGGCGACAGGCTCTCGTCGTAGACCAAGAGATCGTCGCCCGAGGTCACCACGCCGCTCTGCCCGACGACCTCGACGTCGTGCACTTCGCTCACGCGCAACGCCGGGCTCGGCTCGGTCTGCGGACCGTCCTCGCGGAAGGCCGGCACGTAGCGAGGGGACGGCACCTCGACCGGCCGCGACGGCGCGATCTCGACCCGCTCCTGCGCGCGCGCCTCGATGGCGGTCTCGCGCAGCATCACTGGCTCTCGCCCGTGGAGCGGAGACGAGGCGGGCCCGTAGCGCTGGACCCGGAGCGAGTGCCACGCGCCCAGCGCCTGCTGCGCCTCCGCGCCTCGGCCCATCGCCATCAGCGTGCGGCCGATGCGCTCCACCGCGTCGACCGCGCCGGCGTGGCCGGGGTGACGCCGGCGCACCTCCTGGAGCGCGTCGAGCGCCTCGTCGAAGCGGCCGGCCTCCCGCAGAGAGTCGGACAGCGCGATCCACCCCAGCACGTCGTCGGTCGCCAGCGCGAGCCCCTCACGCAGCGCCGCGATCGCGTCGTCGTAGCGGCGCGCCCGGTAGAGCTGCGGGGCGCGATCGAACGACGCGCGCGCCGCGCCGACCCCCGTCGCCCGCGCGCGGGCCGCCGCCGCCTCCTCCAGTCGACCGAGCTGCGCCGCGCAGCGCGCCTGCCCTTCGAGCGCGGCCACGTCGCGCCGGTCGAGCTCCCACGCCGCCTTCCACATCGCCAGCGCCATCTCGAGCACGCCGCGCGCCTCGAGCGCCGCGCCCATGGCGGCGAGGATGTGGCCACGGTTGGAGTGGGCGGCGACGAGCTGCTTGAGCTGCGTCATGCCCGCCGGGTCCTCGTGCGCCACGCGGTCGGCCGCGCCCTCGACCTTCTGCTGGAGCGCCGGGCTGAGTCGGTCCAATGCCATGCCCTGTCTCTCGGACGCGGAGCCCAAAGCTGAAGTCTGAACTCGAGGCTCAAGCTCGGGGCGCGATCGGCCGTTCCGTTGGGCATGAGGCGAGATCTGAGCCCTGCCGAGCTGTTCGACCGCGAGTACCCCGCCGCCCGCAAGGCGCCGCACCTCGCGCCGGTGCCCTCGTACGCTCGCCCCCTCGACGTCCGTCGCGCGATGGAGGTCGACCTGAGCGTCATCCGCGATCAGCGCGGTGACCTCGTGGTGGCCGAGCTGGGCAAGCACCTCCCGTTCATCGCGCGTCGCATGTACTCGCTCGTGCGCGTCCCCGAGGGCGAGGCGCGCGGCGGCCACGCGCACAAGGAGCTCGAGCAGCTCCTCTTCGTGCTCCACGGCGCGCTCGACCTCGTGCTCGATGACGGCGTGACCCAGCAGCGCGTGCGGCTCGACGATCCGGAGAAGGCCATCTACCTGCGCCCGATGGTGTGGCGCGAGCTCGAGCACTTCGCCCCGGGCACCGTCTGCGTCGTGCTCGCCTCCGAGGTCTACGACGAGAGCGACTACCTCCGCTCGTACGACGCTTACCGCGACGAGCTGGCCGCGCTCGGCTGGTGACGGGGGCGCTGAGCGCTGGTGTCGCGCAGACGTGATCGATAGGATGGCCCGAGGGGATGGCCATTCTACTCGTCGTCGACGATGAGCCGGACGTTCGCTTCCTGGTTCAGATCATCGCGTCTCAACAAGGTCACGAGGTGATCGAGGCCGCCGACGGAGTGGAGGCGCTCGAGATCCTCGAGTCCCGCCCCGTCGACGCGGTCGTCACCGACTTCCACATGCCGCGCATGAACGGCGTCGTGCTCCGCGACCGGATCCGGGCGCGGTGGCCGGAGCTGCCCGTGCTGCTCTGGAGCGCCAGCCGTCACCCCGTCCACGAAGGCGAGCCGGTCCCCGACGCGCTGGAGAAGGACCCCCTCGAGCTCGACATCTCGTCCCTCCTTCACCCCCGCGCGCAGGTAGGCCCCACATGAGCGCCCCCGAGACTCGGCTCACGACCGGAGACCCCAACCTCGATCGCGTCCTGCACGGCGGCATCGTCGAGGGCTCCACGGTCGTCATCAGCGGCCCTCCGGGCGCGGGAAAGAGCATCCTCGCGCAGCAGATCGTCTTCGCGAACGCGACGTCCGAGCGACCGGCCCTCATGGTGGCGACCTTCTCGGAGCCGCAGTCGAAGATCGTCGCGCACCTCTCGGGCTTCGACTTCTACACACCGGACGCGTTCGGAGACAGCGTGCGACCGCTGGCGCTGAGCGACGCGCTGCGCAGCCCCGACGGGCTCGCCAGCGTGGTCGATCGGCTCACCGCGGAGGTCGTCCAGACCCGGCCCGCGGTGGTCGTCATCGACTCGGCGAAGGCGATGACCGACGCGGCCGCCTCGTCGCCCGACCTGCGCTCGCATGTCTACGAGCTGGTCGCGCGACTCTCTCACACCGGCACCACGCTTCTGCTCGTGGGCGAGTACGACGACGACGCCATCGCGACGCGGGCGGAGTTCGCGGTGGCGGACGCGATCCTCCAGCTCTCGAACGACGCCGTCGGCGCGGCGGATCGGCGCGCGTTCCGGGTGGCGAAGCTGCGGGGCTCGTCTTTCGTCTCCGGGCGCCACTCCCTCTCGCTCACCTCGAAGGGGGTGCAAGTCTACCCTCGCCTGGAGTCGATCGTTCAGGCCGCGGGCGTCTCACCGCTCCCGGGTCGCGCGTCACTCGGCGTCGAAGGCCTCGACGCGCTGGTCGGCGGCGGCCTGCCTGCGGGGGACGCCACGCTCCTGATGGGACCGTCGGGCGCGGGCAAGACCGTGCTCAGCCTCCACTTCGTCGCGACCGGCGTCGCGGCGGGAGAGAAGACGGTCTACGTGTCCATGGAGGAGTCGCCGGACGCGCTGATGGCCAAGTGGCGCTCGTTCGGCATGCCGCTCGACGACGCCCTCGCGGATGGGCGGCTCGTCCTGCATCACGCGCCGATCACGGAGCTCGACATCGACCGCCTCGGCGACGAGGTCGCCAGGCTGCTTCGCGATCGGAAGCCGAGCCGGGTCGTCTTCGACAGCCTCGGCGAGCTGGCCGTCGGGGCCGAGCGCGAGCATCGCCACCCGGGCTACATCTGGTCACTCGCCAACCTGGCGCGCCGCGACGGGGCGTCGGTGATCTTCACGCAGGAGACGATGGCGTTCGGATCCGAGGTGGGGACCCGCGTGGGGTTCAGCCACCTCTTCCACAACGTGCTCTTCCTGCGCTACCTGGAGCGACCGGACCGGCTGAGCCGAGCGCTGACGGTGGTGAAGATGCGCGACTCCGCGCACGCCAACCAGCTCGTCGAGCTCAGCATCGGCCCGGACGGCATGCACCTCGACGGCACCGTCGCGGGCGCGACCGGCTTGCTCGGCTGGACGACCCTCTCGGTCACGGACACCGGCGAGCGCTGACCCCGCGCGCTCAGGCCGGCTGCGGGTCTTTGCGTGGAGCGATGAGCTGCTCCTCGCCCATCAGCTGCGCTGGTCCGAAGAGCGGCGTGACGCGTTCCAGTTCTTGATGCGGCTGGAGAGGCGCGACGTGGAAGAGGAAACGTCCACGCATCGACAGCACCTGGATCGCCTCGAGGCGTGGCTGACCGAGCACGCGGACCCCGCGGAGCTCCGCGTCGAGCCGCGCACGACGGCCCTCGTCATCGACGCGCTCGGGAACGCCTGGTTTCGACGCTGGCTCGAGGACGGCGCGCGACCCGGCGAGCTCATCCGCCGGGCCCCCGAGTACGCCGACCTCGTGCTGCACGGCGTCGGCACCGGCTCGCTGGTGGAGGACTGAGCTCGAGGCCTCGCCTGGAAGCTCGAGCGGGCCGATAGGTCCGACGCGTCACTGCCTCAGAAGAACAACCAGCCCATCGAGAGCGTGCCGAACACGGAGACGTACCCCGGCCTGAACCCCATCGAGCCGTCGGGGTTATAGCCGTACACCCCGGCGACCCCCAGCGAGGCGGAGACCTCGAGGCGTCTGGACGACTCCGGGCGCAGCACCAGCTGGGTGCCGCCACCCATTCGCCAGCTCGTCGACCACGTCTCGCGGCGCTCATCCGGAATGGTGGTCGGGCCCGGCGGCGGGTCTGTCTCCACCGTCCAGTCTGGCCATTCGTAGATCTGGAGCGCCACGTATCGCACGCTCGCGAAGACGCGCCCCTCCACCACGGGATCGAGCCGGGCCCCGAAGGACGCCCTCACTTCGCCCAGGTAGCGCGTGTGCCACAGCGCGCTCTCGATGGGCACCGAGCGGATCTGCGGGGCGTAGCCGAACGCCCCCTCGAGCCGCAGGCTGATCACCTCGTCGAGGCGCCAGTGGAGGAACGGGCCCGTGACCACGGTCAGGGCGGGCTCCTCCATGGCCGCGTCGATGCCCGTCTGGATGCCCAGCGAGAGCGGCCCGTCGGGGGGCGCCTGCTGCGCGGCCGAGGGGACGGCGACGAGGAGGGTGAGGGCGGGGCAGAGCCATCGAATCGTACGCATCGCGAGCGCATGGTGGCATGTCCGTGGTCCAGCATTGCACTCGAGCTCAGCGCGTGGCGCGCAAGCCGTGCGACGCGCGGCGGGGATCACGCCGGGTCCGCTCCTGCACGCCGCGCGCGATGGCCTCGAGGTGCTCCGGGTCGGTGCCGCAGCAGCCGCCGACGATGGCGAGGTCGTGCTCGACGGCCAGCCGCGCGACGTGGGCGCCGAGCGCGGCCGGGTCGCCGCGGTCGAGCTCGGTCGACGCGTCGAGCTCCGCGTGGCTCTTGGCCGAGGCGTTGGCCCGCAGGCCGCGGAAGCGGCGGCGCCAGGGCGCGTCGCGGTCCTTCGCGTCGCGCAGCGCGGGCTCGATGTGATCCGGGTGCACGCAGTTCGCCGTGTAGAGGAGCGGGTAGCCGCCCGTCGCCTCGTCGACGCGGGTGACGAAGTCGCCGAGGGACGCTCCGTCCACCGCCTTGCCGTCGGTCTCGAGGGTCGGCGAGACGATGAGCGGCAGGCCCAGGTCCTTCGCGACGCGCGCCACGCCGATGGACTCGGCCACGCTCGTCATCGTCCACGCGGTCACCAGATCGACGCCGCTCTGTGCGATCGCCTCCAGCTGCGGACGGTGATAGCGCTCCGCGGCCTCCACCGCGACCGGCCCGGAGGCCTCGAGCGCGTAGCCGTCGCCGCGCGGGCCCAGGTCGGCGGCGAGCACCACGGAGCGCGCGCCCACGTGGCGTTGGGCGAACTGACGGACGCGGGAGGCGCCCAGCTTGGCGTAGCGGGCCACGTCTTCGGGGGCGTGACCGAGGCGCGCCACGTAGTCGGGCGAGGCGCGCCAGCCGAGGGTGTCGGTGAGCAGACCGAAGCCGTGGATCGCGGCGCTCTCGGCGATCGGCCGCAAGAAGTCGTCCACGAAGTCCGCCCAGGCCGCCTCGTCGTCGAGGGCCTCGAACGAGCAGAACTCCCGCAGGGCCACGCCCTGCCGATAGATCAGGAAGGTCTCGACCCCGCCGAACGTCAGGTAGCGGGCGCCGGGCGCGAAGGTGTCGTCGTGGAGCATGCGTCCTCCCTCTCGAGGGCCACGTACTCACAGCGCGGCGCGGAGCGCGCGCACGACCTCTTCCTGCTGTGCCTCGGCGATCTCCGGGAACATCGGCAAGGACAGCATCGTCTCCGCCGCCTCCTCCGCGACCGGGAAGTCGCCCCGCGCGTGACCCAGCTTGGCGAAGGCCCCTTGCAGGTGACAGGGCACGGGGTAGTGCACGCCGACGCCGACGCCCGCGGCGCGCATCGCCTCCATCACGCGATCGCGCTCGGGGACGCGCACGACGTAGAGGTGCCAGACCGGCTCGGTGCCCGCCGGCGTGACGGGCCGCCGCACGCCGTCGACGTCGGCGAGGAGCCGCTCGTAGCGCTCGGCCGCCGCGCGCCGCGCCCGGGTCCACGCGGAGAGGTGCTGGAGCTTCACGCCGAGGATCGCGGCCTGGATGGGATCGAGGCGGGAATTGAAGCCCATCTTCGGGTGGTGATACTTCACCTCGCTCCCGTAGTTGCGGAGCGCGCGCACCTCCGCCGCGAGCGCGTCGTCGTCGGTCATCACCGCGCCGCCGTCCCCGTACGCGCCGAGGTTCTTGCCCGGGTAGAAGCTCGTGGCCGCGATGTCTCCGAAGGTGCCTGCGACCTTGCCCTCGCGGCGCGCGCCGTGCGCCTGGGCGACGTCCTCCACCAGCGCGAGATCGCGCGCCTGGGCGAGCTCCGCCAGCCTGTTCATGGGCGCGACCTGCCCGAACATGTGCACCGGCACGAGGGCCGAGGTCTCCGCGCCGATCGCGTCGTCGAGCTTGGCGGGGTCGAGCAGGAGCGTGTCCGGATCGACGTCGACGAACACGGGGCGGAGGCCCGCGCGGACGGCGGCGAGCGGCGTCGCGACGAAGGTGTTCGCGGGCATGACGACCTCGCCGCGCAGCCCCAGCGCGCGGAAGGCCAGCTCGAGCGCGTCGGTGCCGTTGCCCACGCCGACGACGTGCTTCACCTCCGAGAAGCGCGCGAAGTCGCGCTCGAACGCCTCGAGGTGCGGACCCAGCACGAAGGACGTGTCGTCGAGCACGCGCGCGATCGCGGAGTCTATGTCGGCGCGGATCGAAGCGAGCTGCGCCTTCAGGTCGACGAAGGGGACGGCCATCTCAGCGTCCTCTCGCTCAGAGGTCTTCGGCCTTGTCGCGGAAGCGCTCCATCAGCTTCGGGAGGCTCTCCTCCACGAAGAGGGCCTGCACCTCGGGCGGGATGGGCAGGTTGGTCTCCACCTCGGACTCGTAGTGCGCCACCGTCTCCTCGTCCTCCGTCTCCTCGAGCACCCACTTGCCGGTGTTCTTGGTGAGGCTGGGCGAGTCGACGAGCTCCCAGCGGATCTCGCGACCTTCGATCTCGTAGCGACAGGTGTACTCGGTCTTGACGTCGAAGCCGGCGAACGAGATGTCGACGTGGAAGGTCACGAGCGCCGCGTCGTCGGACCGCTCCTTCACGTCGACCTTGGAGACCTCGGGGAGGAGCTCGGCGTACGACTCGAAGTCGAGCAGCACGTCCTTGAGCTCGTCGGGGGACACGAACGTCTCGAGCTTGGTCTTGGCGAGGGCCATGGGGTCATCCTCCTTCTTGGTTCAGCCGGCCTCGTTCAAGCAGGACCGTGGCAGACCGCTTCGATGTTGTAGCCGTCGGGGTCGAGCACGAACGCGCCGTAGTAGGCGGGGTGGTAGTGGGCGCGCACGCCGGGAGGCCCGTTGTCGGTCGCGCCGGCCGCGAGCGCCGCGGCGTGGAACGCGTCCACCTCGGCGCGGCTCTTGGCCGTGAACGCGATGTGCGTGGGCGTGATGTCGCCTTCGGTGGGCGCGATCCAGAGCTTGGGCGCCGCGGCGCCGAAGCCGCAGGTGGCGGGCACGCCGAGCGACTGGACCTGCTCGCGCGTCAGCTCCATCACCAACCCGTAGCCGAGCGGCTCGAGCGCCGCCGCGTAGAAGGTCTTCGACTTCGCGTAGTCGCGGACCAGCAGCGTGTAGTGGTCGATCATGACGCCGCGACTCTACCCCGGATGGCGTTCGGCGAGCAGCGCGAGGTGGGCCTCGAGCTCCGGCGGCAGCGGGGCCTCGAACACGCGCCCGTCCGGCAGCTCCACCCGCAGCGCGTGCAGCCAGAGCCGGCCCGGGAACCCGGGCACGGCGGAGAAGCGCTTGGGCGGGTAGCGCTCGTCCCCCACCACCGCGTGCCCGATGCCCTGGAGGTGGCGACGGATCTGGTGCTGACGTCCGGTCTCGGGGCGCACGTCGAGCAGGCTGACCCGGCCGTAGATCGCGCGCCGGGTGAAGCGCGTGACGGCGGGGACGGGCTTGCCGCGTCGTCGGTCCTGGAGCGCGCGGCGCACGATGCCTTTCTTGTTCGTCCGCCCGTGCACGAGCGCGCGGTACTTCTTCTGCACCTCGCCCGCCGCGAGCCACGCGCCGATCTCCGCCCGCACCCCCTCGTCGGACGCGCAGAGCATCACCCCGCTCGTCTCGCGGTCGAGGCGGTGAATCGGCGCGAGCTCCACGCCGAGCTCGGCCTTCGCCCACGTGAGCAGATCGGGGATCGCCTCGTCTCCCTGCGGGTGCGCGGCGAAGCCGGACGGCTTGTGAAAGGCGTAGAGCGCGCCGTCCTGCGCGATGAGCTCGGGGCTGGCCACGGCCGGACTCTACCCGGGAGCGCCGCCCCGCTACAGCGCCGCGCTGCGGCTGAGGGCGTAGGAGAGGATCGCGCCGAGCTGCGAGAAGACGACGGCGCCGCCGAGCGCGCCCGCGCTCAGCCCGACGAGCCACGTGTTGCCCCCGAACGGCAGCGTGAACAGAGCGCCGAGGAGGGCGCCGACGATCGGCCCCAACCAGGTGCCGAGGTTGGCGATCGCCGGGTCTCCCTCGACGCCGGTCTCCTCGCCGTGGTGCCACACGCCATACCCCGCGCCGAGCACGAACCCGGTCGCGGTGCCCACCACGCTGCTGATCGCGAAGACGACGGCCGTCAGCAAGGGACCGGTGGCGACGGCGATGGGGACGCCGACGAGGATGCCCGCGAAGACGCCGATCAGCCCGCCGAACGCGGACGCGGACCACGCGCGGCCGTACAGGTTACCGAGGTGCATCGGCTCGACCTGCTGTGAGGGCGGGCCGAGCGCGGGAAGGACGATCTCGGGAGGCGCGGGCTGCGGCACATCGAGCGACGCGCCCATCCCCTGGGCGTGCGCGCTCGACGCGAAGGTCGCGAGCGCCGCGAGGAGCACCAGACAAACAGACGAGATCGCCAGCCTCACGACGGTCCAGGCCCTCTCACTCCACGACGGAGTCGATCACCTCGATCGGCGTGTCGTCGTGGGCAGAGATCTGCGGGTAGCTCGGGTACCAGGAGCCGCCCTCGTTGTCGGTGATCACCGAGCGCTCGATCCGCACGTCGCCGCTGTGGTCGTTGCTGACGAAGAAGATCGCGCTCCCGTGCTGGGGCGCGGTGTTGTACTGGATGCGCGAGCCGCAGATCGAGAGGGTCATCGTGTTGCCGTCGTTGTAGATGGCGCCGCCGCTGCCGCCGCCCGGGGTGCCGGGCATGGACGGGTTGCCGCCGCGGCCGATGGCCTGGTTGTGCGACATCACGCTGTTGAGGACGGTCCACGACACGCCGATGCTGCTGATCGCGCCGCCGTTCGAGCCGACGTTCCCGAGGCCGTCCTCGCCGCCGAAGGTGGAGTTGACGACGTAGACCGGCCGACCCTCGAACTGGCTGAAGACGCGGACCGCGCCGCCGCCGACGTCGGGGCCCTCGTCGTGGCAACGGTTGTTGAAGAAGCGCGAGTTGACGATCTTGAAGCGCCCGCCGCGCACCCAGATGGCCCCGCCGCCGTCGTACTCGTCCTCACGGCGCGAGTCGGCGTCGATGAAGGTCAGGTTCTGCACCGTCAGCTGCGGGTGGTCCTGGTCGTCGCAGTGGGACGTGGTCCACATCAGATCCGGATCGCAGGTGTTCATGTAGAGGATGCGGGTGGCGCCGCCGCCGCTCAGCGTCACGAGGCCGCCTCCGTCGATCACGATGCGCGGACCCGTGTCGTTGAAGATGCGCGCCGGGCGGTCGAGCGTGATGGTGACCGGGTCGGCGCCGCAGTCGAAGGTGATCACGCCGCCCATCGCGACCGCGTCGATGAACGCGTCCGCGGTGCAGCTCTCCGGCGTGCCGCTCCCGACCACGCGGTCGGGGCTCGAGGTGTCCTCGGGACCGGCCTCGGCGGGGATGGCGCAGTCGCCCTCCGGGTTGCCCGCCGGCGGCCCGGTCTCGGGATCTGTCAGGGGGTTGTGCGCGTCGACGCTCCCCGCGTCCCGGGGCGGAGGCGGGGGCGGCGGCGTGCTGCCGTCGGGCCCGAGCTCGCCGCCTCCGTCACAGCCCAGCGCGAGCGCCGCGATCCCACAACACACCAAGAGAAGTCGTCCCATGATCCCTCCGCGGAGGGAGCTTACGACACCCTGCGTCCGGACTCATACGCCGTGCGATTCGCGACCCTCGGAGCGCGACCGCCGCCCGGTAGCGTGGCTCATGCGTTCCTGGCTGCTCCTCGCGCTCCTCTCCCTCACCAGCTGCGACGGCGAGCCGTCCGCTCTCGACGGCTCGGTGGCCAGAGACGCCACGCTCAACCAGCCCCACGACGCGCACCTCGCGGCGCCGCTTCCCTGAGCTGAGGGGCGGCGTGAGTCAGCGGGCGCTGCAGCCCTGGATCTCGCCGTCGCTGCGCTCGCCGCGGAGGAGGCAGTCTTCGGCCACGCGCTCGACCATCTCGCGGGTCGGGAGCCAGCAGGTGCCGTCGCGGTTGGTCTGACTGATCCACTTCACCAGGCCGGTGCGCCAGGCCCAGAGGCGCGCGCCGCGGCCGTCGCTCCACTCGGAGAGGGTGAAGTCGTCGTTCCAGTTGAAGAACCGCCCCGACCAGTTGCTCTCGTCGCGCAGCCGCACCATCGACTCGGGCGGGTCGGCCATGATCGTCTCGAAGCGGATGGCGCTCGCCTGCATGCAGCGGCGGCCGTGGTCCGTCCCCTCCGAGAAGCTGAAGGTGGGGCTGTGGCCGTCGGGCCACTGCTGCCAGAACTCGGTGCCGCCGAGCCCGAAGCCGTCGACGCGCGGGTACTGGTAGCTCTCGGGCGCGGCCATGTCCTCGGGGAACGAGACGAGCGCGAGCTCGGGGTCGCGCGCCTCGGCCCACGGGTCGACCTCGACGGGCGGGGCCTCGCAGCGCTCGGTGACGATCGCGACGAGCTGCTGGAGCGCCACCGGGCCGACCCAGGAGACCTCGTCCACCTCGGCGATGTCGGCGAAGAGATCGTCGTCTTCGGTGCCGAAGAGCCCGTCTTCGCCGTCGCGATGCGCGGCCAGGTTCTCGGCCGCCCGGACGTGCACGCCCGCCTCGAGCAGCTCCTCGGCGCTCGCCCCCTCGTTCAGGTGCGACACGACCTCGCGCAGCTCGCATTCGCTGTAGTCGCCGCCGTCGGCCTTGCCGCCCAGCACGACCCCGACCGCGTCTTCGGCGTCGGGCGAGGCGCCGGCGTCCATGGCGCACCCGGCGAGGGAGAGGAGGCAGGCGACGGTGAGGGCGAGGCGGTTCATGCCAGGCGGTTCAGCAAGCGCCACGCCACCCGCGACGGAGGCGAAGACCGCCCCGAGAACCGCCGCGACCCCCACCTGGGGTGGCGGCTCGATCCCCCGGTGCGGCCTCGGGACCGGCTACTCTTGCCGCCACCTCTGGCGCACGATCCGCGGATCGAGGCGCCGACCGGGGCGGCATGCCCCTTGCCCCGGGGTCCCGGCGACGACGCGCCGCGGTATCGCCGCCTCCGCGTCTCGGTTTCCGAAAAAAAGCAGGCCGCCATGCTCCGCTCCCTCCGACTCCCGCTCCTCCTCTCCGCCGTCAGCGCCATCGGCTGCGCGCCCGACACCTCTCCCACCGAGGTCGACGTCAGCTATCACTCGTCGAGCTCCCGCGTGCGCGTGCGGGTGACCCGTGAGCTGATGAACGGGGAGACGCTCCACGCCCGCGTTCGGCGCGGGGAGATCGGCGCCCTGCAGTGCGCGTCCGACAGCGGCGCCATCCCGCGCATCGACGAGGCGCGCGTGCCGAGCGAGGCGAGCCCGACCTTCGAGGGGCCGTCGATGACGCCCTCGGACTTCGACACGCCCTACGACTCCACCGACTGGCTCGAGATGGAGCCGACTGCCGAGATGCTCGCCGCCATCGCGGACGGCCAGGTGATCATCGACGTCTGTCTGATGGCCGCGGACGGGACCGTGGTCGTGCAGGCGGAGCTCGACGCGCGGCGGGCGCTCGATCGGCGCGGCATGAACGGGAAGTTCGACGGCCGCGAGGCGCGCATCGCCAGCACCGTCGCCTACGCCGAGCATTGCGTGGACGAGATGGGCGAGATCCCCTTCTTCCCCGAGATCGCCGAGGGCGACTACGAGACCTACGACTGCCTCGACTCGACCCCGATCCCGACGACGATCACCGGGCCGAGCGGCACCGTCAGCTACCCCGCGACCGAGGTCGACGACTGCGACAACCCGCAGTTCATCTACAGCCTCTGCGAGCCCAGCGCGCAGGGCCCCGACGGTGTGCGCCCCGACGTCAACGGCCCCCGCGTCGCGAGCCGCGCCAACGATCAGGGCACCCACTGGGTGCTCCTCTGCCGCAAGGCGCGCAGCGACCTCGGTCAGTACAACGACATCGCGATGATCGGTCACAACCCCTACACGGGGCAGACCTGCTACTTCCAGAACGCGCTCTACAGCCGCACCGACGGCAACCACGTGCCGCACCCCGGGGATCGCGTGCAGTCCGAGCGCTCGCCGCAGCAGTCCTCGAGCATCTGGGAGGGCATCCACGGCGGCCTCGGCGGCGGCATCGAGTGCGCGGAGTGCCACTCGACCGACGCCTTCATCCACACCCCGTGGATCGACGGCGCGCTCGACGAGGACGGCGACCCGGTGGTGCCGCGCATGGGCATCCACGAGGACTTCGCGCTCGGCTACAACGACGCGCCCTACCACATCCTCAACACCGACGGTCAGGGCTGGACGATGCCGCGTCAGCTCGTCAGCGAAGAGGCGAGCGCTTGCACGCGCTGCCATCGCATCGGCGACGGACGCTGGACGCGCAGCTGGATCGACCGCCTCGTCGGTGAGGACACGCGCTGGACGAACATCACGAGCGAGGCGTACCGCGCGTTCGAGCACACCTTCTGGATGCCGCCCGAGCTGGACGGGCTCGACGAGAGCACCTTCTGGCAGAGCGACTACGGCCTCGCGGTTCGCCACATCCAGGCCTGCGGCGACAACCCGAGCGACCCGGCCTGCGACTGGGCCGACATCCCGCGCGACTCCTCCGGCGAGGACGGCGCGCTGCCCACCGTGGATCTCGAGGGCCCGGCGCTCGCCACCGCGGCGCTCCGCATCCTCGGCGCCGACATCGACGACCCCAGCTGCCCGGACGGCAAGTGCGAGACGCGGCGCTGCGCCGAGTGCCACTCGGTCTCGCGCAACGGCCTGCGCCGCTGGCTCGACTACACCGACCACGCCTGGCAGCGCTGCGGCGTCACCGAGGGCGCGCGGGATCTCGACCAGGCGGTGCTCGATCTCGTCAACCGCGCCGAGCAGGCCGCCCTCGACGACGACATCGGCATCCGCAGCGACGCGGCCGCCGCGATCGTGCAGGCGCGCCCCTTCGACTCCCTCGATCAGCTCGAGGCGGTCGACGGCGTCGGCCCGGCCACCATCCGCCAGCTCTCCGAGCACGCGCTGGGAGATCCCGCGCACATGACGCAGACCGAGGCGCGCGAGGTGGTCGACTGCCTGCGCGTGGATCCGACCGATCCGGAGAGCGTCTTCGCGGCCGAGCACCTCGGCATCCTGACCACCGGCGTGCAGTACGGCTGGTTCCGGCGGCTCTTCCGCCAGGCCTACGGCGACGGCTGGCTCATCCCCTACACGCGCTTCAAGAACCGCGTGTCGATGCCCAAGGGCAGCCACCCTGCCCTGAGCCAGCAGGAGTACGCGACCCTGCTCACCTGGTTCCGCAACGACCTCAACGACCTCGAGACCGTGCTCGACGAGCCGCCTCCCCCCGCGACGTGCACCGACGCCTTCGACACGGTCGGCATCCAGAGCCACGTGGAGAACATGCAGTTCGAGGGCTGGGGCGTGCTGAACGAAGACGCGGGCGTGCGCATGTTCGGCTGCGCGGGCGCGGACCCGTCGGCCTGCTTCATGACCGGCGACTACGCCGACGAGCGCGAGCGGCTCGGCGGCACCATCGGCGTGCTCCGGAACCTGCGCGAGCTCGGCTTCCGCACCAGCTTCTGGACGCGCTCGAGCGCGGACGGCCGCTTCGTCGGCAACGGCGGGGGCGACGGCGCGCGCTCCACCATCACCGATCTCCTCACCGGGCGCGACATCGGCGTCGACGCCGCCTACGACCCGGGCTTCTTCCCCGACAACAGCGGCTTCATCTTCCAGGGCACCAAGGGTGGCGCGGGCATCTGCGCCCAGAGCGTGCTCGAGGACGACGACCACATCGACTTCGAGGAGGCGGGCTGCATGACGGCCCGCGGCATCAACCTCTACCAGCACGTCGCCCGGGGGATCGGCGGCGGCGACTACTTCGTCATCAACAGCCAGTTCACGAGCGACTCCGGACGCAACGCGACGCGCGATCCTGCGGCGAGCTTCAACGCGGCGTCCACCATGAAGCTCACGCCCATGATCTTCGACGGGACGCAGTACCAGCCGCAGGACGAGGTCATCGTCGACTCGCCCTACGAAGGAGACAGCGTGCTCTCTCCCTCGGGGCAGCTCGTCGGCAGCCGGCTCGCTGGCCCCGAAGGCCGCGGCCTCGGCTACGTGGTGCGGCGCGTGAACGCGACCCGCTTCGGCGACCGCTACTCGATCTCGCTGAGCGATCCCCTCGCCACGGTGTGCATGAGCGGCGCGAAGCTCAACTTCAGCTTCGACGAGCGCTTCTTCGTCACGCACCACCACGACGGCGAGGTGACGAACATCATCCTCGTGGATCTGATGACGGGTGAGCGACACGCCATCACCGACGTGCCGGCCGGGACGCGCGCGCTCTTCCCGCACTTCCGGAGCGACGGCTGGTTCTACTTCCTGGTGATGGACGGTGAGCGCGAGCTCATCATCGCCTCCGACGCCGCGCTCGTGATCGCCGGGGGCTGATGCGACGCCTCTCTCTCGCACTCTCCCTCCTGCTCGGCGCCTGCACGGCGTCGGGCGGGGACGGGCTCGACTTCCCGGTCGATGACGCGCCCGGCGGCAAGACGGACGTCTTCGGCCGACGGCTCGCGGGCGTGGCGGCGGACTTCACGCCGAACCCGCTGCTGCGCGAAGACGAGGACCGGCTCCGCGAAGATCTGCGCTACCGACGCGAGGTCGCCTGGGCCACCGCCCGCCACGTGCTCGAGCCGGTGCCGCTGCTCGGGCTGGCGGAGACGAGCGAGACCGACCCCGAGCTCCGCCTCGAGGAGGGGGAGGTGCCGGACGTCGCGCGCTGGATGACCTGGTATGGCATCGACGATCTGCGGCGCGTGTTCCAGCAGCTCTACGAGGGCGCCGCGCCGTCCGAGCGCGTGGTCCGCGCCCCCTTCACGGATGACGCGATCGACGCGGCCTTCCGCGAGAACGCGACCGCGCTCGACCGCTCCCGCCGCTGGCCCCTCGAGCGCTACCTGCAGCACGTCGAGATGCTGGGCACCTGCCCCGAGGGCGTCAGCGAGGCGGAGTGCGCGCGGCGGCTGAACAGCAACTTCAGCGGCTCGACGGTGGGCAACGCGCGCATCCTCTACAGCCCGGCCACGGCGCGTCACGTCATGGAGAGCTACGGCCCGGTCATGGACTGCCTGGCCGAGGGGCTCGATGCGGCGGGCATCACCACCGCGCCCGCCAGCGACGAGAACTTCACGACCTGCTTCGAGCGAGAGTTTCCGACCGACGCCGTGCTGGTCAAGGCGCAGTGGGTCCGCGCGGACTTCGGCATGGACCTGCCCGCCTACGACACCGACGCCGCGGCGATGACCCGCCGGCTCGAGGGCGGCGGCACGTGGGAGGAGAGCGGCGACCGCCGCGTCGATCCGAGCCCGGACGAGATCCTCACCATCCGCCTGCGCAACGGCGACACCTACCGCCTGGCCGGGCTCCACATCATGACGAAGGAGCTGCGGCACTGGCAGTGGATCACGCTCTGGTGGAGCGACACACCCGAGCGCGACTTCGGCGCCGACCGCCCGGCGAGCTTCGCCGAGGGCCTCGACCCGGTCTGGGCGAACTACAAGCTCTGCAGCGTCACCTGGTACGCCGAGCACGACGACGACCCGGCGGCCCGCTTCGACGCGGACGCGCCGAGCCTGGCCGCTGCCCTCCGCGCGACCCACGGAGGCGCCGGCGCGCCCACCTGGTGCAGCAACCCCTACGTCGAGCACGGGCAGAACAACGCGCGCACGAACTGCATCGGCTGCCACCAGCACGGCGGCGCCACCGTCGCGCACGACCTGGACGACGACGGAATCTTCGACGCGTTCGACCTCGACCGCGTGATCGACGACGAGGCGCTCTACCCGCGCACCGGAACCACCGAGCAGCGCGCGGTCTTCCCCGCGGATTATCTCTTCAGCTTCAACCGCGTCGACGACTGGGCGGGCATGGTCCGGCGCGAAGTCGAGTTCTTCGAGCGCGTGGACGAGGACGCGGTGCGCCCCCGGGTGCGCGCGGTGCTCGACACCACGGGGGACGCCACCGCCGGCGCGGCGCTCTTCGACGCGAACTGCGTGCGTTGCCACGGCGACGACGGCCGCGGCACGGAGCGCGCGCCCAGCCTCTTCGACCGTGTCCCGATGCGCGATGACGAGAGCGTGGTGCGCACGCTGCTCCAGGGGCGCGGCGGCATGCCGTCCTGGGCCGACACCTTCGAGGACGCGGAGCTGGCGAGCCTGCTCGCCCACCTCCGCGCCACCTTCGGCGCCCCCCCGGAGTGACGCAACCCGGCTATCCGCGGGCGCGCACGACGTGCATGCCGCGGCGGGTCTCGACGCAGATCTTGAAGCCCTCGAACTTCGGCAGATAGGAGAGCGGCGGGGGCTTCGTGCGGGTGCCGCGCACCATGCGGAGCAGCACCTGTCGGCGGTCGAGATCGTAGTCGACCTCGTAGCCCGCGTCGCCGAGGTCGACGCGCCGCGGGTAGCGCTCGTCGAGCAGATCGCGGATCCACTCCGGCAGCGCGTCGGGCAGGAGATCCTCGACCGACAGGAGCTGCGCGTCTTCGCCCGTCTCCAGCCCCAGCTCCGCGATGCGCGCGCGGAGGTGATCTTCGAGCGTGGGCACGGGCGCGTCGTCGACCTCGATCGGCACGCCCGAGACCTCGAAGCCCGCCGCGGCGAGGCGCTGCGCGAGCGCCTTCTGCGTCAGCCGCTCCTCGATCGCCTGGCGCGCGCCGCGGAGCATGCGGCCCTCGAGGATCAGCTTCGCCACGGCCCGCCGAGCGAGCGCCCCCTTCGGGCTCTCCTCGCGTTCGTCGAGCACCTTCTTCGCGTAGACACGCTCGACGGTGGCCACGACCTTGCGGCGCGCGAGCTTCACGCCCGCGAGCCGGTCGCGCCCGAGGCCCGCGTCGCGCAGCCAGGTGAGCGGCGCCGGCATCGCGCAGGTGACGAACACGCGCGTGTCGCGCTTGCCCACCCCGATGGCGCGCTCGTCGAGGGCGAGGATCGCCTCGAGCTTCTCCTCCGCCGCCTGCGCCGCGCTCTCTCGCCCGAGCTCGACCTCGGTCCCACCGTTGGAGAAGGCCACGCGTCGCTTGCGACGGCGAGCGACGTGGGCGAGCCGCGGGTCGGCGCGGAGGAAGAGCATCGCGAGCGCGCGGCGGTCGATCCGGGTCTCCTCCGGGTCCACGCGGTGCGCCTTCCGCAGCCGCTTCGCGTTCCGCCGCGCCTCGCCGAGCACCCACGCGTTCAGCCCGTGTCGGCGCGGGTCTCCCTCGCGCATCGCGCGCAAGACGGCCGTCACTTCGCAGCCGCTCTCGCGGAGATCGTCCGCCGGGTCCTCCGGGCGCCAGGAGAAGAGAGGCCGGCCCACCGCGAGCGCCGAGACGAGGTCGATCACGTCGCCGAGGAGCGCGGGCTCCCTCTGCGCCTCGATCAAGAGCCGCGCGTGGGGCGCGTCGAGGGGCTGCTGGAAGAGCTCGCGCCCGAGCGCGGTGAGCGCGCCCGCCTCGTCGAGCGCGCCGAGCGCGGCCAGCTCCTCCTCGGCCGCGTCGAGCGCGTAGTCCTTCGGCGCGTCGAGCAGCGGGAGGTCACGCAGGCGACGTCCCGCCGCCGCCGCCGCGAGCACCATCGGCACCAGCGACTCGCGGTGCACCTCCGGCGGCGTGCGCGGCTCGAGGATCGCCGCCTCGCTCCAGAGCCGGTAGGCGACGCCCGGCCCCGTCCGGCCCGCGCGGCCCGCGCGCTGCTCGGCGCTGTCCATCGCGATCGGCGAGAGCGTGAGGTGACCATGACCCTTGTGATAACGCGTGCGGCGCACGAGCCCGGCGTCGATGACCACGCCGATGCCGGGGATGGTCACGCTGGTCTCCGCGACGTTGGTCGCGAGCACGACCTTGCGGCGCTGGGTCTGGCGGAAGGCGCGGCCCTGCTCGTCGAGGCTCAGGCTCCCGTGCAGCGGGACCACCTCGAAGGGGCCGCGGATCGCGTCGGCGCAGGCGGCGATCTCGGCGCGGCCCGGCAAGAACACCAGCACGTCCCCCGGATCGTCCGCCGCGCGCGCGAGGGCGCTCACCACGCGCTCGGTCAGGTCCTTCCCCTCCGGCAGCTGCGCCCCGCTCCCGAGGTAGCGCGTCTCGACCGGGTGCAGGCGCCCCCTGCCCTCGAGGTAGACGCCGTCGAGGTGCGCCGCGACCCGCTCTCCGTCCAGGGTGGCGCTCATCACGGTCAGCCCGCGCGCGCGGCGACCGAGCAGGCCGAGCAAGAGATCCACGTCCAGCCGCCGCTCGTGCAGCTCGTCCAGGATCACGTGGTCGGCGCGCTCGAGCGCCTCCAGATCCCGCAGCGCCACGCCCGGCGTGACGAAGCGGACCCGGGTGTCGGCCGAGGCGCGCACGTCGTCGCGCACCACGTAGCCGATCTCCCCGCCGAGCTTCGCCCCCTCGAGCTCCGCGACCCGGGCCGCCAGGCTCCGGCACGCCACGCGGCGCGGCTCCACGACGATCACCCGCCCCGGCAGCCATCGAGGGACCTGCGTGGATTTGCCGCTGCCCGTCGGCGCGGCGAGCACGAGCGGGGCGCGCTCCACGGCCGACAGCACCTCCTCGCGGAGGGCGTCGATCGGGAGGATCAACGCCGGTTGCCGAAGTCGATCGAGCCGGCGCGCGTGCGGTCGCGCGGCTGGATCCGCGCGCCGATCAGCCCGAGGAGGACCGGCACCCAGATCGCGAGGCCGACCATGCCGATCAGGCCCGCGAGCTGCTTGTCGTCCAGCGCCACGTAGACGCCGATGGCGGCCGCGAGGAAGACGACGGGCACGACGGCGGCCGCGACGCGGTAGCGCTTCAGCTTGAGCTTCGCCGCCTCGAGGGCCAGCGCGCGCGCCACCGCTTCCTGCTCGCGTTGCTCGCGCCGCTTGTCCTTCTTCGTCTTCTTCTTGCCCATGGCTGGCCTCAGAGTAGCCCACGATGGACGATCGGCCGGTGATCTATCTCTCCATCGACGTCGAGGCGTCGGGCCCCTTCCCTGGCCTGTTCTCGCTCGCGAGCGTGGGCGCCGCGCCCGTACGGCGCGTGGACGGGCTCTGGCAGGTCGACCGCGCGCAGACCTTCTACGTCGAGCTGAAGCCGCTCGAGGGCGCGGGCGAGATCCCGGAGGCGACCGCGGTGCACGGCCTCACCACGGAGCACCTCGAGCGCGAGGGGACCGCGCCGGCCGAGGCGATGCGGGCCTTCGCGAGCTACCTGGAGGCGCTGGGCGCGCCGCTGAAGAGCGCGGCCTGGCCAGCGAGCTTCGACCACCCCTACGTGGGCTGGTACCTCCAGCGCTTCCTGGGACGGAACCCGCTGGGCCACTCGGGCTTCGACATCGCGAGCTACGCGATGGGCCTGTTCGGGACCACGAGCCGCAACGCGACCTTTCGCGCCATGGACCGCGCCATGAAGGCCGAGGGGTATCGGCCGCCCGAGAACGAGCAGCCGCACCACGGCCTCCACGACGCGATCGAGCAGGGCGAGACCCTCGCCTGGCTCCTCCGGCACGCCGAAGCGCGCTGAGCCCTTCTTCTGGGTCAGCTCTTCTGGGTCAGGTGCGGCGGACGAGGCCCGCGACGAGGGCCACGACGGCCAGGACCACGAAGCCGATGAAGAGCAGCTTCGCGATGCCAGCGGACGCGCCCGCGACCCCGCCGAAGCCGAAGAAGGCCGCGATCAGGGCGACGACGAAGAACGCGAGGGCAAACTTGAGCAGAGTCGAGAAGTTCATGGGGTCCTCCCGAGCGGACAACCGCCGCTCGCTGTCACTCCCAAACACCCTTCGTGCCAGCCGTGAAACCATCGCGTAGGGGGATCACCAGCGAGGCGGCCTGCCCCGCGACCGCCTGAAAGCCACAGCTCGGGAGCTGGATCAGGTCCCGATCCCGGGGCGTCTCGAGCCGCCTTGCTCCCCAGGGGCCCCTCCTCTATGGTTCGCGGCCGCTCTCGCTCCCACGGCTAGCCTCGCATTTTCGCGGCGTAAAGGACGCTCCATGCTGGAGAACATCGGCAAGCGCATCCAGACCTTCCTCCTCCTGTTGATCATCGTGCTCCTCAGCTTGGTGATGGCGGTGATCGGCTTCGGCACCCCCGGCGCCGAGGGCTGCGCCACCGACGGCCCGATCTACGCGGCCAAGGTGTACGGAGAGACGATCACGGAGGGAGACTTCCGCGCGGCCTACAACCTCACCGGGTTCAACCGCTACGAGACGGAGCGCGCGCGCACCCTCCGCCTGCGCGAGTACACCCTCGACGGCCTCATCGAGCGCGAGCTCCTCGTGAAGGAGGCCGAGCGCCTCGGCTTCAACGCCAACGAGGACGACATCATGCGCGAGGTCGCGCGGGAAGAGGTCGTGTGGCTCGGTGGCCCGGTGGACGCGCCCGACGGCTACCCGGCCGGCGCCATCCCGCAGAACTTCTCCGACCGCGACGGCAACCTGTCGGGCGACAACATTCGCCGCTTCATCCAGTACTACCTTCGCCGCAGCGTCGACGAGTTCGTGCAGTGGCAGGTCCGGGAGCACCTCGCGAACGACGTGCGCGACACCGTCACCGCGAGCGTGTCCGTCAGCCCGCGCGAGGTCTGGGACGCCTACGTCCAGGACACCGACCGCGCCCGCATGAGCTACGTGCGCTTCGACCCGGCCTACTACGGCGACCAGGTGGAGATCACGGACGCCGCGCTCACCGCGTGGATGGGTCAGAACGAGGAGGCGGTCGATCAGGAGTACCGCCGTCAGCGTCACCGCTACACCGACCTGCCCGAGCAGGCGCGCGTGCGTCAGATCCTCGTCGAGGTCGCCCGCGACGCGACCGACGCCGACCGCGCGGACGCGCGCCGACGCGCCGAGGATCTGCTGCGTCAGGTCCAGGGTGGCGCGGACTTCGCGACGGTGGCGCGGCAGCACAGCGACGCCAACGCGAGCCGCGGCGGCGACATGGGCTGGTTCCCGCGTGGCCGTCACCCGGCGCCCTTCGAGGAGGCCGCGTTCTCGCTCGAGGACGGCGCGCTCGCCGAGGAGATCGTCGAGACCAACATCGGCTTCCACGTCGTCAAGGGCATGGGGCAGCGCCAGGGCGACGTGCCGGAGGCCGACGCGAAGCGCGAGCTCGCCG
>SHBB01000590.1 GCA_004213565.1 Sandaracinaceae bacterium
GGCTCCTCCTCACGCACGAGGAAGCTCGCGGCGTGGCTGAAGCTGCCGTCCGGGTGGGGATAGAGCGCGGCGAGGAGCGAGACCCCGCCGCCGGCGCCCGACACGATCCAGACCTCTTCCCCCGTCGAGGGCGACCAGGCGAAGGGATGGCGCGTCAGCTCCCATTGCATGTCTGACTCGCTGGCGCCGCCGCGCGCGAGGGCCCGCAGCGCCGCCGTCTCGCCGTAGGCGCTGAAGTCGGAGGCGTACGGGGCGAGCTCCGGGACGGCGCCGAGGATCTCCCGCCAGCGCGCGTCGCTCACGTCCTCGAGGTCGCGCCACATGCGGCGGACGCCGACGTCCGGATACGCGACGCCGGGCGCCTCTCCGCCGCAGCAGCGGAAGGCGAGGGCGCGTCCTCCGCCGGCCGGGTTCTTCACGTGGCGCGCCCCACATCGGTGCGACGCCGGGCTCGAGTCGGGGCGACCGCCGCGGACCACCGCGGTGCGCTCGAGCCGGGCCAGGCGCGCGTCGGCGTCGCTCGCCGTCCACTCGGGTGCGCGCACGCCGAGATCGAGGACGCCGGTCGAGGACGGACAGCTGACGGGATCGGCCACGCAGGCCGCGAGGTCGATCGCGGCGCCGGTCGGCCACTCGTCGGTGCCGTCGCCGCGGCACGCTCGCTCCCACTCGAGCTCGTCGCAGAGCCTGCGGCCTCGCGCCTCGCAGAGCTGCGCCGCCTCGGCGCGCGTGGCCGCGAGCTGGGCCGGCGCCGCGGGGTCGTTCGGGTAGGGGAGGCGATCGATGTCGAACGCGGGGAGCTCGATCGGGCTCAGGTCGGCCTCGACGCTCGGGCGGCGATGGGGGAGGCCGGGGCGGCTGCCGACGTGCAGCGTCCCGGCCTCGATCGAGACCACGTCGCCCGCGCGCGCCGTCACCGCGGCGCGAGGGCTGGGGCGCGCCGGGGGAGGCGGCGGCGCCGGAGGCGGCGCGGCGGGCGGTGTCACGGGCGCTCCCCGCGCCGGTCCGGCGTCCACCGACGAGGACACGCTCGGCGCCGGATCGGCGCAGCCGATCCCGAGGAGCGCAATCGCGATCGCGAGGCGGAGTCGTCGCACCCGCCGACCGTATCGACGGCGGCGAACGGGTCAACTTTTCGCGTGCGCTGGGGGTGGGGGCGGGTTACCTCAGCGGGGTCGGAGCGGTTCGGGTGATCGCCGGCGCGCTCGCTTCGGCGGGCGCGCGGGAGGAAAGTCCGAGCTCCACAGGGTAGGATGCCAGCTAACGGCTGGTGGGGGCGACCCCCAGGAAAGTGCCACAGAGAGCAGACCGCCGCGTCGTCTTCGATACCCTCGGGGGCCACGCGGTAAGGGTGAAAGGGTGAGGTAAGAGCTCACCGGGTCGGCGGTGACGTCGGCCGCACGGCAAACCCCATCCGGAGCAAGACCGAATAGGGAAGCGCTCGAGGGTGACCCGCCCGAGCTTCCGGGTCGTGTCGCTGGAGGTCCGTGGCAACGCGGATCGTAGATGAATGATCACCACCCGCGAACCGGTGACGGCCGCGGGAACAGAACTCGGCTTACGAGCCCTCCGACCCAACGGCGTCACCGGGAAACCGGAGGCGCCGTTTGCTTTGACGCCGCGCCCGATGAACCTGAAGCTAGATTCTGCTTCAGCTGTCAGGTGCCTGAGATGATTGTTGTTTTCGCGCCCAGCCCGCGCTGTTGATGTCCGCCTCGAGGAGCGCGTCCAGGCGGTAGATGTGGCGCGGTCGGATGCTGGTGAAGCGGTGGAGGCGCATCCGCATCCGGAGCAGCCCGTCGAGGATGTCGGCCCGCTCCAGGCCCAGCTCCCGCGCGTCCGGCAGGAGCGCGTCGAGCGCCTCGTGGGTCTCCGGCGGGTGGAAGAGGAGACCTGGAGTGACCTGGATCTCATCTGATACGACGAGCAGACGTCCGTCGAAGACGTCGCCCGCGCGCAGCCGCCCGCTCGCCTCCACCGCGGGGAGCCGGAAGGCCGCGCCGAAGAGCAGCTCCTCCACGCGCAGCGGCGCCTCCTCGACGACGCGGAAGAGGCCTCGCTCGGCGTGCGGGCACGCCGCGGCGACGGCGGCCAGCTCCGGGTCCCGGTTGCGCACGGCCGGCCTCGAGCCGTCGGCGCTCCGCCAGTCGCAGAGCCAGAAGTCGAAGAGCGCGCGCGTCCGCGCTTCGTAGAACGGGTCCTCGAGCGCGAACTCGCCGGTGCGCGCCCAGAAGGTGGCGCGGGCCCGATCGAGATCCGCGCCGCCGTCGGCGTCGGTGAGCTGGAGCGAGAGCGCTTCGAAGGCGGCGTCGAGCACGGCTGGGCCGAGCTTGGGCCGCCGTCGCGCCGCCGTCCAGAGCAGGTCGCGCCAACGGGCGCTTGACAGGGGGCGGCTGGTCGACGGAGATCGACGCATGAGCGCAAGTGCGGACGTCGAGCGCGCGGTCGGCCTGATCGAGCACACCATCCGGGGTCTCGGGATCGATCCCGCGGCGAGCCGGACCCAGCGAGAAGGCCACGTGGCGTTCGCGCTGCGGCGAGGGAGCGCGCGGATCCTGATCGCGGTGCATTCGCCGACGGACGAGCTGAAGGAGGGGCGCCTCCGTGTCGTCGCGCCCGTCGTCCAGCTCCCTGCGCCCGATCGTCTGCCGGAGCTGTGCAGGGAGCTGCTCGAGGCCAACGCGTCCAAGCTGGTCGGCGCCGCGTTCGCGATCAGCGGCGAGGAGGTCGTGGTCGTGACCGAGCGCTCCGTCCAGGACCTCGACGGCTCGGAGGTCGACGGCATGATCCGAAACGTCGGCCGCCTCGCGGACGCCTGGGACGACGCGCTGGCCGAGCGCTACGGAGCGCGCCGCTCGAGCGACGCGTAGCGCGGGACGTGCCGCAACGGCCGATCGCCAGAGCCGCGAGCGCGGCGGTGTGCGCCGTCGCGTGTCTGGCGATGGGAGCCCCCGCCGCCGCCCTCGATGTGGAGCTCGACACCGACACGAGCTTCCAGGTCTACGAGGTCCGCTCGCCCGGCGCGCGCGCCTTCTGGGCCCGGCGCCGGTTGCTCTCGCGGCTCGCCCTGCGGCTGAGCCACGACCTCGAGGAGCCCGACGAGGACGGCCGCGTGCCGCGGGTCACGGCCGAGGCGCAGCTGCGCCTCGAGCAGGACTTCGGCGAGACGTGCCTCCTGGACCGCGAGCTCTGCGTCAATGCGGTCGACGCGGACGACCCCGGCGCGTGGCAGCCCCTCGCGGCGGACACGCGGCTCGACGTGCCCGCGGTCTGGGCGGAGGTGAGCGGGCTGCCCCTGGGCGCCGCGGCGCGCCTCGGGCGCCAGCTGGTCCTCGACGACATCGGCTTCGCCCGCTTCGACGGGCTGGCCGTGCGCGCCGTCCCGACCTCCTGGCTCCGCCTCGAGGCGCTCGGCGGGCTCCTCGTCCGGGGGACGAGCCTCGCGGGCACCCCGCGCTCGGAGCTCGCGGGGACCGTCCGGCTGGATGCGCAGGACGTGCCGTGGGCCGAGCCGCCCATCGACACGTGGGTGGCGGGCGCCTCGGTGGCGGGTGGACCGGGGCGCGGGCTCCAGCTGCGGCTCGGGTTCCGGCAGATGTGGGAGGACGACGGAGACGTGCTCTCGCGGGTCTCTGGCGCGGCGTCGAGCCAGCCAGCCAAGTGGCTTCGACTGGACGCGAACGGGGTCTGGGACCTGCTGACGAGCGAGGTCATCGCGGCGTCGGGGCGCGCGGCGGTGGGCGACGAGGTGCTCCTCGTGAGCGCGGGGGTGAGTCGGCACGTCCCCCGCTTCGACCCGGGAAGCATCTGGGCCTGGTTCGTGGTCGCGCCGATCGATCAAGCGGATCTCGGCGCGCGCTGGAAGGTGACCGACGATTTGACGATCGGCGGCGCGCTCCGCGGGCGGCGCGCCGAGCTGGGCGAGCCCTACGGGGAGGATCTGGACGCGGGCGTCGACGGCTACTTCCGGGCGCGCTGGGAGGGCTTCCGCTTCGGCGCGAGCGGCTTCGCCTGGAGCGGCGCGCTCGGCCCGCTCGCGGGCGTCTCGTTCGACGTGCGCCGGCCGCTCTTCGGGTGGCTCGAGCTCGGGCTCGATGTCTCGGTCTGGCACTTCGACGACCCGAACCGGGAGCAGCTCTACGGGACCGTGGTCTCCGAGGTGCTCAGCGGGCGCTTCCGGCTGAGCCCCGAGACGCTGGTGCTGGCGGAGCTGCAACACGCGACGAGCCGGGTGGTGGGCCACCGCTTCCGCGGGGTCATCGCGCTGAGGGTGGACACATGGCGGTGATCCGAGGGCGCCTGGGCGAACGACTCGCGTGGGCCGCGCTGGCGCTGTCTCTGACGGCGGCCGCGACGCTCGGGGTGCAGCGCGGCGCGCGCGGGCAGAGCCGCCCGCCGGCCGCCGCGACCGATGTGCCGCGGCTCCCCTCGCCGGTCATCTATCCGCCCGAGCGCATCGCGCTTCGCATGGACCACGCGCTGCCGGCCCACGCGGAGCTGCGCTGCGTCCGGTGTCACCGCGGGGCGGGGCTGTCCGAGCGGGTCGAGGATCACCTCATCCCGCGGGAGGACAGCTGCCAGCCCTGCCACGCCGAGGACCTGGACCGCGAGGCGCCCGACCGCGCGACCCGCTGCGCGACCTGTCACGTCGGCTTCGGGGAGCGGGACGAGCAGCTCGTGCCGGCGTCCGAGTTCCCGACCGCGCGGCTGCGCTTCTCGCACCGCACGCACGTGGAGAACGGGATGCGATGCCTGACCTGCCACGAGGGCGTCGGGCAGGTGGGCGTCGCGACCCGCGCGAACCTCCCCACGATGCGGCAGTGCTTCGAGTGCCACGGGCCGCCCGGCTTCGCCGCGGAGGCGAGCGCACCCGCGCAGTGCGAGACCTGTCACCTCACGCGCCCGGACGGGATGCTCCGGACGCGCTTCCCCGAGGGCGAGCTGAACCCGCCCGACTGGCTCTTCAGCGCCCGGCACGATCACGAGTGGCTCGTGCGGCATCGCTGGGTCGGCGCCGATCAGGGCAGCCTGTGCGCGGAGTGCCACCAGGAGTCCGACTGCGTCGACTGCCACGACGGGCGGGTCCGCCCGCGGCGCGTGCATCCGGGCGACTACCTCACCACGCACGTCGCCCAGGCCCGCCGGGATCAGCCGCGATGCACCAGCTGTCACGAGACCTCGCGGTTCTGCACCGAGTGCCACTCCCGCCTCGGCCTCTCGACCATGGCGGCGCCCGCGGTGCGCGCCACCTCGCGCTACCACCCCCCGAACGCGGTCTGGGTGCGTGGGCCCGTGCTGCACGGCCTCGAGGCGCGCCGCGCGATGAACGCCTGCGCCAGCTGCCACGCCGAGCGCGACTGCGTGCAGTGCCACGGGGCGCTCGGCATCGGCGCCGGCGTCAGCCCACACCCCCCGGGCTTCGCCGCCTCCTGTCTCGGCGCGCTCTCGGGCAACGCGCGCGCGTGCCGCACCTGCCACGGCGACCTCGAGGCGCTGCGCATGCGCTGCGGCGGCTGAGAGAGTGAATCAGCGCCGGCCCGGGTCGGTGTCCGGCACGACCAGCCCGGGGTGGGTGTCGGTGTCGGTCCGGCGTGGGCGCTCCGCGCGAGGCTTGGTCTCCTCGTCGCGGGCTCTCGGCGCGCGCGTCTCGTCCGTGTCGATGTCCGGAGGCGCCAGGGTGTCCGCGCCCTCGCGCAGCAGCTCCAGCGCGCCGGTGTTCAGCTCGAACAACCCGGTGATCTCGTCGAAGCTCTCCTCCCACGGGTCCGCGCGCTGCGAGCCGGGCACCAGCACCTCGTAGAGGGCGCGCACGCGTCGTCGCCGCGCGCCGGCGGTCAGCTCGTCACGGACGCGACGGTAGCCGCCGCGGATCAACCGCTCCCGCAACACGGAGTCACGCATGACCTCGAGCAGGGCGTCGGCGAGCGCGGTGGCGTTGCCGGCCGGGTGCAGCAGGCCTTCGACCTCGTCGCGCACCAGCTCCGAGACCCCGGGCACGTCGGCCGCGACCACCGGGCGCGCGCAGGAGAGAGGCTCCAGGAGGGGCTGCGGCAGCTCGACGAGGCCTTCGATGGCCGCGCCCAGGGACGGCACCACGCAGACGTCCGCGGCGGCGATGAGCTCGGGCAGGCGGCGGGCGTGAGGCTCTCCGCGCACGGTCACGATCGCCTCGAGTCCGAGCTCGGTCACCCGCTCCCGCAGCGCGTCGCGCCGCTCGCGCGCGCGGTCTCCCGCGATCATCAGGCGCACGGGGCGGAGCGCGGTGACCTTCTCGAGCGCGAGCAAGAGCGTCTCGAGATCGCGCGAGGGCCCGAAGCCGCCGAGATAGAGGAGCCTCGGCGTGCTGGGCGGCGTGGGCTCCATCCAGTCGAACCGG
>SHBB01000591.1 GCA_004213565.1 Sandaracinaceae bacterium
CGACTCACCCATAAATTCTCGCCTCCGGCGCTTGACTCGGGAGCCCGAGGCCTCAGGTTTCGACCGCCGGTCGAACCGAGGGTCTAACACCCGGTCGCCGATGGAGAGCTGATGCGTCTGCAACGAATCGATCCGCGCGCCGTGGCCTGCGGCCTGCTCGCGCTGTCCTGGAGCCTCGCCGCGTCCGCGCAGGACGCGCCCGAGACACAGGCCGTCCCGAGCCCCGTCCAGACGGCCTCGATGGCCGCCGTGGCCGAGTCCGAGGCGCCGATGCCGGAGTTCCTCGCGGCCACGCCCGGGGGCATGACGGCCGATCGCGCGGCGCAGCTGGCGGTGGACACCGCGCCTTCGGTCCGCCGCTCCCGATGGGCGCACCGGGCGGCGCGCGCGCAGGTGGACCAGGCGGTCAGCCGGTTCGTCCCGCGCTTCGACTTCAGCGCGTCCTACACGCGCATCAACGAGGTGGACCTGCCGCCCTTCGAGATCCCGGGGCTGCCGCCGAGCGACAACCCCTTCCCGCAGATCCTCGACATGTACGCGGTGCGAGGCTCGGTGCAGATCCCCGTCACGGACTACTTCTTCATCGTGTGGCCGTCCTACGAGGGCGCGCTCGGCTTCGTCGACGCCACCGAGCACCAGGTCGAGGCGGAGCGCCAGTCGGTCGCGTTCCGGGCGCGCGAGGCGTTCTACAATCACGTGCGCGCGCAGGCCGGGCTCTGGATCGCGGGGCAATCGGTGACCTCGCTCGAGGCGACGCTCGGCGACGTCGAGAGCCTCCAGGCGGCGGGCGTGGCCGCGCGGGCGGACGCGGCGCAGGTCCGGGCGCGCCTGGCCTCGGCGCGCGCGATGACGGTGCAGGCGCGCGGCCAGGTCCGGGTGACCGAGCGCGTGCTGCGCCGGTTGCTGCACCTGCCCGCCGACGTGCCGATCCGGATCGGTGAAGACCTGTTTTCGGCCGAGGTCGACGGCTCTCCCTCGGAGCGCACGCTGGTCGACCGCGCGCTCGAGCAGCGGGCGGAGGTCGCGGCGCTGCGCACCCTGGTCGACGCGCGTCAGTCGGTCGTGCAGGCGCGCACCGGGACGATGCTCCCGAGGGTGTCGCTGATCGGCAACATCGAGACCTCGAGCCCCAACCAGCGCGTCATCCCGCAGACGACCGACTTCTACACGACCTGGGCGCTCGGCGCGTCGGTGGCGTGGTCGCCGAACGACGCGGCCATCGGGTACCACCAGGTGGCCGAGGCCGAGGCGGAGCTGGGTCAGGTGCGCGAGGACCTCGAGCAGCTCCACGACGGCATCGCCATCGAGGCGGCCCAGGCGGTGGCGGCGCACGAGGCGGCGCGGGAGCAGATCAACGCGAGCCGCGAGGCGGTGGCCGCGGCCCAGCTGTCGCTGGACGACCGACGGGAGATGCTGCGCGCGGGCGTGGCCACGACGACCGAGGTCACGACCGCGCAGCTGGACTTGACGCGCGCGCAGCTCGAACTGGTGAACGCGTACGTGGATCTACATGTGGCCGGCGCGCAGGTGGCGCGCGTGGTCGGAGAGGCGGCGCCCCGCGCCGCGGAGGGCGAGTGATGCGACGGTTCGCGATTTTGATCCCGCTGGTCATGGTCGGCTGTGGATCCGAGGGCGGCGTGGAGCTGCCCGCCTCGGCGCAGGAGAGCGCGGCCGACGCCGAGCCCGTCTCGGTCGCCACCCGCACGCCCGAGGCGCGCGAGGTGGAGCCGACCGTGCGCTCGGTCGGGACGGCCGAGCCCATCCGCGCGGCTGATCTCGGGCCGCAGGTGACGGGCCAGATCGTCGATCTTCCCGTGAGCGAAGGAGACACGGTCGAGGAGGGCGCGATCATCGCGCGCCTCGACGGACGCAGCATGCGGGCCGGCGCGGCGCAGGCCGCCTCGAGCGCGCAGGGGATCGACGCGCAGGTCCGGCAGCTCGAGCAGGAGCTCGCCCGGCTCCGCCCGCTGGCGCAGCGCGGCACCATCCCGAGCCAGCAGGTCGACCAGATGGAGCTGCAGCTCGAGGGGGCGCGCGCGCAGCTCTCGGCCGCGCGCTCGGGCGCCTCGCAGGCGCGCACGGCGGTGAGCCACACGACGGTCCGCGCGCCCTTCGCGGGCATCGTCTCGCGCGTGACGATGGAGGTCGGCGAGACGGCGACGAACATGCCGCCGAGCATCATCGCGCGGGTCGTCGATCTCTCCGCGGTCGAGATCGCGGCGCGCATCCCGGAGCGCGAGCTCGCGCGGGTGAGCGAGGGCGCGGCGGCGGAGGTTCGCTTCCCCGCGCTGGATCGCAGCTTCTCGGGAACGGTCTCGCGCATCGCGCCGGAGATCGACACGCAGACCCGCACGGTCGAGATCGTGGTGCGCGTCGACAACCGCGAGGGGGTGATCCGCGGGGGCATGAGCGCCGAGGTCGCCATCCGCGCGGGCGGCGTGCGCACGGCGATGGTGCTGCCAGCCGACGCCACGCGCGGCATGGGCGACAGCCGCCGCGTCTTCGTGCACCGCGACGGGCGCGCGGTCGAGCGACAGGTCCGCGTGCATCCTCTCGGCGCGGGGACGGTCGAGGTCCTCGAGGGGCTCGAGGCGAACGAGGCGGTGATCAGCCCCCTCCCGGCGCGGCTCCGTGACGGCGCCCCGGTCACCACCCAGACGGCGGCGGCGTCCAGCGAGGGCGCAGCGCTCGAGGACGAGACCTCGGCCGACCCCACCTGAGAGACACGCCATGAAGATCACCGAAGTCAGCGTCAAGCGCCCCGTCTTCGCGGCCATGATCATGGTCGCGGTGGCGGTCTTCGGCGCGGTGCTCTACGCGCGGCTGCCCGTCGACCTCTTCCCCGAGGTCACCTTCCCGGTCGTCACGGTCACGGTCGTCTACCCGGGCGCCGACCCGGAGACGATGGAGACGCGCGTCGCCGAGCCCATCGAGGAGGCGGTCAACAGCCTGGGCGGCATCCGCATGCTGCGCTCGACCAACCTCGAGAGCGTCTCGCAGGTCGCCATCCAGTTCGACCTCGACGTCGACCTCGACACGGCCACACAGGACGTGCGCGACCGCGTGGCGTCGATCCAGGACCAGCTCCCGGACGGCGTCGAGCAGCCCCTCGTGGAGAAGCTCGACCTCGGCGCCGCGCCGATCATGCAGATCGCGATCAGCGGTGACGCGGGCGAGCGCGAGCTCAGCGCGTTCGCCGAGGACGTGCTCGAGCCCGGCCTCGAGCGGATCTCCGGCGTCGGACAGCTCGAGCTGGTCGGCTCGCGCGAGCGGGAGATGCACGTCTACGTCGAGCCCGAGCGGCTCCGCGCGTACGGGCTCACCGTCGCGGACGTCTCGCAGGCGATCGGCGCGCAGAACCTCGAGGTCCCGGGCGGCCGGCTCGACGACGGCTCGCGCGAGCTGACGATCCGCACGACGGCCGAGGCGGAGGACCTCGAAGCGCTGGGGCGGCTGCCGTTGACCGGCGCCGGGGGCCGCGTGGTGCGCCTGGAGGACGTGGCGCGGATCGAGGACGGTCTCGAGACGCGGCGCAGCGCGGCCTACGTCGACGGGCGGAGCGCCATCGCGCTGATCGTGCGCAAGCAGTCCGGCGCCAACACGGTCGACGTGGCGGCCCGCGTGCGCGAGGCGATCCCGGCGCTGAGCGAGCGCGCGCCCGAGGGCACGCAGGTGGAGGTCTTGCTCGACAACTCCACCAACATCGAGGCGTCGATCGAGACGGTGCAGCTCGATCTCGTGCTCGGCGCGTTCCTCTGCGTCGCGATCATCTTCCTGTTCCTCCGGGACGCGCGCGCGACGTTCATCGCGGCGCTCACGCTGCCGACGACGGTCATCGGCACGCTCGGCTTCGTCTCCGCGATGGGCTTCACGCTCAACCTGATGACGACGCTGGCGTTGAGCTTGTCGATCGGCATCCTGATCGACGACGCGATCGTCGTCATCGAGAACATCGTCCGGCACCGCGGCCAGCTCGGGAAGGGCAAGGTGAAGGCCGCGCTCGAGGGGACGAGCGAGCTGGGCCTCGCGGTCCTCGCCACCAGCGCCGCGACCTGCGCGGTCTTCGTGCCCGTGGCGTTCATGGACGGCATGGTCGGGCAGTTCTTCTTCGAGTTCGGCCTCACCGTCGCGTTCGCCATCGCGCTCAGCACGTTCATCTCGCTCTCGATGACGCCCATGCTCGCGTCGAAGATGCTGAAGGACGGCGGCCACGCGGGCCCGTCCACCACCGGCATCGGCGGCGTGATCGAGCGCGCCCTGACCTGGCTCGACGAGCGCTACCGCGGCGTGGTGCGCTGGGCGCTCAACCACCGCTTCGTCACGCTGAGCGTGGCGGTCGCGGCGCTGGTCGGCGCGTTCGCGCTCGCGCCCGCCATCGGCTTCACGTTCATCCCGCCGGAGGACCAGGGACAGTTCCAGGTCTCCGTCGAGCTGCCCGTGGGCACGAGCCTCGACGAGGCCGAGGGCGAGCTGCTCGCGGTCGCCGAGCAGGTGGGCGAGATCCCCGGGGTGGAGAGCACCTTCACCACGGTGGGCGGCGGCGTGCAGGACCGGGTGAACATCGGCGCGATCATCGTCACGATGATCGACCGCGACGACCGCGCGTATCACCAGACCGATATCATGGCGTTCATCCGCGAGGCCCTCGCGGGCCGCGGCGACCGCGTCATCGGCGTCGAGCAGCTGCAGATGGTGCAGGGCGGCGGCGAGACGGCGCCGGTGCAGTACAACTTGCGGGGCGACGACCTCGAAGAGCTGGCCACGGCGGCGAACGCGATGGCCGACCGCCTGCGCGAGACGCCGGGCTTCGCGGACGTCGACATCTCGTACCGCTCGGGCCGGCCGGAGATCACCGTCGCGCTCGACCGGCGCCGCGCGGACGACGTCGGCGTGATGGGCGCGACCGTGGGCACGACCGTGCGCTCGCTGGTCGAGGGGCAGGTGGCGACCGAGCTCGACGTGGACGGCGACCGCTACGACGTGCGCGTGCAGCTCCCGCCGGAGCGCCGCGCCGACATGGACGCCATCCGCGCCGCGCAGGTGCGGAGCACGACGGGCGCGCTCGTCGACATCGGGAGCGTGGCCGACGTGACCGAGTCGGCGGGGCCGAGCCAGATCGACCGCGAGGCCCGTCAGCGCCAGATCACCGTGACCGCGCAGCTCGAGGACCTCGCGCTGGGCGACGCGATGAACACGGTCGAGGAGGTCGCGGCCGAGGTGGTGCCCGCGCACATCGCGACCGACGTGGGCGGCGACGCGGAGATGCTCCAGGAGACGGTGGAGAACATGCTCCTCGCGCTCTTCCTCGCGATCGTCATGATCTACGTGATCCTCGCGTCGCAGTTCGAGAGCCTGATCCACCCGCTGACCATCATGGTCTCGCTCCCGCTCTCGCTCGTCGGCGCGTTCGGTCTGCTCCTCGCGACCGGGGAGGCGATGAGCATCTTCGCGATGATCGGCTTCATCATGTTGATGGGCCTGGTCACCAAGAACGCGATCCTGCTCGTCGACTACGCCAACCAGCAGCGCGCGGAGGGCCTCAGCCGCTTCGACGCGCTCGTCGAGGCGGGCGCCACGCGTCTGCGCCCGATCCTCATGACCACGCTCGCGATGATCTTCGGCATGCTCCCCGTGGCGATCGGCCATGGCGACGGCGGTGAGGTGCGGCGCGCGATGGGCCTCGCGGTCATCGGCGGTCTGACCACGTCGACGATGCTGACGCTGATCGTGGTGCCGGTCGTCTACACGCTGATGGACGCGGTGGGCGGCTTCGCGAGCCGGATCTTCGGCGGCGCGAAGGACGAGGCGCCGACCCCGACCGGGACGCCCGTGTTCGCCGACGCCGAGGAGTAGGCTCGGCTCAGATCACCCAGGAGGCTGCGGCGAGCGCCTTGCGCAGCTCGCCCAGCACCCGCTCCTCCGCGGCCTCGTCCGACGGCGCGATGAGCTCGTCGAGGTCGTTCTCGAGGAAGTCCGACCAGTCCACGTAGAGCGTGTCGTCGGTCCGCTCGCGCGGCTCGTCGTCGTCGTCCCGTGGAAACGAAGGCTTCATCCGGAAGAGCTCCCGTCGCCAGAGCCGCGCGCGATAGAGCTGCGACTGGTGGCGCGCCTTGAACAGCTCGACGCGGAGCACCATCGGCTCCGCGCCGAGCTCGACGTCCAGCTCGAGCGTCCGCAGCAGCTCGAACACGCGGGGAGGGCCAGAAGACATCGAGCGACTCTGCCACGAGTTGGAACTGGCGGGGCCAGCGCGCGAAGGAATCCGCGGGATCGCACGTCCGGGTTTCACTCGAGCGTGTCAGCTCCCGTTCCCGTTCCCGTTCCCGTTCCCGTTCCCG
>SHBB01000592.1 GCA_004213565.1 Sandaracinaceae bacterium
CGCGCGGCGGACGGCGGCCCGGTGATCGCCGGCCGCGCGCGGCGCGCCCTCGACTACGGGCGCGTCCGGATCGCCCACTACGAGGCGCGGGGGCGCGCGCTCGCGCCGGACACCCGCGCGCGCTGGGAGTCGTGGGGCCCGGGCCGCGCGGACGTGATCGAGGACGTCGCGGACACGCCGATCGCCATCCCCGACCTGTACGGGCTGCGTCACGAGCGGCTGCTGACGCAGGCGGGCACGCTGAGCCACGCGTCGCCCCTCGCGCTGCTGGTCCGGCAGGAGACGCAGTACATCCAGGCGAACCACCACCAGGCGCGCCCGCCGCGCGAGCTGGTGTTCGCGCTGGCCGTCTATCTCTACGCGCTCGAGCCGCCGCGCCCGAGCGGTGCCGCCCACTCCAGCGCCGGCGCGCGCGTGTTCGAGCGCGAGTGCGCGCGCTGCCACGACAACGAGGTGGGGGCGGGCGACGCGCTGGTGCCCGCCGCGCGCGTGGGCACGGATCCGGAGCTCGCCATGGGTCACGCCCGAGGGACCGGCGGCTATCGTCCGTCACCGCTCGTCCGCGTCGCCGACGCCGCGCCTTACCTGCACGACGGCTCGGTGCCGAGCCTCGAGGATCTCTTCGGGCGCGCGCGCTTCGATGAAGGCTACACGGCCGGACGCCGCCCGGGCCCCGTCCGCGGGCACTCCTACGGGACCACGCTCGACGACGCGGAGCGACGCGCCCTGCTGACTCACCTGGCGTCTCGCTGAGCGGTCACGGGCAGGTGAAGGTCGACGGATCGCCGGCGATCGCGCGCACCGGATCACCGGCCAACCAGGCCGCGAGCAACCCCATCGGCGCGCGCTGCGTCCCATCCTGCTCGACGCGCACGCCGTAGGTCGCGCTCTCCGTCCGCAGCGTCTCGTGATGGCCGCAGCGCGGGCTGAAGGCGCCAGGGATCACCGCCACGCCCGCGCCCTCGTGCGCCTCGCCCGACCACCAGGCGCTCGTGGTGAGGGTCGCGGCCTCCTCCGCGATCAGCTCGGCGAAGAGGCGCGCGTCCATCGGCGCGTCTCCGCGGCTCGGCACCGTGTAGCCGAGATCGACGGTGTTGGGCATGACCACTCCGTCCGCCTGATCCTGTCGGAAGAAGAAAGGCGTCGTGATGTGGTGACGCAGCACGTGGTCGAGGTCGCCACATCGCCACTCCGAGCCGGGATCGTTCGCCGCGTGCCACGCCGGGCAGCTCTCGTCGCCGACGGCGCCGCGCAGCGGCCGCGTCTCCTCCCAGACCGGCCGGAGGTGCGCCTCGTACGTGCAGACGTCGCGCTCCCGGCACAGGGCCGAGTCGGCGTAGCCGAGCGCCTCGCGCGCGGGCGCCATCACCGCGTCGAGCACGGCGCGCACGTCGACGGCGGGGTTGTCGCTGCGAAGCGCCTCGGCGAAGCGGTCGATCTGGTTGCGTACGCCGCCGCTCCCGGCGGAGGCGCCGGCGAGCAACACGGTCCGCGCTTCGTCGAGGTCGGGCATGACCACGTCGTCCCCAGACGCGTCGCGGTACGAGAAGGGCGCCGCGCGCAGGGTGTCGACGACGGCGTCGAAGATCTCGGAGCCGAGGAAGTGCAGGCGGTAGCGCACCGGCTCACCGGGGCGCTCCGGGTGGTCGGCCTCGAGCGCCACGTCGCGCGCGGTGCCCGACCAGGCGTCGGAGCTGCAGTACCAGATCACGACGTGGTTCCACGTGGCGAACGGGTTGTCCGCGCGCATGCTCGAGATGCCCTCCCCGGTGGTGCCGCGCGTAGGCGCCTCGCGGCTGGACATCTTCAGCGCGCCGATGGCGCTGCCGCTCGCGCAGAACCGGTTCGCGCAGCTCTGGCCGTCCTGACAGGTGCCGCCGCCGAGGAGCTGCACGATCCAGCGGTCCGCGTCCTCCGCGCGGGTCGCGCGCCGTACGAAGAAGACGCCGCCCGTGCCGTCGTTGCAGAGCGCGTCCGGGTAGCGATCCAGGTCGACGTCCACGCGGGTGAGGTGCGTCCCACCGGGTAGACCTCCGGCGCTCCCGGGGCGCCGGCAGTCCAGGGCCTCGTCGAGGGGCGCGGCGAGTCCAGCGTCAGCGGGCGATGCGTCGGGAGCCGGCGTCGCGTCGGTGACCGGCGCGGCGTCGATCGAGGCATCTGCCTCCGGCGCGCCGCCGTCGCACGCGACGACGAGGAGGAACACGAGGCCTACGCTCGTTCGCATCGTCGAGCTCTCTCGGTTCACCAGGGCGCGACCGTGAGCAGTGGGGAGACGGCGGGTCGCTGCGAACTTCACGCGGACGAGACTGCCGAACGCAGCGCTCCGCGTAAAGCGCCGCCTGGACAGCGGAATGGGTGCCGATCGCCCGCAGGCGACCGGTGCTAGGCTCCCGCGCATGACGAACCAGCGCCCCCTCCTCTGCGTCGGGATCGTCCTCGCCCTCGGGTGCGGGGGCGCGGCCGAGACGCAGCCCACGACGACCGCGCAGCGGGTGGATCCGGAGCCCGTCGAGGCCGCGCCCGAGCCGGAGCCCGAGCCCGAAGAAGAGGTCGTCGAAGAGGAGCCGGAGCCGGAACCGGAGCCGGAGCCCGCGCCGCCGGAGCCTGTCGTGGCGGAGGACGCGGACGCGATCTTCGCGGTGCTCCGCGCGGCCACCTTCGAGGCCGACATGTTGCGCCGGCTCGTCGACCCCGACCGAGGCGTCGGCACGCACGACGCCGGCCGCACGGGCGTGGCTCAGCACTGCGACGTCGACGAGGTCGCGGACCGCCCTGGCACGTCCTTCGCGGTGAACGAGGGCGACAGCTTTCGCTGTGATCGCGACTTGTCTCACTGCACCGCCGAGGCGCCCGACGGCGGCGGCTATTCGTTCTACTTCCGCAACGAGGGCCGCCTCCGTCTCGACGCGATCGTGCATCACCAGGGGCGCGTCCCGCGGACGGACAGCCGCGCCATCCGCAGCTGGGTCGAGGCGGGCGACGGCGTCTGCGCCCTCTGGCGCGCCGCGCACGCGACCGATCGCCCGGCCCCCGCGAAGTTCTCCGTGTTCGTGAGCGAGCAGACCGGGCTCGTGCCCGAGCTGGTGAGCGAGCACCACTGCGCGGACGACGCGCGCGCCGCCTTCGCCGAGCAGATGGCCAACCACACGGGCCAGGCGCTCAGCTGCGATCGCAGCCCGGCCCGCTGCGCCTTCCGGCGCGGCGACGAGGAGATCACGCTCTACGGCGGCGACGAGGGCGTGACGGCCATCGCCATCACGCGCCCCGGCATGTTCGCCAACCTCGAGCGCGCACAGCGTCGTGACCTCGACCGCTTCCTCCGCGCGCTGCGCGATCACGCGTGTGACTGAGCCGCCGGCGCGCGCGCAGTGCGGCCAGCCGGAGGAGCGGGTATCCTCGCGCTGAGGTGGGGGACGGTTCGGAGGACCAGCCGCGTGCGCTGGAGGCTGAGATCGCGAGGCTTCGCTCGCTCCTCGAGCACACGAGCGACGCCATCTTCTGCTTCGAGTACGTGACGCCGATCCCCGTGGATCTCCCCCTCGAGGATCAGGTGCAGCGCATGTACGACGCGCACCTCGTCGACTGCAACGACCGAGCGGCCGAATGGTACGGGTTCGAGAGGCGCGAGCAGGTGCTCGGACGCCACCTCACGGAGCTGCTCGGGCGCACGGAGGTGCAGGCCACGATCTTCCGCGCCTACCTCGCTGGCGGCTACCACGTGCGGGACGGAATCAACCACGTGCCCCAGCCCGACGGGTCCACGAAAGTCTTCCTCAATCAGGCGTTCGGCGTGGTCGAAGACGGGCTGCACCTTCGCACCTGGGGCTCGGCGCGGGACGTGACGGAGACCCAGCGCCTCGAGCGCGAGGTGCGACAGGCCCAGAAGCTCGAGGCCGTCGGGCGTCTCGCGGGGGGGATCGCTCACGACTTCAACAACCTGCTCACCGCGATGATGGGCGCGCTCGAGATCGCCAAGAGGTCCGACGCGGAGCGCGCGGCGCAGCTGATCGACGACGCGCTCGCGACGGCGGTGCGCGCCTCGACCCTCACGCGACGCTTGCTCACCCTGGGCCGGCGCGAGCCCCAGAGCGCGCGAGCGCTCGATCTCGCGGCCGTCGTCGACGAGATCCACCCCGCGCTCATCCAGCTCGCGGGCCGACGCGTGCGGCTGGTGACCGACGTGCAGGCCCCGCGCCCGGTCGTCCGCATGGACCCCATCGAGGTCGAGCAGGTGCTCGCCAACCTCATCGTGAACGCGCGCGACGCGATCCAGTCGGAGGGCACGGTCAGGCTCCAGATCACGTCGGACGAGGACACCGTGCGGCTCGAGGTCCGCGACGACGGAGCCGGCATCCCGGAGGACATCCTCCCGCGCATCTTCGAGCCCTTCTTCACCACCAAGGACGCCGACCGGGGCTCGGGGCTGGGGCTCAGCACGTCGCTGCGGATCGTGAAGGCGGCGGGGGGTCGCATCGAGGTCTCGAGCCGCCCCGGGGAAGAGACGGCCTTCACCGTCGTCCTCCCGCGCTCGAACGAGACGCCCGCCGCCGTCGTGGCCACCAAGCAGGGGCCGGCGCTCGGCGGAGAAGAGCGCGTGCTCCTGGTGGAGGACGAGCCCGTGGTGCGCGGGATCTTCGAGCATGCCCTGCGCGAGGCCGGCTACGACGTCGTGGCTGTCTCGAACGCGCGGCTCGCCCGCGCGGCGTTCCGGGAGGAGCCGACCGACGTGCTCGTCACCGCGCTCGAGCTGCCCGGGCTCGACGGCGCGGAGCTGGCCCAACAGCTCCGCGTCGACGCGCCGGCGCTCCCGGTGCTCATCGTGACGGGGCACGGCGCGGCCGAGGTGGAGCGGGCCCGCGAGCTGGGCACGGTGGTGCGGAAGCCCTGCTCTCCGCACGCGCTGCTGGGCCGGATCCGCGAGACGCTCGACGCGACGCGCTGAGCGAGGTGTGCATGCGGCTGAGCCTCCTCCTCGCGAGCTGCCTCCTGACGAGCTGCGCCTTCGAGTGCACCGCCGTGGGCTGCACCTCCACGCTGGAGATCCGGCTGTCGCACTCGCTCGACCTCGGCGCGGGCCCGTACCGGGTCGACATCACCACGCCGCAACAAGCGCTGCGATGCTCCATCGGCCCGGAGCTCGGCGACGAGATGCGCAGCTGCTTCGGCTACCGCTTCGCGACGCTCGGGTGGGACGAGTCGTCGATGACGGTGACGATGACCGATCCGTTCGGGGACGCGGTGGTCAACCCGACGGGAGCGCCGTTCGAGTCGATCGAGGTGGTCGTGTACGACGGCCCCGACGAGCTGTCCCGGCGAGTGGTTGCGGTCGACCCGGGCGAGCCCCAGCGGCCGAACGGGCCTGGCTGCGAGCCCACGTGCTGGGCAGCGACGGTCGACGCGAGCCTCTGAAGCCCCTGCCTCTGAAGCCCTACTGCGCTTCGACCTCGATGCGCCCGGCGTAGTGGCGCTCGATGTCGAAGTCCCCGTCGAGCTCGCCGGCCGCGAAGCTGACGTACGTGTGCACCTCGTACTCCCCGCTGGCGGGGAAGGTGCAGCGCGCGACGCCGCGGAACGAGACCATCGAGTCGTCGTGCACCGCCTCGGGAGGCCCGGTGTCGTCGACGGAGCTGCAGTCGACGCGGCTGTCGTCCTCCGACGAATAGACCGCGAACTTCACCTGCGCCTGGTCGATCGCGGCGCTCTGTGTGCCCCGGTTGTGGACATAGACGTTCGTCTCGACGGTCACTGGCTCGCCCGATGCGTAGGGGCCGTCGTCGACCAGCGTGGGCCCGTCGACATAGACGGTGAGCAGCGGATCTCCCGCGAGCGCGGTGAGCACCTCGCTCATGCGGCCTGGGGGCGGCGTGATGGACGCCTCGGAGGTGTCCTCTTCACCCGAAGTCGCCTGGGCGGTGACCTCCGGGTTCGTGTCTTCCGGCTCTTCGGCCCCACCGCAAGCGGCGAGCCCGAGGGCGAGCGAGAGCGTCAACGTGCGCGCGTTCATCCATCTCCTCCGTGAACACAGCTAGGCGCCACGCGCCGGATGGCCACCCGGCCGGTTTGAGTCGCCGTGCCCTCGACGTCAGACTCGGCGAATGGCTGACGAGGGGAAGAAGGCGGGGGCCGTCGCGGGCGGGCTCCTCGTCGCGGTCGGCGCGTTCGCGACCCGCTGCGTGGACGACTGCGGGAGACTCGCCGCGCGCGGCGCCGCGTCGGGCGCCGACGACGTTCTCGTCGGCGCAGGCCGATACAGAGACGACCTCGTCGGGGTCGGTGACGACCTCGTCGGCGGCGCGGGCCGATACGGAGACGACCTCGTCG
>SHBB01000593.1 GCA_004213565.1 Sandaracinaceae bacterium
GGGGGGATGCGCTGGTCCGTCGCCTGCAAGCGCGTGATCTGGTCGATCACCGACTGGTCGAAGAGCGGGTCGCCGCTCGAGCGCTGGATCTCGAAGGAGACGATCTCGAGGTTGGCCCCGATCCGGATCCGCGCGACCGCGACCAGGCTCGATGCCGCCTCTCGAGACATCGTCACCGGGAGGCGCCACTCGCGCCGGAACATCGAGGAGATGCGGCCGCGGTAGATGTCGCCCTCGGTGCCCTCGGCCTCCGTGCCCTCTTCGATGCCGTCCGGGCTCCCCTCGCGCTCCCGCTCCTCCGCGATCTCCGCGAAGATCTGCGAGCGGTTCAGCACGTCGCGCAGCACCTCGTCCTCGACCGCGTCGGGCGGCGTCTCGACCCGCTCGGTCGGCTCCGCCTGCTCGGTCGGGGTGTCCAGGGTGGGCACCTCCGAGGGCTGGCGCGGCGCGGTGTCGAGCAGCGGGACCTCGCGGTTGGGCAGCTCCTCGCGGAAGTCGCGCCCGAGCTGGACGAAGCGCGCCTCGATGATGTCTTCCTCTTCGAGGACCGCCGCGAGGTCCTCCTCGGTCTGCCCCGCGAGCTCGGCGAGGGTGTCGGTGAGCAGCCAGCTGATCAGGCCCATCACGGCCACGAACGCCATCACGGCGAGGGGCAGCGCCACCACCACCACGACGCCGCCCACGAGCTCGAGCAGGCCGATGAAGCCCCAGCCGAGCGCGGTCTCGGGGCGGCCATCGCTCGGGTCGACGTGGAGGCTGCGGTCGGCGACGAGGTTCACGCGTGGCTCACTCGGAGGCTTCCGTAGGCGCGGCTTCGGGGGGCGGTGAGGCCCCGTCGGGCGGGAGCATGATGCCCTCGTCCCGGGGGTCGGTGACCAGACCCACGTTCTCTACCCCGGCTTGGCGCACGATCGCGAGCACCTGGGCGACGAAGCCGTACTTCACGTTCTCGTCGGCCTGGATGTAGACCTCCTCCGCGCCCTGGATGAGCCGGTTGCTCTGCAGCAGGGAGCGGAGATCCTCGTAGCGCTGATAGGGGAGCTCCACCGGCTCGCCCGCCTCACCCTCGGCCTCCTGGCCGACCACCTTGATGTAGACGTGCCGTCCCGCGTCGATGATGAGGAGGAGCTTCTCCTCCTCGAGCGGCATCGGCTCGGCGTCCGCGTCCGGGAGATCGACCTCCACGCCCGCCGTCAGGAGCGGCGCGGTGACCATGAAGATGATGAGCAGGACGAGCATGACGTCCACCAGGGGCGTCACGTTGATCTCGCTCAGGGGCGCGCGTCCGCCCCCGGTGCTGCCGCCGCTCATGCCCATGGCTAGAGGAAATGCCTCTTGACGATGTTCAGGTAGTCGTGGGCGAAGGTCTCGACCTCGCTCTCGAGCACCCGGATGCGTCGGATGAAGTAGTTGTAGGCCATGACGGCCGGGATGGCGGCCGCGAGCCCGACCGCGGTGACGTAGAGCGCCTCGGCGATCTTCGGGCCGATGACCTCGAGGCTGCCGTCGCCGCCGCCGATGTGGTTGAAGACGTCGAGGATGCCGAGCACGGTGCCGAGCAGGCCGATGAAGGGCGCCGTCGAGCCGGTGGTGGCCAGGAACGGGAGCAGCGCCTCGAGCTTGGTCATCTCGGTCACGCTCGCGCGCCGGAGCGCCCGCTCGATGTTCTCGATCGAGTCCTCCTTGGCGACGCCGCTGACCCGGGCCAGCTCCACGTAGCCGGCGTGGAAGACCTTCGCGACCGGGGAGCCGCTCATCGCCTTGATGCCGGAGTAGAGGGTCTCGAGGCGCTGGGGCTCCCAGTGGGCCCCGCCGTCGTCGCCCCAGAACTGGTCGAGGAACTTCTGGCTCTGGCGGGACGCGGAGAACATCCGCACCGCCTTGACGCCCATGATGAAGAAGCTGACCAGGAACATCACGATGAGCGTCACCACGAGGAATTTCACCTCGGGCGGCGCGTTGAGCATGACGTCCCAGAAGCCCGTCTCGGCCGCGACCGTGCTCGTGGCGGCGGCGGCGGCTTCTTCGGAGCCCGTTGCTTGGAGGAAGACCAGAGGAGGCATGGTTGGCGGACCTAGCAGGCCGTTGAAGCACCGAGCCCGAAGGATCTCGGAGCGCGACGGCCTGGTTCTCGGTTCGGGGTGACGAGGAAATGCTTCGGCATTTTCGAGGAGACACGGGCCGAGAGACGGGTCGTCCCGCCCGAGAGACGAGGAGCGAGGTTCTTCGACGGACTGCTAAAGCACGGGGCTGGCGGGACTGTCAACGCGACCGCCGCGTCGTCGCAGCGCCACGAGGGTCCCGCAGCCGCCGTTGGGCTCGACGCGCGCCTTGCAGCTCATGCGGACCTTCAGGCCGCCCGCGCTCATCCGGCGGTAGACCGCCTCGTAGCGCTCCCGGCTCACCGCGCGGTGCGCGCTCGTCGGCACGGGGTTGTAGGCGTAGAGGTGCGCCCAGACCCCGAGTGGGGCGGTTCGCCTCACGAACGCGTCGACGTCGGCGTCCGCGTCGTTCAGGTCGGCGATCAGCAGGTAGGCGAGGGCGATCTTGCGCTGGCGCGAGCGGCTGAGCGTCGGCAGCTCGTCCCGGAGCACGGCGTAGAGCGGCTCGAGCGCGGGGCCCTTCGGGACCGCACGCGCGCGCGTCTCCTCCGTGCCCGCGTGCACCGAGATCGTCAGCCCGTTGTGGTGGAGGTGCAGCGCCTCGCGGAGACGCTCGACCGGGCCGCCGCTCGTGGTGAGGCTCGGCGCGAGGCGCTCGGCGCGGCACCAGGCGATGAAATCGGCGGTGGCCCGGTTGTGGAGCGGCTCGCCGACCCCGCTGACCGTGACCCGCCGGAGCGGGGCTCCGAGGGCCCGGACCGCCTCGACCTGACCGATCAGCTCCTCGAGCGAGAGCGGCCGCTCGAGCCCGTTCGCCCCCGAGGCGCAGAAGGGGCAGGCCACCGCGCAGCCGACCTGGCTGGAGATGCAGAGGCTGTCGTCCCGGTAGAGGACCGCCTCGACGCGCGCGCCGTCGGCCAGCCCCACCTCGAAGCGGCGGTTCTGGTCGCTCTGCGTCTCGTGCAGCAGCTCCACGGTCATCCCGCGTGGGGTACACCTCTGGGGCCCGCGGGTCGAGGGGAGGTCCCGGCTCGCGCCGCGTACTGTCGTCACCCGAGCGTCACGGGCAAAGCAGTAGGTGAGACCTCACGCTCGGCCGGCTTATACTCTCCGCGGCCCCGCTTCATGAGCTCATCGTCGTCCGATCCCGCGTCCCCCTCCGAGCCGCCCCCGTCGAGCGGCCCGAAGGCACGGATGACGAACCCCGGCGGCTTCGACGCGCCGACGGTGATCGACCCCCCCGCCGAGGTGCCCATCGACGTCGAGGCCCTCGACTCGAGCGACTTCGAGCGGGTCACCCTCGTCGATCTCCCGACCATCGTCCGCTACGACAAGTACGAGCTGCTCGGGCGCCTCGCCTATGGCGGCATGGCGGAGATCTTCCTCGCCCGCGAGGTCGGCCAGCAGAACACCCGCCGCATGATGGTGGTCAAGCGCGTCCTGCCGCACGTGGCCGAGGACCCGCACTTCGTGGACATGTTCGTCGACGAGGCCCGGCTCGCGATGCAGCTGAGCCACCCGAACATCTGCCACGTCTACAGCTTCGGGGAGGCCGAGGGCACCTACTACATCGCGATGGAGTGGGTGAACGGCATGCCGCTGTCGAAGATCATCCGCCGCGCGAAGGACGGCGAGGGGCTGCCGATCCCGCTCGTGCTCAAGGTCATCGCCCAGGTCGCGGAGGCGCTCGACTACGCCCATCGCGCCTCGGACGCGTCGGGCGAGCCGCTCGGCGTCGTGCACCGCGACGTCAGCCCGCAGAACGTGATGGTCAGCTACGACGGCGTGGTGAAGCTGCTCGACTTCGGCATCGCGAAGGCGGCCAGCCACAGCACCCGCACCGAGGCCGGGGTCATCAAGGGCAAGTTCGCCTACATGTCGCCGCAGCAGTGCGTGGGCGAGCCCATCGACGCGCGGGCCGACATCTTCGCGCTGGGCATCTGCTTGTTCGAGGCGCTGACCGGGAAGAACCCGTTCCGGCGCAAGACCGAGTTCGACACCATGACGCGCATCGTCGGCGACCCCACGCCGGACGCGCGCGAGCGCCGGGCCGACATCCCCGACGCCATCCAGGACGTGCTCGACAAGGCGCTGATGAAGCAGCCCGAGCGGCGCTTCCAGACCGCGGGCGAGATGCAGATGGCCATCGAGGCGGTGATCCCGACCCTCGGCATGCCGGTCAACTCCACCCGCATCGGCGAGTACGTCTCGCACCTCTTCTCCGACGTGGTCCGCGACGGGCCGTCGCTCGACACCCGCATCCAGGAGGCGCCGCCGCAGCTCTCGGGGACGGGGCAGTCGGGCGAGTCCGGGCGCTCCGTGCCGCGTCGCCCGCGCCCGCCTGGATCGACCGAGCTGGACGCCGAGGCGATGCCGCCCGCGGCCGCCTCGATGCCGCCCCCGAAGTCGAGCTTCGGCGCGATCGCCGGGGTGATGGTGCTCTTCGCGCTGGTCGCGCTCGCCGGTCTGGGTGCGACGGGGGCCTGGCTCCTGCTCGGGCGGGGCGAGCCGCAGGCGGTGGCCGTCCAGACGCCGCCCGCCCCCGCTCCGACGCCGCCTGCGGCCCCCGACCCGACGCCGCTCGTCGCGCCGACCGGGCCGATGCCGGGCTCCGTCTTCCTCGAGAGCGATCCGTCGGGCGCGTCGGTGCGCTTCGGCGACCGCGGCGAGGTGGGCACCACCCCGCTCGAGATCGGGATGATCCAGCCCGGCACCTACGACGTCAGGGTGGAGCTCGACGGGCACGAGCCCTACGAAGGCCGCGTGACCGTGGTGGCAGGCCGCCGCGCCTCGCTCACCGCCGAGCTGGAGCGCGTGCGCCGACAGATCGCGCGGCGCCCACACGGTCCGCCGGGGCGGCTGTCGCTCAACACGCGGCCCTGGTCCAAGGTCTACGTCGGGCGCCGGCTCCTCGGGACGACCCCGATCGGCCGGGTCGAGGTGCCGAGCGGCACGGTCCGGCTTCGCCTCGTCGACCGAGACGGAGCCGAGCATCGCCGGGCGGTCCGGGTTCCTCCGGGCGAGCACGTGACCGAGAGCTTCGACCTGCGCGAGTAGCGCGCCCGTCGGCCGTTACCGCTGATCGGGGGCGATGTACCCGCCCGAGACGTCGTTCTGCACGCTGATGGCGATCGTGGCCGCGATCCCGCCGAGCATGAGGATCACGATCCCCGCGATGATCCATGGCACGAGGCCGCCGCGCGCTTTCTCTTCCATCGGGCGGAGAAGCTATTCACCGTCGGCGGGCGTGCCATCATCGGGGTCGGATGAGCGAAGCGCGGTACGAGCTGGTGGAGCTCCTGGGCGCGGGCGGGATGGGCCGCGTCTACCGCGCGGTGCACCACCCGAGCGGAGAGGAGGTCGCGGTCAAGCTCCTCCACCCGGAGGTGCGCGAGGACCCGCTGCACGCGCGCCTGTTCCTCGACGAGGCGACCGCGGCGGCCAAGATCGACGACCCACGCGTCGTGCGCCTGCTGGATCTCGGTCGAGACGAGGGCGGCTACCCGTTCCTCGTGATGCAGCTCGCGCGCGGCCCGTCGCTGGAGGCGCTCATCGACCAGTGGATCGGCTGGCGCCCCATCGCCGCCGCGCTCGTCGGCACGCTCGAGGGCCTGGCCGCGGCGCACGCGGCCGGCGTGGTGCACCGCGACCTGAAGCCGGCGAACGTCCTGCTCGAGCCGATGACGGGGAGCGCGCAGATCCTCGACTTCGGCGTCGCGGCGCTGATCGATCCCCTGCGCGATCAGATCCGGGACGGGGTGGTCGGGACCCCGGAGTACATGCCGCCCGAGCAGCTCCTCGGCCGCGGGCCGTTCGGGCCCTGGACCGATCTCTACGCGGTGGGCGTGATGCTCGCCCAGATCGTGCGGGGCCGCTCGCCGTTCGCGGATCAGGAGAGCCTGAGCGGCCTGCTGATCGCGAAGGCGCACCACCTCACGCCGCGCGCGCTGCCCGGTCCGCGGGAGGGCCTCCACGTCCCGCCCGCCCTGCAGGACCTCATCGAGCGCCTGCTCAGCCCGCACCCGCGTGAGCGGCCGCGCTTCGCGATCTCCGTGGCGGACGAGCTGCGCCGGCTCGCGGAGCAGGTCGTGGACGAGGTCCCGCCGCACGCGGTCGGCATCTTCGAGTCGTCCGAGAGCGCGCAGATGACGACGATCGACACCAAGAGCGATCCGACGCAGCCGGGCAGCATCACGCACCCGGGGCTGGACCTGCC
>SHBB01000594.1 GCA_004213565.1 Sandaracinaceae bacterium
CTCGGACTCGATCAGCGACTCCGGGAACTGGCTGAGGTTGATGGGGACGAACAGCTCGGTGAAGGAGCTGGCGAAGCGGCCCCGGTCCTCGTCGAACGGCACGAAGCCCGAGCGGCCGATCGCCGCCGCCGCCGCGCCCTTGCCCGTGCCCGTCTCGCCGCGGAGGATCACCGAGAAGTCCTCGAGCCGATCGTGCAGCGTGCGCTCGTAGCGCTCGAGGTCGTGCGTGAAGACGTCGTTCCAGATCGCCTCGCGCAGCCGCCGCATGGAGGGGCTGACGCCGGTGAGCCCGCTCGCGATGAAGTAGTAGGCGCGCCGGAGCTGCCAGATGAAGGCGAGCATGCGGCAGGCGTGGGCCCGGTCGAGCCCGCGGGAGGTGAGCCGGCTGAGCACCGCGGCGGCGATGTCGATCTCGACCGGCTCCTCCCCCGCCGCGAGCTGCTCCTCGATGAGCGCGTCGAGCCGCTCGGCGAAGCGGTGAAAGGCCTCGAACAGGATCGCGTGCTCGAGGAGCCGCCAGTCGTCGTGCGGGAACGCGTCGGGGGTCAGGTCGCCCTTCTCCTCGAGCGCCGAGAGTCGCCCCTCGATCCGGCGCACCAGGCGGTTCAGGAGGTCGGGGTCGTCCCCTTCGGTCTGCGCGATCCGGATGTCCAGCGCGTCCCGCTCGTCGCCGAACGGGTTGACGAACGCGGCCCGAGAGACGAGCTCGAACAGCTCACGATCCTGCGCCGGCAGCCTCTGCATCGGCGGCACCGTAGCAAAGTCGCCTCGCGCGCCGTACACCCTTCTCGTGCTCGTCGACGACTCCATGATGCGGCAGCTCCAGAAGATCACGGAGCTGGCCGCGGCCATCACGAAGTCGAGCAGCGGCGCGGGCGAGGGTGACCTCGAGCGGCTCATCGAGGAGGCCTACCGAGCTCTGACTGGCCTCGACGGCGCGCTGATCGACACCCTTGCCGCGCCCAGCCTCGTCGGCCTGCTCGCCGACCCGCGGCAGCAGTCCGCGCTCGCCGAGCTGCTGGACGCGCACGCGCTGGTCGCCGAGCAGAAGGGCGACGTGGGCCGGGCCGAGCGGCGCAGGGCGAAGGCACGCGCGCTGCGCTGAGGGCTCAGAGCGCGTCGAGCCAGCCCGCGCGCGCGTCGGGGAAGGCGTCGACGGCGGGGATGTACGGCTTGACGTCGATCACCGGCGTGCCGTCGAGCAGGTCGACGCGCTCGAGGTGCACGACGCGCCCCTCGATGGCGGTGACCCGCGCCGCGCTCAGGCCGATGGGGTTCGGGCGATGCGGCGCGCGCGTGGCGAGCAGGCTGCGCCTCTCACGCGGGCCGCGCGGCGGGATCACCGTGGGGTTCCAGCCGTCGTTGAGGTGCAGCCAGGCGAGGATCCAGACGTAGTCGAAGCCCTCGAGATCCCGCACCGCCTCGGGGGGCAGCACGTCCTCGAACAGCTCGAGCCGCGCCGCCTCCTCGGGCCGGATCGAGGGGTCGGCGGGGAGCGCGGCCTGGCGGGGGGTGCCGTGGCGCTCCTCGTGCGGGGAGTGGATCACGCCGATCGGCGTCACGGACAGCGCGGTGGGGAAGGCGGCGTCTCGCGTGTAGCTCCGGGGCGGTGGCGTGCGCGGCATGGCCGGATCTTGCCACGCGCGAGTATGCTCGCCGCCGTCATGCGATGGATCCCCCTGCTCTTCCTCGCGGCGTGCGCGTCGCCCACCGACGGCGGCCGCCTCGACGAGCGCGTCGAGACACCGGACGCGCCGCCGATCGCGCCCTTCGACGCCTGCACGGTCACCACCTATCGGGTGCCGGCGGAGTCGGCGAACCACGTCGCGGCGTGCAGCGCGCTCGACTTCCCGGAGACGCCCCCGGCCGGCGGCGATCACTACGGGCAGTGGGCGGCGTTCGGCGCCTACGACGCGCCCGTGCCCTGGGGCTTCCTCGTGCACTCGATGGAGCACGGCGGCGTGGTGCTCGCGCACGACTGCGAGGGCGACTGCCCCGAGGTCGAGGCGGCGTTCGCGGCCATCGCGAGCGAGCGCGTCGACCCGCTGTGCCGCGGGGACGCGCCGAGCCGGATCATCACGGCCCCGGCCGAGCTCGACCACCCCGTGGTGGCGCTCGCCTGGGAGCACGTCTACGTCGCAACGTGTCTGGACGAAGCCTCGCTGCGCGCCTTCGTCGACGCGCACTACGGGAACGCGCCGGAGGATCTGTGCGCGCCCGGCGTGGATCTGTCGGCCGAGGGCTGGTGCCCGTGATCTTCCTGCACGAGATCCCGCACCACGACGCGCGTCGGCTCCTCGAGAGCGGCGCGCCGGTCTACCTCGGGTTCAACCCGGTCGAGTACCACGGGCCCCACCTGCCGCTCGCCTGCGACCGCCTCATCGGCGACGGCGTGCTGGGCATGTTCTCGGCCCGCATGGCTCGGCGCTTCCCCGACTGGCCCGTGCTCGTCGCCCGCTCCGTGGACTGCGGGGTCGAGCCCACGAGCGGCCGCGGCTCGCGCCGCCAGCGATACCGCGACGTGCGGCGCATCGTGCGCGAGAGCTGCCGGGCCCTGCTCGAGCTGGGCGCGCAGCGGATCGTGCTCCACAGCTTCCACGGCTCGGGGCTGCACAACCTGGCGCTCGAGGACGGAGTCCAGCTCGTGCGCGCCGAGGGCAAGCAGGCCATCGCGCCGTTCCACATCGTGCTGCGCGAGATGATGGACCTGGACGCGGAGCGATACGCGCCCGCGTTCGCGCACATCGAGGATCCCGAGGAGCGCGCGGCGATGATCGCGGGGCTCTCGATGGACTTTCACGCGGGCTTCTTCGAGACCTCGCTCGCGATGCACTTCGCCGGCGACGCGGTCTCGTCGCGCCACGTCGAGCTGCCGCCCTGCCCTCCCTTCGGCCGCGACGGGCTCCTCTCGTTCCTCTCCAACCTCACCGACGCGATCGGGCACCCGAGCGCGGCGCGCGAGATGTCGTTCGCCGCGGACGCGATGGGCTGGCCCAAGCTCCGGCCCTTCCCCGGCTACACCGGCCGGCCGCACCGCGCGCGCGCCGCGTCGGGCGCCTTCTTCGCGGAGCAGATCGTCGAGCGCTACGAGGACGCGGCGGTCGCGGTGTTCGAGCGGGGAGAGGATCCGCCCGCCCCCGTCATGGAGTGGCTGCGCCCGCTGAGCGGCTGGGGCAGCCTCGAGGCGACGAAGATCGACGTGCGCCACGTCAGCCACGACTACCCCGGCCCTGGATAGGGGACTGAAAGTCGCGTCGCACTGGACCTCCGGGGCCGGGCCCGGCATCGTTTCGCCCATGATGCGCCGCCTCGCCCTCTTTGCCTGTGTGCTCTCGCTCCTGGGATGTGACGACGGAGCCCCCGCCGATCCGGATGGGGGAGAGGTCCTCCCGGACTCGGGCCCGCCCGTGATGATGGATGATCCGCTCCGCGCGGACTGCGATCCCATCGTGCCCGAGTTCTGCGCGCTGCCCTTCCCGTCGGACTACTGGCTGGTGGACGACCCGAGCACCGCGAGCGGGAGCCGGCTGAGCCTCGGCGAGACGACGCTCCCGCGCGCCAAGGTGCGCCGCCAGCAACACGTCGACCCGACGCCCATGAACACGCGCGACGGCTGGTCCGTCAACGCCTCCATCCTCGCCTACCTCCCGGGCGCGAGCGCGACGGGGCTGCCGTCGATCTCGACGATCGCCGACTCGGTGGAGATGGGCTCGCCGACCGTGCTGATCGACGCCGAGACGGGCGAGCGCGTGCCGCACTGGGCGGAGATCGACGAGGCGGTCGCCGACCCGTCCACCGCGCGCACCTTCTTCATCCGCCCGGTCGTCCAGCTGAAGCACGACACGCGGTACATCGTCGCCCTGCGCGGCGTGGTCGACGGAGGCGGCGCGGTCCTCGAGCCGTCCGACACCTTCCGCGCGCTGCGCGACGACGAGGCGTCGGACGTCGAGACGGTCGAGGCGCGGCGCGCGCACTTCGAGGCGCTCTTCACCACCCTCGAGGGGCACGGCGTCGGGCGTGGGGATCTCCAGCTCGCGTGGGACTTCACCACCGCGTCGCTCGAGGACGACACCCGGTGGATGCTCTCGGTCCGCGACCAGGCGCTCGAGGTGGTGGGCGCGGACGGCCCCGAGTTCACGCTCGACGAGGAGGCGTCGGAGACCTTCACCGTCGAGGAGAACGCGAACATCCGCCGTCGCCTCTATGGCACCTTCCGCGTCCCGCTCTACATGGACTCCGAGCGGCAGGGCTCGCGCCTGAACCTCGGCTCCGACGGCATGCCGGAGCAGAACGGCTTCGCCGAGTACGGGATCGTCATCAACATCCCGCGCAACGCCAGCCCCGACAACCCCATGCGCCCCATCCAGTACGGGCACGGGCTGCTCGGCGACTTCACGCAGGCCAACGCGGGCTGGCTCGCGGAGTTCGGCAACGAGCACGGCTTCATGCCCTTCGGCGTCAGCTGGCTCGGCATGGCCGGCGAGGACGTGGGCCCCCTGACCGTCGCGCTCGCCAACGGCACGCTCGAGGACTTCGCGACCGTCCCCGAGCGCCTGCACCAAGGCATCGTCAACGCCCTGCTCGCGATGCGCATGATGCTCGGCCGCATGGCGACGCACCCCGAGATGATGATGGACGACGGCACGGGGACGATGCGCTCCATCCTCGACACCAGCGCCGGCTTCTACACGGGCGACTCGCAGGGCGGCATCTTCGGCGGCACCTACATGGCGATCACCACCGACGTCGAGCGCGGCATCCTCGGCGTGCCCGGCGCGCCCTACCACCTGCTGCTCAACCGCAGCGTGGACTTCGACCCCTACCTCTCGCTCCTCCGTCAGTCGTTCGAGGACGGGGTGCAGATCCAGCTCGCGATCGCGACGCTCCAGATGCTCTGGGACCGCTCCGAGCCGGGCTCCTACGTCGGGCACATCGAGAACGATCCGCTGCCGGGCACGCCGAGTCACCGCGTGATCCTGCAGGTGGCGCTCGGCGACCATCAGGTCACGCCGCTCGGCGCGCACATCATGGCCCGCAACATCGGCGCGGTGACCATCGAGCCGGAGACGCGGTCCATCTGGGGCATCGAGCAGGTCGCCGGTCCGCACGCGGGCAGCGCGATCGTCGAGTGGGACTACGGCCTGCCGCCCGAGACCGCCACGAACACGCCGCAGCGGGAGGGGAGCGATCCGCACGGCTCGGTCCGCCGCAACGCGGCGGCGCTCGCGCAGTCGCTGCACTTCTTCGAGACGGGCGAGGTCATCCACACCTGCGACGGTCCCTGCGACCCCGACTGACGGCGTGGGCGTTCGCGATTGAGCGGCGCGCGGCGGCTCGTGTAGGCTGAGCGCGTGAAGCTCGAAGGCGACGAAGAGGGGATCGCGGTCCTGAAGGCGATGCACGCCAAGGACAAGACCTACCTGAAGTTCCTGGTGGGCGAAGCGAAGACGAACACCGACCTGCGCGCGCCCTTCAAGGGCGAGGACGGGCGCGCCTTCCTGCTCCGGGTCGACCCGAAGACGGGCAACCTGGTCGTCGAGAAGAAGGCCTGAGCCAGCGCTGGCTCAGAAGGGGATGTCGCCGTCGTCCGGGAAGGCGTCGGCTTCGTCCGCGAAGTCGGCGAAGTCGTCCGCTTCGGGCATCGGCGCGTCGGCGGGCGGTGGGCCGCTCGGGTCGACCGGCGCCGCGGCCTTCTTCTCGGGCGCGCTGATCACCTCGACCTGCGCCTCGTCCGCCCAGAACGTGTCTTCGTTCTGCGTCTTGACGCCGTAGCGCATGCCCGCGCCGAAGCGCGACTCGCCCACCCAGAAGATCTCGCCCTGCTCGCCGACGCCCTCCTTGCCGGAGGTGATCTCGACGATGGTGCCCTTCTCCAGGACGGGCCGGGCCTCGCGCTCGGGCTCGGGCGGCGCCTCCTCGGGCGGGCCGAGGTTCTCCTCGGACGACCAGACCGTCTCGCCCGCGCTGTCCTTCAGACCGTAGCGCCAGCCGGGGCCGTACTTGTTCTCGCCGACCCAGAAGACCTCGCCGCGCACGCCGAGGTTCTTGCGGCCGGCGACGACCGCGACCCGATCACCCTTGGCCCAGCGGGGCCCTCCCTTGCTCTCTTCGCTCACGCCCCGTGGATACCCGATCACGGCCGACGGCGCAGCCCCCTACTGCCACCAGGCGCGGCCTCGGCCGGTGCGCGGACGCTCGGGCTCGGGCTCGGGCTCTGGCTCCGGCTCCGGCTCGGGTTCGGGCTCGGGTTCGGGTTCGGGTTCGGGCTCCGGCTCGGGCT
>SHBB01000595.1 GCA_004213565.1 Sandaracinaceae bacterium
GCCGAGCCGCCGCCGCCGCCGATCAGGCTCTGGAGCGTCTGCGCCATCTGCTCGGAGTCGGCGTACTGCAGCTGGTGGACGTGGATGGAGCCCTCGCCCTCGACGGGGATGTCGAGCGCGCGGATCACCTCGAGGATGCGCATGTAGGCGCGCTCGGTCGCGAGCAGGATGAGCGAGTTGGTGCGCTCGTCCGGGATGATGTTGGTGATCCGGCTCTCACCGCTGCGTGAGCCCACCGTGGTCGGCCCCGCGGCGGCCGCGGCCTGCGCCGGCTGGCCCGGTCTTCGTGGCGTCGCGCGTCTGGGCGTGGCTCTGGCTTTGGACGCGGTCGCGCCGCCGCTGCTCCCGCCGCCCGCGCTCGGGAAGATCTCTTGCAGTCGCGCGGCCATCTCGGTGGCGTTCGCGTAGTGGATCGGCTCGATCCAGATCTGCTCGCCGGTCCGTGGGACGTCGATCTCCTGCAGGATGCGCAGCATCCGCCGGATGTTCGTCCCGGTGTCCGTCATGATGATCGTGTTGGTCGGCGCGTAGGCGGTGATGTTGCCCTCGCGCGACTTGAAGCGGCCGAGCAGCGTCGCGACGTCCTCGGCCGACACGTTCTCGACGCGGTGCATGCGCGTCACGTAGCGGTCGTCCCGCGGGGTGGCCTCGCCGTCCGTGTAGAGCGGCAGCGGCTGGCTCTCCGCGCCGGCGGTCTCGACGATCTTCAGGTAGCGACCCGAGGGCACGACGGTCATGCCGTTCAGCTCGAGGATCGACAGGAACGCGCGGTACGCCTCGGCGGCGCTGACGGGCGCCTCGCTCGCGACGGTGGCCTTGATGGAGCGCGCCTTGCCCGGGAGGATGAAGCGCTTGCCGGTGATGCGGCTGATCATGCGGACGAGGTCCGGCAGATCCGCGTCCTCGAGCGTGAAGTCCACGCGCGCGCCGGGCGGCACGCGGCGGCTCGGGCGGTCTTCGAGCCCGGTGCGGAAGGGGCGCAGCTTGCCCGCGGGCTGCGGCGCCTCGTCCTCCTGCTCTTGCACCTGCGGCGTCTGACCCGGGCGCGGGATGCGAACCTGCGGGCGCTGCGGCTGCGCGACGGCCATGCCGAGCGCGCAGAACATCACCGACGCGCTCGTCAGCAGGATCGGAATGGCGAAACGTAGCTTCACTCGCGTTGCTCCGTGAGGACTCAGCGGATCTGGTAGTCGATCGTCTGATCCGACCCGCGTCGGTTCAGGTTGATCGTGATTCGGTCTGCGCTGCGCAGCCGCGCGTACGCCTCGAGGGCGCTGTCGGGCGCGGTCATGTCGTAGCCGTTGATGGTGCGCAGCATGTCGCCGTTCTGGATGCCCAGGCGGCCGAGCAGGCTGCTGCGCCGGATGCCGTACAGCTTCACGCCGACGACCTGCCCGCCCTCTTCGTGGGGGATGACGCGCGCGGTGCGCATCAGGGCGGCCTGGTTGGCGAGGAGCTGATTGACGAGGCCGCGATCGATCGCGTACTCGCGCTCGCTGACCTGGGAGATGCCCGCCTCGAGCGCGGCCGGGTCGAGGCCGTCCGCGCTGGCGCGCCGCGGTCGCGCGGGGGTGGGGCGGGCCGGCGCCGGCGCGGTGGCCACGCGCTCGTCCTCGTCGGCGGCGAACATGGTCAGCGAGCAGGGGCTCCCGCCGCGCGGCCGCAAGATCACGCGGTTGTGCTGGATGGCGAGCACCTCGCGGCTGTCGATCTCCATGCCCGTCTGGTAGAGCAGCGCCTCGCCCGTCGCGTTCGTGATGGCCGCGAAGGAGTCGTCCGGGCTGCGCATGCGCACGAAGGCGCCGACCAGCCGCATGCTCCCGTCACAGCGCGGGGGCGGGGCGTTCGGGTCGATCTCTTCGGGCTCCTCGTCCACGGGCTCGTCGACGACGGCCACCGGCGGGTTGCGCTCGAGGGGCCCGGTCTCGGAGTCGAAGATGTTGCGCCGGAGGATGCCCGTCGCGTCCACCTCTTCGGGCGGGGCGGGGCGCACGTCCCCGAGCGGGGCGGGGGCGACGGCGGACGGATCGAGGGGCAGCGCCGCAGCGGCGATGATCTGCGTGCCCCCCTGCGCCACGAGGATGCCCGTGAGGCCGAGGGTCGAGAGCAGGATGGCGGCGACGGTGCGTCGCTGTCGGCTGCTGGATGCCACGTTCGAGGGTTCTCCGGAGACGGGCCGCGCGCGCTCGGAAAGAGAGGGCCCGACCTGAGGAACAGCAACGGCCGTGCCTAGCTCAGAGCCCGGGTCGATGCCAGGAAAAACGCTGAATTTGCAGGGTTAAGCCGCACCTGTGACACCTGCGCGATCGACAGGATGGCAGCGGGTCCCGGGTTCTCACTCGCCGCGCTGACATTCTGTCATCGCGGCTCGGGGACAGACTCTCAGTCCACCTTGCGGTAGATGGTGCGGGCCGAGATGCCGAGGAGCTGCGCCGCGAGCTGCTTGTCGCCCCGGGTGTGGTCGAGGGTGGCGCGGATCACGCGGCGCTCGATCTCCTCGAGGGGGGTGCCGATCGAGAAGGTCAGGTCGCCCGCGCGGCGCTCCGCGCGCGTGATCTGCCCCGGGAGGTCGTCGGGGGTCAGCTGGTCGTCCTTGCTCAGCACCACCGCGCGCTCGATGACGTTCTCGAGCTCGCGCACGTTGCCCGGCCAGCTGTATCCGCTCAGCACGTCGAGCGCGTCGCGGGTGACGGCCATGCGCGGCTTGCCGTTCTTGCGGCAGTAGAGCTCGAGGAAGTGGTCCACCAGCAGCGGCACGTCGTCCCGGCGGTCCGCGAGGCGCGGGCTGGTGATCGCGATGACGTGCAGGCGGTAGTAGAGGTCCTCGCGGAACGTGCCCGCCTCGACCGCGCGCTCGAGGTTGCGGTTCGTGGCCGCGATGAGCCGGAAGGTCGCGCGCTGGGTGGTGCCGCCGACCGGCTCGAACTCGCCCTCCTGCAGGACCCGGAGCAGCTTCACCTGCACGGCCGGGGTCAGCTCCCCGATCTCGTCGAGGAAGAGCGTGCCGCCGTCCGCCTGCCCGATCCGGCCCTCGCGACGGCTGGTGGCCCCGGTGAACGCGCCCTTCTCGTGGCCGAAGAGCTCCGACTCGACGATGGTCTCGGGCAGCGCCGCGAGGTTCACGCCCACGAACGCCCCGTCGCGCTGGCTGCGCTCGTGGATGAAGCGCGCGAGCAGCTCCTTGCCCGTGCCGCTCTCGCCGAGGATGAGCACGTTGGCGCTGGACGGCGCCGCCTGCTGCGCGGTCTCGAGCGCCTGACGGAGCGCGCCGGAGCTGCCCACGATGGGGCGGTTCTTGAGCGCGCTCAGCTCCTCCTTGAGGGTCCGGTTCTCGGCCACCAGCGCGTGCCGCTCGGCCGCCTTGGTGACGGTCTTGACGATCTGCATGCGCTTGAGCGGCTTCTCGACGAAGTCGTAGGCGCCCTCGCGCATCGACTCGACCGCCGTCTCGATGGTGCCGTATGCGGTCATCACCACCACCTCGGCGTCCGGCGCGACCGTCTTCAGCGCCTTGATCAGGTCGATGCCGCTCATGCCCGGCATCATCAGATCCGTCAGCACCACGTCGACCCGGTGGTTGCGGCAGACGTCGAGGGCCTCGCGGCCGCTCCCCGCCGTCAGCACCCGCATGTCCTCCCGGCCGAAGATGCGCTCCAGGGACTGGAGGTTGCTCGGCTCGTCGTCCACCACGAGCACCGTGGTCGCGCTGGGCTGGGGCATCGGTCGTCGCTCCTCGGCACCCCGTCGGGCGGGCGGTGCCAGCATGTCAGTCGAGGACATCATGTCATGGGCTATGACAGTCTGTCCCCCGTCACGCATTCCCTTTCTGGTCAGAAAACCGAATATGCCAGTGATCTCAAGCGTGTTCGGTCACCTCCGACCCCGAGAAAGAAGGTGTCGGTGGTCCGTCAGTGGGGATCCGTCGACGCCGGGGCTGAACGTCAGAACAGATCGAGCTGCCCGCGAGGGCGTCGGGTGGGGGGCGCGCCCAGGTCGTCGTCCCCCTTCTCGGCGTTCAGCCCGAGCTTGCGCACGTGCCTCGCGAAGAGCTGCTCGATGGCCGCCCAGCGCGCGCCGCGCCCTCGCATCCGGTGGTGGAAGCGGGCGTCGTTCGCGCCCCCGCCCCGCAGCTCCCGGATGCCGTTCTTCACCTTGCTCGCGCGCCCCGGCCCGCTGGTGCAGCGCGGCCAGGAGCGGGATGTCGCGCCGGATCACCGTGCCCTTCGTGATCACGCCGACCGGCGTGCCGTGCGCGAGGCAGACCTCGAGGCAGCGACGGGTCAGCCCGTAGCTCGCCTCGAGGGGCTGGTAGCAGTCGGTGTTGCCGCTGAAGGCGATGGGCTCGAAGGTCCAGCTCGCCTTTTTGACGCGCCGCTCGAGGAGCTCCGGCGCGTTGACCTTCACCACGATCTTGCGGTCGAAGTCGGTCCCCGCGCCGAAGTCGAGGTACTGGTGGCTGGGTCGGGCGTAGCAGTAGATGCAGCCGTGAAAGCAGCCCCGGTACGGGTTGACGCTGTAGCGGAAGCCGACGTCCGGGCTGCGGTTCTCGCTGACGATCGACTTGGCGTGCTCCTCGAAGACCTCGAGCGCCACGTCCGGCGGCGGGCCCTCCCACTCCACGTGCGCGCTCTCGAACGGGTTGGGCGGGTTGTGAACCGGCTGCGGGCGCGCCATGCACCGAGCATGGCATGGTGCTGCTCGGGTGTACAGTGTGCTCAGAGACCGCGGCAGATCGTGCGCAGGTCCTGGAACGCCAGGCTGAGCAGCGCGGGCGGGGCCTCGCGCCAGGTCAGCCCGCGGGTCTCGGGGAGCCGGGACGCGGCGACCTGCTCGATGCGCACGGGCCGGAGCAGCCCCGCGCCGCTGGCCGGGACCCCCGAGTGGTCGAGGTGGATCAAGTGGCCGTGAACGTGACGCGCATGGTGGTAGACCATGCCCGCGTCCTCCACCTCGACCACGCGGTAGTCGAGCGCCGCGAGCCGCTCGCGGAAGAGCGCGGCGGGGATCTCGGGCGCCGCCTCCACGTGAGCGGCCAGCGGGTCGTCGCGCTCGGCGCTCAGGGGCAGCACGAGGCCCGACGAAGCGCCGAGCGGCGGTGCCGGCTCCTCGCTCGTCTCGCGCAGCAGGGTCCACGGGTCGGTCCCGCGCGCCTCCGCGAGCGCGGTGAGCCGCTCGAGCGCGGCGCGCCCGAGCTTCCGGTGCCAGCTGCGGTGGAGGACGCGGCCGAGCCGACGGACCGCGGCGTCGGTGCCGTTCCGACGCAAGACCTCGAGGGGCAGGGTCCCGTGGTGTCGCCAGAGGGCCGCGATGCCCGCGCCGATGGGCACGAGGTGCGGCTCGGCGCCGAGGCTCGCGAACAGCCACGCGCTGTCGGAGAAGCGCTCGGGCGTCGCTCCGCCGCGCGCGCAGACCTCGTCCATCCACGCCGCGGCGCTCGAGACGTCGAGGCGCGCGCGCAGCCGCTCCACCTCGGTCTCCTCCGCGCGCTCGTGCTGCGCGAGCAGCCGCCCGAGGAGCCACCGCGCGGCGGCGACGGAGAGCGCCGCTCCGCCTCGCCACCGCGGCGCGAACCCGTCCGGCAGCCACGGCGGCACGGGCGCGGGCGGGCGCGCCGCGAGGTAGGCGTCGAGGTCCTCGTCCGAGAGCGCCATCTCAGATGAGGTCGGTCATGGCCGCGCCGAGGGCCGCGTCGAGCCGCGCCTTGATCGCGGCGTCCTTCTCCTTCGCGAGGCGGGCGCGGATCGCGTCGGTGACGCCCGGGGTCGGGACCTTTACCAGCACCTGCACGAGCACCTCCGCCGCCGCGGCGCGGGCCGACTTCTTCGGGTGGTCGAGCGCGCTGGCCGCGGCCTCGGCCCCGTCCGCGCCCAGCCGGACGAGGCCCGATTGGGCCAGCTCGCTGACGACCTTGGAGGACGCGAGGCCCTCGAGGAAGAGCGGGATCGTGTCCGTCACGGGCGCGTCAGCCAGCCACTCCCAGTACACCTCCGGGTAGGCGACCTCGTTGTTCTGCAGGCGCAGGCTCGCGGTGAGCGGCGCGCGCAGGGCGTCGCCGAGCGCCTCGACGGCCATCTCGAGCTGCGCGCGCGCGTTGGCCTTGCCGCCGGGGCCCTTCTTGCGCGAGGTCAGGCTCGCGGCGGCGGCCCAGGGCGTCACCGGGACGTCTGCGAGCGTTCGCAGCCGCGTGCAGAGCTCGTAGATCGGGTCGCTGGCAAACGGACCCTCGCCCGCCGCCTTCGCGCGCGCGGCGTCGAGCAGGCCG
>SHBB01000596.1 GCA_004213565.1 Sandaracinaceae bacterium
TTCGAGCTGGCGCGCGGCCTCTCGCCGGACGCCGTGACCCTGGACCTGCGCTTGCCCGACATGGACGGCTGGGTCCTGCTCGACCTGCTCAAGCACGACCCGGCCACGCGCCACATCCCGGTCCACATCATCAGCGCGGCGGGAGACGAGCGGCGCGGGCTCGAGCACGGCGCGCGCGCCATCCTGGAGAAGCCGGCCAGCGCCGAGGAGATCGCCGCCGCCATGGAGGAGCTCGAGACGTTCCTCGAGCGCCGCGTGAAGCGGCTGCTGCTCGTCGAGGACGACTCGGTACAGCAGAAGGCGGTCCTGGAGCTGCTGGACGCCGACGACGTCGAGGTGGTCGCGGTCGCGTCGGCGGAGGACGCCCTCGCGCAGCTGGAGGAGATCGCGTTCGACTGCCTCGTGCTCGATCTCTCCCTGCCCGGTATGAACGGCTTCGAGCTGATCGCGAAGATCGAGGGCACGCCGAAGCTGCGCCGGCTCCCGGTCATCGTCTACACGGGCAAGGAGCTGACGGCGGAGGAGCACGCGAAGCTCAAGCAGTTCGGCACGTCGGTGATCGTCAAGGACGTCAAGAGCCCCGAGCGGCTCCTCGACGAGACGGCGCTCTTCCTGCACCGCGTGGAGGAGTCCCTCCCCGAGCCGAAGCGCCGCATGTTGCGGAGCCTCGAGCAGCCCGACCCGGCGCTCCGGGGCCGCTCCGTCCTGGTCGTCGACGACGACTACCGGAACGTCTTCGCGATCACCGCCGTGCTCGAGCAACACGAGATGGACGTCGACTACGCCGACAACGGCCGCTCCGCGCTCGACAAACTCGGCAAGGCCCCCGAGCGTTATGACGTCGTGCTCATGGACATCATGATGCCCGAGATGGACGGCTACGAGGCCATGCGCCGCATCCGCGAGCGGCCCGAGCTCCGCGACCTGCCGGTCATCGCGCTCACCGCGAAGGCCATGAAGGGCGACCGGGACAAGTGCATCGACGCCGGCGCCTCGGACTACGTCACCAAGCCGGTCGACGCCGACCAGCTCGTCTCCCTGCTCCGGGTATGGCTGTACCGCTGACCAGAGCGACGCTCGCCCCGCCCTCGGTGGAGGACGTGGAGCTGGACCTCCTCCTCGCCGGGATCGTGCGGCGCTGGGGGTTCGACTTCCGCGGCTACGCGCGCGCGTCCCTCCGCCGCCGCGTGGCGCGCGCCATCGAGCGCGAGGGGCTCCGCACCATCAGCGAGCTGCAGAGCACGGTGCTGCGGAGCGAGGCGGCGATGCAGCGCTTCATCGCGACCATCAGCGTGCACGTCAGCGCGATGTTCCGCGATCCGGCCTTCTACACCGCGCTGCGCGCGCGCGTCGTGCCGCTCCTTCGTACGCACGCCTTCGTGCGCGTGTGGGTGGCTGGCTGCGCGACCGGCGAGGAGGTCTACTCGGTCGCCATCCTGCTGCACGAGGCGGGGCTCGGTCGCCGCGCGCGGATCTACGCCACGGATCTCTCGGACAGCCTGCTGGACCGCGCGGGCCGCGGCGTCTTCCCGCTCCGCGCCATGCGCGACTACACCCGGAACTACATCGCGAGCGGCGGCGAGCGAGACTTCTCGAGCTATTACACGACGGACGAGCAGCACGCGATCATGCGGCGCGAGCTGCGCGAGAACGTCGTCTTCTCGCAGCACAACCTGGTCTCGGACGCGTCCTTCAACGAGTTCCACCTGATCCTTTGCCGCAACGTCCTCATCTACTTCGACGAGCCGCTGCGTGACCGGGTGCACGGCCTCATGCACGAGAGTCTCGTCCGCAAGGGCGTGCTCGGCCTCGGGACCAAGGAGTCCCTGCGATACAGCCGGGTCGTCGACCGGTTCGAGCCGATCGACGAGGGGCTCAGCCTCTATCGGAGGCGGTCGTGAGCGCGGCGACCAAGCTCCTCGTCGTCGGCGCCTCGCTCGGCGGGCTCGACGCCGTCCCCGTCGTGATCCGAGGCCTCGACGCGGCGCTGGATCTGGCCGTGGTGATCGTGCAGCACCGGAGCCCGGACTCCAACGGGCAGCTCGCGCGCATCCTCGCGCAGCGCTCCGGGCGCGAGGTCGAGGAGGCGATGGACGCGGCGCCCCTCGCGCGCGGCGCCGTGCTGCTGGCGCCGGCCGACTACCACCTCCTCGTGCAGGAAGACCGCGTGAAGCTGTCGCTCGACGCGTCGGAGCGGTTCGCGCGGCCCTCGATCGACGTCCTCTTCCACAGCGCGGCGAGGGCGTGGGGGCGGAGGCTCGCGGCCGCGCTCCTGACCGGGAGCAGCGACGACGGCGCGCGCGGGATGGAGGCCGTGTGGCGAGCGGGCGGGGCCACCTTTGTCGAGGACCCGGCGCTGGCGGAGGCCCCGACCTCTCCTCGCGAGGCGCTCGCTCGGATCGAGCCGATCCACGTGGGCCCTCCGGACTCGATCGGTGTCGAGGTGAACGCGTGGGCGAAGAGACCCACGCCTTGGAGGACGCATGGCTGACGGCAGACGGAGCCCCGGGATCGCGGTGAAGCTCTTCGTGCTGCTCGCCGCCTTCTCGGTGATGCCGGTCGGCGCGCTCGCGTGGTGGCAGCTGACCGCGATCGCCGAGAGCCAGCGCGCGCAGCGGCTCGCCTCGCTCGACGGCCTCGCGTCGGCGAAGGCGTCGGCGATCGACCAGTCCATGGCCAACCGGCGCCGCGACGTCGAGCGCATCGCGACCCTCATGGCGCCCCGGCTCTCGCGGCTCCTCGAGGCCGAGCGAGAGCTGGCGGACGCCACGCAGGCCCCGGCCGAGCCGAGCGAGCCGCTCCCGGAGCTCCAGGACGCGGGCCAGCTCGACGAGCGGGACGAGATCGAGGCGGCGGAGCGCGCGGAGGAGATCCCGCAGGTCGAGGAGGCGCCGCTGGAGGAGCCCGCCGAGCCCGAGCCGCCGGCGGTCGCGAGGCGGACGGAAGCCCTCGAGACCGCGCGCGCGGAGCTCCGTCGCAGCCTGGGCCTGATCCTCTGGGATCAAGCGGACTTCGAGGAGCTGCTCGTGATCGACGGGCAGGGTCGCGTGCGATCCTCGACCTATTCGGAGCACGAGGGGCGCACCGCCGAGTCGATCGAGTACTTCCAGCAGGGGCGCCGTGCGACCTACGTCCAGCCGGTGTTCATGTCGCCCATCACCGAGCGCTGGACGATGGTGATCGCCACGCCCATCCGCGACGAGAACGCGGTGGAGACCGGCGTGCTCGCGGCGCGCCTCAACCTCGCTCAGCTCTTCGGGCTCATCAACGACGTCAGCGGGCTCGGAGACACCGGAGAGACGGTGGTCGGACGGATGATCGGGGAGGAGCTGGTCTTGATGGCGCCGACCCGCTCGCAGCCGGACGCGATCCTGCGGCGCTTCCCGCTGGCGGAGGTGGAGCAGATGCCGGTCACGCTCGCGGCGCGCGGGCAGCTCGGCCGCGGCGAGCGCGTGGACTATCGCGGCGACGAGACGCTGGCCGCGTGGCGCCCGATCCCGTCGCTGGAGTGGGGCCTGGTGGTCAAGATGGACGAGGACGAGGCCATGCGCGACTCCGCGCAGGCGCGCTGGCGCACCCTGCAGGTGGCGCTGGTGATCCTCGTGCTCGCCGTGATCGGCGCAATGCTCGTGGCGCGCCAGGTCGTGCGCCCGCTGCGTCAGCTCCGGGAGGCGACCGATCGGCTCAGCCGCGGCGACTTCGACGTGCGGCTCGACATCCGCTCGCGAGACGAGATCGGGGAGCTGGCGGACAGCTTCGAGCGCATGGTCGCGGCCATCAAGTTCTTCCGCGAGCACGCGCGGCCCGAATCGGAGATGGACGACGACTCCCTCGAGGCGGAGGAGGGCGGAGACGAAGACTCCGCGACCCAGGAGTAGGCCATGGCCCGCTCGCTCTACGACGAGATCCTCGCGATCGCGACGAACTACATGGGGATCGCCGCGGAGGACTACGTGCGCCGACGCATCCGCATCGTGCAGCGCGGCGACGCGCCCGAGCGCATCGAGGCCGACCGGCTCGAGCGGCTCGCGGCCGGCATCGACATGACGGCCAAGGGCTACATGTCCGAGGAGAAGGCGGCTCGCTTCCGCGACGACATCCTGGCCCTCGCGCGTCGGCACCACGGCGACCCGGGACGCGCGCCGTAGGGACGCGCCGGCTTTGTGGCCCTCTGCTCGCGTGGTAGAGGCTGCGCTTCGAGATGGATGCCGCGCTGGAGTCGCTCGCGCCTTTCGCCCCCGTTGGCCTCGCCGGGCTCGCGCTGACGGCCGCGAGCGCGTGCGGTCGGCTGGGCGTCGCGCGGCCGAGCGAGCTGCGCTGGCTCGACGTCGGCGTCTGCTTCTGGGCGCTCCTCGCCGTGCCTCCCTGGGCGCTCGGCTGGCTCGACCTCTTCACCGCGGAGTGGGTGGCGGGCGTCTCGGCCGCGCTCTCGCTGACCGTGCTCGGGGCCGCGACGCGGATGTCGAGGGCGCGCGCGCGGCTCGCCGTGAAGGACGCGGCCGTGGCGGTGACCGCGCCCGTGCATCTGTTGAGGTGGGCCCTCCGGGAGAGAGCCTGGCTGACGGGCGCGGCGGTGCTCCTGGTCGCGTGGATCTGGCTCTACACCACGGCCCTCTCCTGGCTCGTGCCGTCGAGCGGCTGGGACAGCGTCTGGTACCACGACACGATCACGGGCTACACGATCCAGAACCAGGGGTTCGCCCCGGTGTCGCTCCCGCGCGCTCACCTGCTGGTCAACGGCTACGCGCGCCTCTCGGAGACGCTGGCCGCGTTCTTCGTGGTGCTCAGCGACGACCGGCTCCTCGAGATCGCGCCCACGCTCGCGTGGCCATGGCTGGCGGTGGCGTGCGCGGCCCTCATCGCGAACGTGGCGCCCTGGAGACGGGGCCAGATCCTCGGGGCGTGCGCCCTCGTGACCATCCCGGCGATGGCGCTGCAGCTCCGCAGCAGCTACGTGGACGTGCCGCCGACGTTCCTGGGGGTGGCCGCGCTGGCCTACGTGACGCGATCGCGCGTGGAGGCGCGCGACATCTGGCTGGCCGCGCTCGCGGTCGCGATGCTCGCGGCGTCCAAAGGCACGGGCCTGGTCTTCGCGCCGGTCCTCGGGCTGATCGGGATCCTCCGCGCCGGCGCCTCCTGGAGACGAGAGGGGACGTTGCGTCGTGTGGGCGCGCTGGTCGGCGGCGTCCTCGTGATCGCGGCGATCGGGGCCCCGACCTACTGGCGCAACTGGGAGCGACACGACAACCCGCTCTGGCCCGCCGACTACGAGAGCGAGACCCTCGGCATCCACTGGGAAGGCCCGGCCGGAGAGACCATCTCCAACCCGGAGCCGCTGACCTGGGCGGGCCACGTCTTCGGGCCTCCCTACGAGGACCTCTACCACCCGGATGTACGACCCCACGGCTACGGGCACGTCCTGCCGTGGCTCTTCGTGCTGTGGTTGCTCGCGGGCTGTGTCGACCTGGTGTGGGCGTGGAGCCAACGACTCCGACGGACCGTGAGGAGGGAGGCGTGGTGGCTGCTCGCCGCTACGCTGCTGCTCGCCGCGGGGACTCCGCCGCTGTGGTGGGGGCGGTTCGGAGCGCCGGTGGCGGCGGGGCTGCTCGCGCTGATGATCGGCTGGCTGGCGAGCCGACGTCGCATCGCCGCGCCCTTCTTCGCGCTCGTCCTGTGGGTGCACGGGGCGACCCTCTACTACGCGTTCCCGGGCTGGTCGGCGACGAGGGAAGACCTCCGCGCGCTCTGGCATCAGACGCCGCTCGAGCGGGCGTCGTTCAGAGGCACGCGTCACTTCGGGGACGTCGCCACGCTGCGCGCGTTCGAGCGTGAGGTGGGAGCGGGAGACGTGGTGCTCTGGACCGATCCGAACGGCTTCCCCGCGTTCGCCTGGAACCGGGAGATGTCGAACCGCGCGGTCTACGTGCCGCTGCGCGAGCTGCGCAGGCAGGTCGACGCGCTCCGGCCGGTGTGGGTGATCGTGGCCGAGGAGGGAGCGGCGTCCCGGACGATCGAGAGGCACGGGGGATACGAGAGGGTAGGCTACCTGACGGACGCGCTGGCTGGTTGGCGACGCGTCGAGGGGCAATAGGGGCACGTCGGCTGCCGCCGATCGAGGGTCTGCGGCGCCGCCGCGTGCTGTTCCGCTACCGCCTCCGCCTCCGCGCTCGCTACCGCTTCTGCGCCCGCTTCCGCGTTCCGCGTCCGAGTCCGCATCCGCATCCGCATCCGAGTCCGAGTC
>SHBB01000597.1 GCA_004213565.1 Sandaracinaceae bacterium
AGCGTGCCCTCCGTGCCGACGAGGCGCGCGACGCGCGTCACCTCCGCGCTGAAGCGGTTGAGCTTGTCGACCGTGGAGTTGATCGTGCTCTTGAGGGTGAGGATCTCGCCGCGCGCGTCGACGGTGATCTTCTTCGACAGGTCGCCGTCGGCGATGGCGGTGACGACCTCGGCGATGTTCCGCACCTGGAGCGTCAGGTTGTTCGCCATCGAGTTGACGTTCTCGGTCAGCTCGCGCCAGCGCCCTCGCACGCCGCTGACCTCGGCCTGGCCGCCGAGCACGCCGTCGGTTCCGACCTCGCGCGCGACGCGCGTCACCTCGTCCGCGAACGAGCCCAGCTGGTCGACCATCGTGTTGATGGTCTGCTTCAGCTCGGCGATCTCTCCCTGCGCTTCGACCGTGATCTTCTTGGACAGATCACCATCCGCGATGGCGGTGGCGACCTCGGCGATGTTCCGCACCTGGAGCGTCAGGTTGTTCGCCATCGAGTTGACGTTCTCGGTCAGCTCGCGCCAGACGCCGGACACACCATGCACGCGAGCCTGACCCCCCAGGCGCCCCTCCGTGCCGACCTCGCGCGCGACGCGCGTCACCTCCGCCGCGAACGATCCGAGCTGGTCGACCATCGTGTTGATGGTGTTCTTCAGCTCGAGGATCTCGCCGCGGACCTCGATGTTGATGCTCTGCGTGAGGTCACCGTTGGCGACCGCGGTCGTGACGCGCGCGATCTCGCGGACCTGCGCGGTGAGGTTCGAGGCCATCGAGTTGACGGAATCGGTGAGATCCTTCCAGGTGCCGCTGATGCCGGGGAGCGAGGCCTGGGCCCCGAGCTTGCCTTCCACGCCGACCTCGAGCGCGACCCGGGTCAGCTCGCCGCTGATGTCGTTGAGTCGGTCGACCATTCCATTGACGGTCTTCGCGTGCCGGAGGAAGTCTCCGCGGAGCGGCGGCTCGGCCGTGTCGATCTCGATGCGGTCGGTCAGGTCGCCCATGCCGACGGCCTTGACCACCCGCGCGACCTCCTCGGAGTGCGAGGTCACGTCGTCGAGCATGTCGTTGACGCCGTTGACGTAGGTGGCCCAGCCGCCCTTCGCGGAGCCCTTCTTCAGGCGGCGCTTGGTGCGACCCTCGAGGCCCACGACCTCGCGCATCTCGCCCACCTCTTCGGCGAGCCCCCCCGCTTGCGCCATGACGTCGTTGAAGACCTCGGCGATCTGTCCGTCGAGGCCGGTGAAGCCCTCGGGGAGCCGCACGTCGAACTCGCCGCGGCGCATGGAGCGCAACGCGGCGAGGAGCATGCGCCGATCGAGGGTGTCAGCGATCTCGACGGCGCGCGTGTCTTGGCCGTCGCTCCGCTTCGCGGGCTTCGCCTTCGCGCTGCTCTTCTTGGCGGTCTTCTTCTTGGCCTTGGCCTTCGACGCCGACGTCGTCGCGCTCATCCTCGACTCCCACTGCTCGGCGTACCGAGCTCGATTCGATCAACACCCGCTTCAGGTCGCGCGGGCTCACCGGCTTGACGAGGTGGCGGTCGAAGCCGGCCTCCATCGCCTTCTGCCGATCACTCTCCTGGCCCCACCCGGTCACCGCGATCAGGGTCGGGCACCGCGCCCCCAGCTCCGCGCGGACGCGGCGGGCGACCTCGTAGCCCTCCATGTCCGGAAGGCCGATGTCGACGAGCGCGATGTCGCAGCGCCACCCGCTCAGCAGCGCGACGCCCCGCTCGCCGTCCTCGGCGTCCTCCACCACGTGCCCCCATCGGGTCAGGAGCAGGCCGACCATCTCGCGCACGTCCTCCTGGTCCTCGACGACCGCCACGCGCAGAGGCCGGACGGGCGCCAGCTCGATCGACGAGTCCGGCCGCCGCACGTCGGGCGCCGAGACGTCCCCCGCGACCTGCGCCACCGGCAGCTCGAGCCGGAAGATCGCGCCGCAGTCGACGCCTTCGCTGTGCGCGGCGATCCGCCCGTCGTGCATCTCCACGAGCTGCTTCGCGAGGTGGAGACCGAGGCCGAGCCCGCCCTGCCCGACGCGCTCCTGAACGAACGCATCGAAGATGGTACCTAGCATCGCGGGCTCGATGCCGCGGCCGTCGTCCTCGACCACGACCTCGGCGGACTCGTCGTCGGCCGTCACGGTGAGCTTCACGTGGCCGCGCGGCTCGGTGTACCGGGCGGCGTTGTTGAGCAGGTTCGAGATGACCTGCGCCAGGCGGACCGCGTCTCCGTGCATCGGGATCGGTTGGTCGGGCAACGTGACGGAGAGCTCGTGCTGCCGGGCGTTCAGCCTCGCGCGGCTGAGCTCCACCGCGCGCTGGGCGACCTCGCGCAGATCGAAGTCGGAGCGCCGCAGCTCGATCTTCCCCGATGTCACGCGCGATACGTCGAGCAGGTCGTCGACGAGCCGCTCGAGGTGCCCGAGCTGGCGCTCGATCCGCTGCCACACCTCGGTCAGCTCGGGATCGTCCCGGTCCTGCAGCAGCCCGATCGCGTAGGCGAGCGGGGCGAGCGGGTTACGCAGCTCGTGGGCGAGGGTGGCGAGGAACTGATCCTTGCGGCGATCGGACTCGGCGAGCCGGGCGTTGGTGCGCTTGAGCTCGCGCTGGGCGGCGGAGCGCTCGGCCACGGTCCGGGCGAGCTCCTCCGCGCGCGCCGCCATGGCCTCGGCGGCCTCACGCTGCTCGGCCATCTGCCGCTCGAGGCTCTCCCGCTCCCACCGCTCCCGCTCCTCGGTGAGCCGCCGCGCGGCCGCGCTCCGCTCGTGCTCCTGCAGCGCCTCGGCCTGCCGCTTCATCTCCTCGGTGCGCTGGAACAGCTCCACGAACACCTTGGTCTTCGCGCGGAGCACCGTCGCCTGGAGGGGCTTGAAGAGGAAGTCGACCGCGCCGAGCTCGTAGCCCTTGAGCACCCGGGCGTCGGTCTGGTCGTAGGCCGTGGCGAAGATGATCGGCACGTGCCGGGTGCGCGGGCGCTGCCGGACGAGCCGGGCCGTCTCGAAGCCGTCCAGCCCTGGCATGTGCACGTCGAGGATGATCAGCGCGAAGTGCCCCTCGAGCAGCTCGCGGAGCGCGGCCTCCCCCGACTCGACCTTCACCAGGCGGTGACCGATCTCGCCGAGGGCCGCCTCGATCGCGAGGAGGTTCGCCGGCTCGTCGTCGACGACGAGGATGGACGATGACTGCCCCCCGGCCGGGGGCGGGGCAGCGTGTTCGGGGAGCGCGCTCACTCGACGAGGGCTGATAGGCCCCCGCGGCGACCGGACAATGTCTGGCTGCGAATCCCGAGACGTCCTTCCTCGACACGTGGTCGGCCATCCGCCACCATCCCGGCCCGCGCGAGCCCGAGCTCATGCCCCAGAGAGCCCTTCGAATTCGAGTGTTCCTCGGCCTCTCCGGCAGTCTGGCCCTCGCCTTCGCCTTCCACGCCCTCGCCTTCTACCCGGACCCCCAGGCGACCGGGTTCGGGGACTGGCAGCAGATCCACCACAACTGGGAGGTCGCGCTCGCGGCGTGGCGACAGCACGGGGAGTGGGCGCTCTGGAACCCCCATCACTGCGGGGGGATCACCCACCTCGGCAACCCGGAGTCGCAGCACTTCAGCCCGTTCTTCCTGCTCTCCTTCCCTCTCGGGACGACCCTCGCCATCAAGCTCATGCTCGTGGCCCACGCCTGGGCCGGGATGGTGGGCGCGTTCCTGTTCGCGCGCCGCGGCCTCGGCCTGACCCGGGCGGGCGCGTGCGTGGCCGCTGGCGGCTTCGCGCTCAACGGGTTCTTCGCGTGGCAGATGGCCGGCGGCCACTTCACGTTCGTCCCCTTCTATCTCGCGCCCTGGCTCCTCTTGACCTGGCGCGCGGCCTACCGCGAGCTGCGCTGGGCGGTCGCCACCGCCGCGCTCCTCGCGCTGACCCTGCTCGAGGGAGGGACCTACCCGTTCCCCTACTTCGTCCTGCTGCTCGCGTTCGACGCGGCGCTGGTCGCCGCGCGCGACGTCCGCCGGACCCGCTCCGCCCGCCCGCTCGCCCGCGTGACCGCCACCGGTCTGACCATCTTCGGGCTCACCGCGACCCTCGGCGCCATCCGGATACTCCCCGTCGTGCGGACGCTGAGGCTCTTCCCGCGCACCATCGAGAGCACCGACTCGATGCTGCCGCACGAGCTGATCGAGGTGTGGACGACCTGGGACTTCCCGTGGCGCCACCCGGATCACATCTACGTCTGGAACGAGTACACGGCGTTCGTCGGCTGGCCGCTGCTCGTCGTCGCGCTCTTCGGTCTCGGCGCGTGCCTCCTCCGACGCCGCTGGGAGCCGGCCCTGGGGCTGCTCTTCTTCGCGGCCCTGATGATGGGCAACCACGGCCCCTTCGCGCCCTGGGAGCTGATCCACCGGCTCCCCGTCTACGACTCCCTGCGCGTCCCCTCGCGCTTCAGCGTGCTGGCCACGTTCTACCTGGCGCTCCTCGCGGGCGAGGGGCTCGACGCCGCCGCGGCCTGGCTCCGCGAGCGCCGTCTGCTGAGCCGCGTGGGCGCCCTCCCCCGCCAGGTCCTCGCGGCGCTCGCCGTCGCGCTGCTGGTGCTGCCCGGGACGATCTTCGGCGTGGTGATCCACGACCACTGGGATCTGCCGGCCGTGCACGGGGCGCCCGCGGGGCGTTTCCACCTCGACACCAGCCCCGCGTATCAAACCGAGCTGGCGTCTCTGCCGAGGCGCGGGGTGGGCACGACGCAGTGTTACGTCGGCGCGATGAGCTGGCGCGTGGCCCCCGGCCTGTGGCGCGGCGATCGCCCCCAGGTGCGGGTGCCCGAGGGCGGTCGCCTCCTGGCGGCGCATCGCACCAACCACGGCGTGTTCGCCACCGTGGACCTCCCGGAGCGCGCCCGGGTGATCTTCAACCAGAACTTCCACCCGGACTGGGAGGTCGTCGGTGATACGGGTTCCGTCGTCGACGACGCGGGCCGACTCGCCGTCGCGCTGCCCGAGGGGCGACATCGGCTCGAGGTGCGCTATGAGCCCGCCACGCTCTGGTACGCTCGCATCCTGACTCTCCTCGGGCTGCTCGTGGCCTTCCTCCTCTGGCGCGGAGCGCTCCCTTCGCGATGACCCGCTCGCGCGTCCTGCACTCCAGCGCCGTCCTCCTCGCCACCGCGGCCTTGCTCGCCGCGGCGTGGTGGGCGGACGGCTACGCGCGCCGCGGGCTCTCCGTCCGCTACGAGGCCCTGATCGAGGAGCCGGTCGAGGAGCCGCCCCAGGAGTCGGTGGAGGAGTCGGCGGAGGAGACACGCGGGGAGGCAGGCCAGGAGGCCCTCGGAGCGCGCCTCGGAGCACGCCCCGGGACCCAGGAGCCGCCGCGCGTCGAGCGAGCCTCGCCGTCGAACGACACCGCGACCCGGGAGCGCTACGTCGAGGTGCTGCGCACGGTCGAGCACCGCATCCAGCACCCGAACGAGCACCGCGCGCTCAGCCGCTACGTCCAGTCCTGGGACTACGCGAGCCTCGGGGTGCCGGACGAGATGCCCCGGTTTCGCATCACGATGTGGGGCCGCCTCCACGTCGACGGCCCCGGCTCCATCCACCTCCGCGCGCGCCCTCACTCGGGCGAGGCGGAGCTCTTCGTCGACGGCGAGCGCGACCCGGAGTGGGTCTCACCCGGCGAGCACGACGTCCGGTTCGAGTGGTCGGGGCGCTTCGAGGAGAAGCGCGACCGGACCCCGATGCAGACCAGCCTGCTCCTGCAGCAGAGCGTGGACGGTCGCAGCTGGGAGGACGTCGACAGCGCGGACACCCGCCCCGCGTGGACCGACGAGGGCGACGTCGCGATCGTCTGGACCGCCGCCGCCCTCGCGTGGCTCCTGCTCGTCCTGCCGCTGGCGCTGATCCTGTTCGGGGATCCGGCCCGGCGCCGGCGCCGGCTCGGCTGGCTCGCGCTGGCGGGCATCCTGACCCTGGGCCTCGGCTACCGGCTCTGGGACTACCACGTGATGCCCCAGTTCCAGGAGAACGGCGACGAGCTGTTCGCGGTCTGGAACGGCTACTCGCTGCTCACCGAGGGCGAGACGCGGGGCTGGACCTTCTGGTCGCCGTACTACGGAGGCGGCGTCGAGCGGAGCGAGCTGGTCTACTGGATGCAGACCAACGGCCGCTGGCAGATCATCCAGCCGTACTTCGAGCACCCGCCGCTGGCGCACGTGATGGTGGGGGCCGCGGCCTGGCTCGGCGGCGCGG
>SHBB01000598.1 GCA_004213565.1 Sandaracinaceae bacterium
CGAGGAGGGCCGCCTCCAGAGGCTGCTCCACCGCGCAGCCCGCGACGCCCACCGAGGCCAGGCACGCGAACTCGGCCACGGAGGCCTCGGGCGCCTCGGGGTCGACCGAGACGAAGCCCGCCCCGCCGCAGTCGCCCCGCCGCAGCACGCCGCTCCGGCCGTCTCCCGGCCCGCCCCCCGAGCACCCCGACGCCACGGCGACGCCGAGGTCCGCGGTGACCACGCCGACGTGCAGATCCGTCACCGGGGGGAAGTCGCGCACGCCGTCGGCCCCCGCGTCGCCTGTCACCAGCGCCCGGAGGAGGTCGTCGAACGAGTCGCGCAGAGCGTCCTGCTCCTCCTCCATCGACTCGGAGTCGTCGATGACGAAGAGCAGGTCGACGGGCGGGACCTCTTCGGGATCGTCCGGCCTGCCCTCCGGACACTCGAACTCCTCGAGGACGCCGTGAGAGCCATAGCAGGCGCCGAGCAGGAGGAGCGCGGCGGCGGCGAGCGGGATGTGACGCACGCGGTGAGTCGTCAGCGAGGAGCGCGGTTTCCAATCGCGCCCAGGACGCGGCCCGCGAGCGCGGCGCCGCTCCGGAACGCCGCCTCGACCTTGGCGTCGAGGCACCAGTCACCGCACACCCCGAGCCCGACTGCCGCCTCGAAGAGGCAGGGCTCGCCCAGCGCCGACAGCGTCCGGGCGTGGCGCCAGCGATGCGCCACCGCCTCGGTCGGTGCGGCGCCGGTCAGGGTCGAGAACGCGCCGGCGAGGTCCGCGGCCACGTCCTCCGCGCCGTCTTCGAGGTGCGCCTCGGACCAGGTCGGGCTGGCGTGCAGGACCCAGGTCTCCGCGCCGTCGCGCTCGGGCTTGCTGGCGTCCCGCGCGATCCACGCGAGCGGCCCGCCCTCGACGCGCGCCGCGTCCCAGCCCGGGTCGAGGCGGTCGGAGAGTCGCACCATCACCGCCCAGCACGGGGCCAGCGCCACGTCGTCGAGCCGACCCTCGAGAGCCGTCCCCTCGAGGAGCGCCGCGCTCTGCGGCGCGGGGGCGGAGAGCAGCACGTGGTCGAACTGGCCCAGCGCGCCGTCCTCCGCGTGCAGCGTCCATCCGGGCTCGAGCGAGGTCACGCGGCGCCCGTACCGGACGTCGAGATCGGCGGCCAGGTGCGACGCGAGCGCGCTCATCTTGGGCGTGGCGACCCAGCGCGCGGCGCGAGGCTGGTCTCGCGTCACCGCCCCATCGCGCAGCGTGACGAAGCGGGCGTCCCAGGGGGCGACGATCCCGTCCTCGGCCCAGCTCTCCACGTACCGCGCGAACACGGGGTCGCGGGCGCTGAAGTACTGCGCGCCGTGGTCGAAGCGGACGCCGTCGCGTCGCCGGGTCGAGGTGCGCCCCCCGGGGCCGCGCGCCTTCTCGAACACGGTCACCTTCACCCCGTGGTCGTGGAGCGTCCGGGCGCAGAGGAGCCCGGCGACGCCCGCGCCGACCACGGCCACCCGCGGGACCTCGCGCGCGAACGGGCGTGAGGTCTCGGTGGCGTAGCGGGCGACGTCCATGCGCGACGCGTGATGTGCCATCGAGCGGCTCCGCACCTTCCCGAGGACGGGCGTCTCTTCGAACGGTCGGTCGAAGAGGCCGAGGCACCAGAGCAGGCCGCCGTAGGAGGCCGGGTCCCGCCCGTCGAGCGCGTAGCGGTGGTTGAGGTCGACCAGCCGCTCGAGGGCCCGCTCGGGCGTCGCGCTCCAGCCGACCAGCGCCTTGCCCCAGGTCATGCGTAGGTTGTTGTGCAGCTCGCCGTGGACCAGCAAGGATCGCTGCGCGGCGTCCCAGAGCGGCGCGCCGCTCTTCGCGCGGGCGAGCGTCTCCCAGGAGCGGAGCTCCCGCGGGTCGCCGCGGTGCGCGTCGAGCGTCTCCCGGGCCCACGCGGGCAGCGCGGACAGGGTCCCGGGCGCGTCCTGATGAGCGCACCAGCAGTAGGCGAGCTCACGCCAGGTCAGCAGCTCGTCCAGGTACTTCTCCGCGCCCGCCCCGTGCGCCTCGCGCGCGATCCGGAGCGGGGAGACCATGCCGTAGTGCAGATACGGGCTCATGCGGCTCACGCCGCGACGGTTCGGATCGTTGCGGTCCTTCGCGTAGCGCGAGAGCCCGCGGGCCTGGAAGGCGTCCCACCGCGCGTAGCCGGCCACGCTCCCGCCCCGCGTATCGGGCACGGGCCCGACCAGGTGATCGATCTCGCACGCGGCGACGAGCTCGGGGATCGGGGTGTCCAGATCCGTCGGCGTGTACGGCAGGTCGGGGACGAACGACGACGGGTCGGGCTGCTCCTCCCACGGGGTCCGCAGCGCCTCGTCCCAGAGCGCCTGCGTGGCCTCGCGGAACGCGAACGCGCGGCTCGGCGCCTTCGTCGTCGCCTTCATGGGGGCGACGCACGCCGTGTCCACCAGCAGCACCGGGACCTCGGCGCGGCGCGCGAGGGCGCCCGTCCAGCCGGACAGGGGCGGCACGGGCATGTCTTCGGTGACGACGAGCCCGGCCTGCCTGGCGAGCTCCACGAGCACCGGCCCTTGGTGACCTTCGCGCTCGAGGTGGAACGCGTAGCCGATGCCCCGCTGGGTCAGCGCGTCCCGGACGTCGCGCGCGCCCTCCAGGATGAACGTGTGGTGCCGGTCCGAGGCGTACGGATACCGCTCGCTCAGGCCGTGATGCACGAACACGCCCACCCCGAGCTGCGCGCCCAGCCAGAGCGCCACGTCGAGCGCCGGGTTCTCGTGCGCGCGCGCCGCGGTGCGCATCCAGTAGACGATGAAGGCGGGGCGAGCGTCGGGCGCCGGGCCCAGCCGGCGGCAGCGCGCGGCGAGGGGCGCGGGGAGGCGAGGGTAGACGTCGGCGAGCGTGCTCACCCGGGAGGCCTGGGTTCAATCGGCTCATCCCGCGATCGGGATCAGCTCCTTGAGCAGCCGGGCCCGCTCTCGCGCCAGGGGCACGGTCGGACGCTCGGGGTGCTCGAGGTGCAGCGCGTACGTGCCCGCGCCGGCCGGCTCGAACCCCGCGATGCGGTCGAGTCGCACCAGCGTGCCGCGGTGGCTGCGAAAGAACTCGTCCTTCGGCACCCGCTCTTCGACCGCGGAGAGCGTGAGATCGAGCGCGTAGCGATCCTCGTCGGTGACCGCCCAGACCAGCTCGTCCTTCACCTCGAAGTAGACGACGTCGTCGATCTGGACGACGACGTGCTTCCCGCGCCGCTTGACGGCGAGGCGGGTCAGCGTCGCGTCCGGGTTCTTCGCCGCCGGCATGCGCTCCATCGCGCGCTCCACGGCCTTGGTCAGACGCTCCAGGCGGACCGGCTTGAGCAGGTAGTCGACGACCCCCGCCTCGTACGCGCGGATGGCGCCGTCGTCGTGCGCGCTCACCACGACGACCGAGATCGCGTCCGAGCGCTTCATCAAGGTCTCCGCGAGCGCGAGCCCATCCGGGCCCGGCATGCGCAGGTCGACGAACACCGCGTGCGGCGCCGCCTGCTTCAGCATCTTCAGCGCGGAGGGCGCGTCGCCCGCCTCGCCCACCACCTTCACGTCCAGCTGCTCCAGCAAGAAGACCAGCTCGTCGCGGGCCAGCGGCTCGTCGTCCACCACCAGCGCCCTCAGCTTCCGTGTGCTCACGCCGCCTCCCTGTCTTCTTCGAGCAGCTCGCGCTCCTCCACCGGCAACCGCACGATCGCGCGCATGCCCTCGGCCGTCGGGCTCAGCCCCAGGCTCGCGCGCTCCCCGTAGCGCCTGGCCAGCCGTCGGCGCAGCGTCTCGAGCGCAATTCCGCTCCCACGGTCCATGGGGGGCACCCTGTTGCCGCTCGCGCGGTCCTCCACCTCGATCACGAGGATGTCTTCCTCCAGGCGCGCACGCAGCGCGACGGTGCCCGGACCGTCCCGACGCCCCACGCCGTGCTTCACCGCGTTCTCCACCAGCGGCTGCAAGAGCAGCGGCGGCACGCGGATGGCCGCGAGCGACTCCGGCAAGGACACGCTGACCTCCAGCCGCTCGTCGCCCAGCCGCGCGCGCTCGATCGCGAGGTACGCCTGCGCGTGGTCCACCTCCGCGGCCAGCGGCGCCTCGTCCGGATGGGACAGCAGGTAGCGGTACAGATCCGCCAGGTCGCTCACGAGCTCGCGGGCCCGCATGGGGTCTCGTCGAATGGTGGCGCGCACCACGTTGAGCGCGTTGAACAGGAAGTGCGGCTCGAGCCGTCGGCGCAGCGACTCGAGCGCCGCCGTGTCCGCCGCCGCGCGCGCCTCCACCAGCGCGATCGCCTGCTCCTCGCGGCTGACGACGAGGCGCGCCACCGTCACGAACAGCGTCACGCCCGAGGCCACGACGACCAGCTTCACCAGGTGAGCGGGCCAGGCGGGCACGTAGCGCGCCGCGTGTCCGATCGCGATGAGCCCCACGCCGACCACCACGAGGTGGATGGCCTGGATGCCGATCGACGTGACGAACACGCGCCAGCCCGTGAACCAGCGCGGGCGCCGCTGCGCGACGATCCCGGCGAGCACGCCGTCGGTGATCGACGCGGCCAGCACCCACGGCGCCGTCTCCGCGTCGACGAGCGCGGAGTAGAAGAGCCCGCCGCCCAGGCCCGCGAGCGCGCCCGCCTTCCAGCCGCCCAGGATGGCCGCGATGAGCACGCCGATCGCGCGGACGTTGATGTGCTCGCCGCCCACGTGGAAGCCGAGCATCGCCCCCCAGGCGGCGAGCCCGAGCCCGAGCACCACCGCGGCGAGCTTGTCCCTCCGCCGCCCGACACCGAGGAGCCGGTTCCGGAGCGGCGGGATTAGCACCGCGACGAGCGCCGCCGCCGCGAGCAGGCCCATCTTCTCGGCCAGCTCGATCAACAGGGTCGCCGCGTCGGAGCTCTCCACGCAGGCCTACGGTAGCAGCGGACCGAGGGGCGGCACCCGCTTCGGGGTGAGCCGTCGCGCGGGAGGGGTGAAGCTACTCCCCGAGGGCGTCGACCGCGTCGGCCACGTCGGCGTCCAGGGTGAGCGTCGGTGGGCGCTCCACCGCGCGCGTGTAGAGCGGATAGCGGACCGAGACGGTGCCCTCGAAGGGCGGCACCTCGAGATCGTCGATCGCGCGCTCCAGGCACAGACGGAGCGCGTCGCTCAGCCGCCCCTGCACCTCGGCGTCGATGATCTCGCGATCGGCGAGCCGGAAGCTGTAGGTGGCCCGCGTCTGGTAGGCCGCGCGACCTCTGCGATCGTCGCGGAAGCACCCGCGGGCCACGGGGACGATGCGCTGGCGCAGCAGATGGAGGAGCGAGCGCGCCGGGAGGCTGGACTGGTCGGCGTGCCGGGCCAGCCGCGCGATCCTCTCGGGCTGGTCAGCGGCCTCGACCTCGGGCGCGCTTGCCTCCGCGCCGTCGCCGATGACGGGTTGATCGCAGCGGCGCGTGTCGGCCAGCGCGAGGCGCGTGCCCACTGGCACGGGGGCGTCGGCGGCTCTGAATGTGCCTTGCGTTGTACAGGTGTCGGGCGGCGAAGGATCGGCCACCGCCACGAGCCGGAGGGGAGGTGCGCTCCGGACGCGGACGGCCAGGCGGTCGGCGAGCGCGCGCGCGAGCGGCGCGGGGGGCGCGGCGGCGCGGACACCGAGCACGCGGACGGGGCCCGCGGCGACGCCCTCCCAGACCCTCTCCTCTCCCGCGCGCAGGCGCCCGAGCGCGACCGTGCGGCGCCCGATCCGGGCCGTCAGCCGTGGCTCGACGACCGGCGCGAGCAGGGCGCGGATCCGCTCCTCGAGCGCCTCCATGCCGTGGCCACGCGCCGCGCGGTCGGCCTCGACGCCCGCGTCGACGACCATCACGTCGGCCGTCTCCGCGGCGCCGCGCAGGCCCGGCGTGCTCGGCCGATCGGCGACGTTGAGGAAGGCGACATCCGCGCCGCTGCGGCGCGCCTCCAGGAGCGCCCTGCGCGCGCCTGCGCCCGTGGTCAGGCCCCCGTCGCCGATCACGAGGATCAGCGGGTCGCTCGACTCCCGAACCCACGGCGACACGGTCTCCCACGCGGCCTCGAAGCGGGTCGCGCTCCCCATCTCACCCTCGAGCGCGCGCGCGATGCGCATCAGCGGCACGTCGGTGGGTGGGGTCGGGGAGGGGAGGATGGGCTCCGCGCGGGCGGCGAACGCGGCGACG
>SHBB01000599.1 GCA_004213565.1 Sandaracinaceae bacterium
CCGCGCTCGCGTCCGACGCCTCGCCGAGCGCGCCCGCGGTCGCCTCGGCGGCCCCCGCCGCCGCCGCCGAGGGCGCAGACGTGGAGGCCGCCGCCCCGCCGGCCGTCGAGCCGACGGAGGCTGACGCGCCGGGAGGCGCGGCGCCGGAGGAGCCGGACGCGGTGAGCGACCACGCCGAGGGAGCGGCGGACGCGGAGGAAGAGCCCGCCGAGGCGGAGGCGGAGGCCGTCGCCACCGCGCCGCGGAGGAGCCGCCGCCGGCGCCGGCCTGCGCAGACCCAGGAGACCGCCCCCGCGCCTCGCGCGGAGCCAGGGCTCCTCTTCCTCGACACGACGCCGTGGACCGAGGTCAGCCTCGGCGGTCGGTCGCTCGGGAACACCCCTCTGATGCGCGTCGAGCTTCCCGCAGGGAGGCACGTCTTGTTGCTGCGCAACGCCGAGCAAGGGATCGAGGAGAGGTACACGGTGGAGATTCAGGCGGGCGAGACGCTGCGTCGGCGGGTGGGGCTTCGTTGAGGGCTCTCTTCGCTTCTTGGATCATCGTCTCGGGGTTCTCGCTGGCATCGCCGGCGTGGGCCCAGGATCGGCTGGCCCAGGCGGAGGAGGCGTACCTCGAGGTCGACTTCCCGCGCGCGCGCGAGCTCGCCCAGCAGGCGCTCTCCGAGGGCGGCCACGAGCCCGGCGACGTGGCGCGCATGTACCGGCTGATGGGGATCGCCGCGGCGGCGGATGGAGACGAGGAGGCGGCGCGCGACGCGTTCGCGCGCATGATCGCGCTCGGCTCGCCCGAAGACGGCGCCGACCTCTCTCCGCGCCTCCGCCAGCCGCTGCTCGAAGCGCGAGGCGAGTGGGCCGCGCGCAACGGCGCGTTCGAGGTGGACGCCCGGAGGCTCCGTCAGTCGCGCGGCGTCGGCCTGCAGCTCCAGGACCCGCTCGGGATGGCGGCGCGGGTCGTGGCGTTCGTCCGCGTCCGGGGCGCGACCGCGTTCGAGCGGGTGGAGCTCGAGGCGCAGGACGAGCTCGCCGTGCCCGTGACCGGCCTCACCGCCGAGGCGGCGGTCGAGTACCACGTGGAGGTCCTCGACCAGCACGGCAACCACCTGCTCGAGCTGGGCAGCGAGATCGATCCCGAGTCGTTCGAGGGGCAGGCGGCGGTCGCGGACGTGGACACGCCGAGGCGGCCGATCGCCGGTGGCGAGTGGCGCCTGGCGCCCGTATGGCTGACCGTGCCGGCCGGGCTCACCCTCGTGTCGGCGGCGCTGCTGACCTGGTCGACCGTCGACGTGCTCGAGTCGCACGACGCGTACCTCGCAGCGCCCACGCTCGATGGCTACTACGCGGGCCTCGATCTCCAGACCCGCACGAACGTGCTCATCGTCACCACCTCCGTGCTCGGCGCGGCCAGCGTGGCCTGGGCGTTGCTGCTCACCGACTGGTCGGGAGGCGAAGCCACGGACGCGGTGGCGTTCGTCGTCCCCACGCTCGCTCCGGGCGAGGTCGGTCTCGTCTCGGGAGGTCGCTTCTGATGCGCCGTGGCTGCCTCTTCGCGCTGCTCTTGCTCGGCTGCGACATCTACGACATCGGCCCCGCCCTCGCGGCGCTCGACGCGGGCGTCGAGCCGACCCTCGCGGTCTCGGACCACTGCGGCCCCGGCGAGCTGATGGTCCTGGACGACACGGGCGGGAGCGTCCGGGTCGACCTCGCGCTGTTCGAGGACGACGAGCGCGCGCTGACCGGCTGCGACGGACGCGGGCTCAGCGGCGCCGACGGCTTCGTGGCCATCCAGGCGGGGCCCGGGGAGCGATGGACCATCATCGCGGAGCCGCTCGACACGCAGTCCGACGTGGTGCTCTACACGATGCCGGTCTGCGACCCCGGCAGCTGCACCGCGCTCATCGATCGCTGCGGTCCCGGGATCCTGGAGTCGTTCGTCTTCGAGCCCGAGGTCGCCGGCGAGCACATCATCGGCTTCGACAGCTACCGCGGGGGCGGCGAGCTGGACCTGACCGTGGTCAAGACGACATGTGGAGACAGGCGGCGCGAGCCGGGCGAGGGTTGTGACGACGGCAACGAGATCGACGGCGACGGCTGCGACGCGGACTGCCGGCTGGAGATCTCGCTGGAGCGGCTGCGGGAGATCGAGCCCAACAACGAGCGCTCGGAGGCGAACGTCGCGCCGGCCGAGATGGGCTCGACGCGGTCGCTCGTCGGGCGGCTGGGTGGCGCGTGCGACGTGGACGTGTTCGCGGTGCGCGTGACGGAGACGGCGAGCCTGCGCGCGACGATGCTCGACGGAGCGGAGCTGCCGTGCGGCGACGAGACGCCCGAGGTCACGATGACGCTGCTCGGCGAGGACGGGCTCGTGCGCCGTGGCACGGGTGAGATCGGTCGTGCAGGCGGCGGCTGTCCGAGCATCGAAGCGGGCGACGCCTTCGCGGAGGGCCTCGAGCCGGGCGTCTATTTCGTGGTGCTCTCGGCGGCGCGTGGCGTGCCCACGCTGGACTACCACCTGGTGTTGGAGCTCACGGCCGGGTAGGCCGGGCAGTTGTGGGGGATGAGGATGTTCAGAAGCGGTTTGTGGTCGTCGTCGGTGATGTTCGTGGTCGCGTGCGGGGCCATCGGGTGTGACGGCGGCGGCGGGGCGGTCGGCACCCCGGAGAATCCGGTGCGGATCGTGTTCCAGTCGAAGTGGTTCCCCCAGGCCCAGTTCGCCGGGTACTACGCGGCCGGAGGGCACGCGGACGGCGCCTCGGCGGGGCCGATGGTGCCCCGCGACGACGGCTTCACCTTCTACGAGCAGGAGGGCCTGGACGTCGTCGTGCTGGACGGCGGCGGCGTGAACCCGTCCCAGGCGGTCGCCACCGGCGAGGCTCACTTCGGCACCGACTGGATCGCCAACATGGTGCGCGAGGTCGAGGAGAACGATCATCAGCTGCGCCACATCGCCCAGATCTTCCAGCGCCCCGGCTTCGAGATGGTGGGCCTGGCCGACAGCGGCGTGGCGAGCTTCGACGACCTGCCCGGGACGACCCTCGGCGTGTGGGACTTCGGCAACGAGTTCCCAGTGCAGGTGTGTTTGCGAAGTCACGGCATCACGAGCGACCTCGACAGCGACCTGCCGCCCGGACAGGAGCCCGACGTCACGACCGTGTCGTACGCGTTCGACCCGGCCCTCGTGTTCCCCGACGACGTCACCTTGGCGAGCGCGATGGTCTACAACGAGCTCGACCAGATCGTCGGCCTCGGCCACCCGCTCGACACGCTCGTGCGGCTGCCCACGGCGGAGCACGGCTGCGGCCTCCTCGAGGACTTCATCTTCACGACCCAGGCGCTGCTCGACGACCCGGACTTCGAGGGCACGGGGATCACGGGCCGCGAGATCGCCGAGCGCTTCATCCGCGCCACCCTCCGCGGCTGGCGCTGGGTCCTCGAGGAGGGCAACCGCGAGCAGGCGACGGAGCTGGTGCTCGCGCTGTGCGGCGACACCTGCGACGGCTCCGGGTCGCGTCAGGATCCGCGCGTGCACCAGACGTGGCAGCTGGAGCGGGTGTCCGAGCTGGTCCAGCCAGGGCTCCTCGGCGAGGCCGAGGTCACGCCCGGCTGCCTGGACCGCGCCGCGTACGACGATACCCTGAGGCTGCTACGCGACGTCGGCTTCGTCCGGGAGGGCTCGGGGGACGATCTTCTCCGACCCGAGGTGCTCGAGGGGGCCGGTGTGACTTGTCCATGAGAGGTGAGCTGTGAGTCAGGACGCGCTCTTCGACCGCATCGTCGAGCTCTGCGGATTCTCCGCGTACGTCGGCCCCGGTGCCGTGCGCCGCGCGCTGGCCGAGGCGGGCCAGGAGGCGGACGGCGGGCCCGAGGCGTACCGCGCCGCGCTCCCCGCCCTGAAGCGGCGGCTCGAGGTCTACGTCTCGGAGGACGACGCGGCGGCGCGCCTCAAGAAGATCGAGACCTTCCTCGGTGGCGTCGAGGCGCGCGGCGGCGCGGTCGCCCCCACGCCGGCCGGGCAGCAGGGCGACGACGAGACCCAGTGGGGCAAGCGCCGCTTCGGTCGCACGGTGCAGATCCTCAAATCCGCGAGGGGCAAGCTCGACCCGGAGGACTGACTCGCCGCCACGGCGAGAACCGCCACGCTTGCGTTTCTCCGGCGTCCCTGGCAAAAGCGCGGCGGGAGAGCGGAAATTGGGGACCGACGCGAGCACCCTGCGTGCGGATGAACGCGGGGCCCGGGCACAGGGGGACGGCGCGGCCGAGACGGACCACCTCCCGCGACGCTTCGGGCGCTATCACCTCTTCGATCGCATCGGTCGTGGGGGCATGGCGGACATCTACCTCGCGCGCGCCCACACCGAGCTCGGTGGCGCCCGCCGCGTGGTGGTCAAGCAGATCCTCCCCGAGCTCGGCGGGGATCCGCAGTTCGCCAAGATGCTCATCGACGAGGCCAAGCTCGTCGCCGACCTGCGTCACGCCAACGTGGTGCAGGTCCTCGACCTCGGCCGTGAGGGCGACCGTCTCTACATCACGATGGAGTACGTCGAGGGCTACGACCTCAACCAGCTCCTCCGCCGCCTGAGCAAGCGCCGCATCCCGCTCCCGGCCGAGTTCGCCCTCTTCGTGGTCCGAGAGGCGCTCGCCGCCCTCGACTTCGCGCATCGGAAGAAGGACGACGAGGGCGAGCCGCTCGGCATCGTGCACCGCGACGTCTCCCCCTCGAACGTGCTGATCAGCTTCGAGGGCGAGGTGAAGCTCTGTGACTTCGGCATCGCCAAGGCGCTCGGGGGCTCCGTGCGCGCCCCCGACGCCCGAGACGACGACCGAGACGACGACCGAGACGACGACACCGAGAGCACGGGGGAGCGCTCGCGCGTCGCGGGCAAGGCGGCGTACATGTCGCCGGAGCACGCGCGAGGCGAGGAGCTCGACGGTCGGGCCGACGTCTTCGCGGCCGGGATCGTCCTCTGGGAGCTCTGCGCGGGGCGTCGGCTCTACAAGGGGACCGAGGCCGAGATGCTGGCGCTCGCCAAGCGAGGCGAGGTGCCGCCGCTGCCCGACCGTGGTCTGCCCGAGCAGGGCGAGCTGCAGGCGATCCTGGACCGCGCGCTCGCCCCCGATCCCGAGGCTCGCTTCCCGAGCGCGGCCGAGATGCTCCGGGCGCTCGACGACTACGCGATGAAGGCCAAGCTCTTCGTCTCGCAGATCCGGTTCGGCAGCTTCCTCAGCGATCACTTCGAGTCGGACGTCGTGCTGCTCCGGCGCGAGCGCGAGCGCGCCGCGGAGGCGCTCGAGGCGGGGCCGCCGGTGGAGATCGTGGCGCTGAGCAGCCCGGAGCCGACGTCGCCGTCCGGGCGGCCGCTCGCCGAGGAGACGACGAAGCGACTCACCGCCTCGGACGCCGAGCCCACCTCCCGCGCGCCGATGGTGCTGATCGGGCTCGCCTTCGCGGTGGTGCTCGTCCTGCTGGTGGTCTGGGCCGCGCTCCGCTGACCGGGGCCGCGGTCACTCGGTCAGGGCGCGCGCCACCTCGGCCGCGCGCTCGGGGTCGAGGCCAGCCTCGCGTGCGCACTCCAGGATGGCGGGGCCGACCGCGTCGTACGCGCGCCGCGCGCCCGGATCGAGGGCCTCGAGCGCCTCGCGATGTCGCCGCACCGTGCCGGCGTCACCCCGGATCACGGGCCCGCTCAGGGCGGTCGGGACGCCCACCGTCTCGACGTTCTCACCCACCGTGCGGAGCAAGGCCCCCATCGCGCGCTCGGCGTCCCGCCGGGTCATTCCCTGCGCTTCGAGCACGCGGACCGCCACCGCGGCGAGCGCGGCCGCGCCGTTCGCCCCGAGCGCCGCGGCCGCGTGATAGGCGGGGCCGTGGACCTGCGCGCGCACCGGGCGGGCCCCGAGGCGGCGGGCCAGTTTCCTTGCGCGCTTGACGGCCTCGTCGTCCCCGTCGAGGACGAAGGTCGCGTCGCGCAGGCTCGGTGGGCGCTCGGGGTCCGCGAAGGAGACGAGGGGGTGCATCACGCCGACGGAGGGCGCGCGCCCTCGCAGGACCTCCACGCCGAGGCTCCCCGAGCAGTGCACGAGCGCGCCTCTCACCTCGAGCTTCGCGGCCACGTCGGCCACGACCGGATCCGGCACCGCCAGCACGACCAGCGCGCCGCGCA
>SHBB01000006.1 GCA_004213565.1 Sandaracinaceae bacterium
TCTGCAGCGGCCCCGAGCGCCCTCCCTTGCCCGAGTAGAGCCGGCGCCCCGTGAGCAGCTCGAACAGCACCACGCCGATCGCGAAGAGGTCCGAGCGCCGGTCGATCTCGCGGAACCGCAGCTGCTCGGGCGACATGTAACCCATCTTGCCCTTGAGCACCCCGCTCTCGGTCTGGGTGCTCTGCCCGAGCGCCTTGGCCACGCCGAAGTCGGTCACCCGGACGCCGCCGTCGAAGCCGATGAGCAGGTTCTGCGGGGAGACGTCGCGGTGCACGAGGTGGAGCGTGTCGCCCTCGGGCGAGCGCAGCTCGTGGGCCGCGTGGAGCCCGCGGCAGGCCTGCGCGACGATGTCGAGCGCGAGCTGCGCCGGAAGCCGCTCCGCGTTCTTGCCCAGGCGCCCGAGGAGCTTGTGCACCGACGGCCCCTCCACGTACTCCATCACCTGAAACGGGCCGCCGTCGTCCTCGCCCACGTCCAGGACGGCCACCACGTTCCGGTGGCGCACCATGCCGGCCAGCCGGGCTTCGTCGAGGAACATCTTTCGGAAGTCGACGTCGTCCTGGTACAGATCGTGGAGTCGCTTGATCGCGTACAGACGCCGAAAGCCGCCCTCCTGACGAACGGCCAACGTCACCTCGCCCATCCCACCGCGCGCGAGGCTACAAAGGTGCAAGTACTTCGAGCCGGAGATCAGGGTGTCGCCGGGGACGGTCACGCGATGGACTATAGACCATGAGCTCTCGACGCCTCGCATCGGCTGCGCCGCCCGCCCCGCCCTGGAGGACGGCGCTCTTCACCCTCGCCGCGCTCCTCGCCGGGTGCCAGGCCGCGCCGACCCAGGTCGTCGTCTTCATCGATCCCGCCGACCAGGGCGTCGACGCGGCCGGGCTCCGCGTGCGGGTGTGGGACACCGACGCGCAGCTCGTGCTCGACCGCATGGGCCCGACCACCGACGTCGCGCGTGTCCCCCTCTCGGCCCGCGACGACGACGCCGCCCGCCGCTACGAGCTCGTCGCCGAGCTGATCGACGCCGACGGCTGCGTGACCGCGCGACAGCTCGCCCGCGGCGGCTACGAGGCCGGCGCCCAGCGCGCCATCCGCCTGCGCTTCGACGACGCCTGCGAGGGCGTCTCCTGCTCGAACGACCAGACCTGCGTCGAGGGCGTCTGCCGCGCCCCCTGCTTCGGCCTCCAGCCGCTCGACGACCCCGCGCGCTCGATCCCCTTCCAGTGCGAGCCGGGCGGCGACGCCGGCGTCCCCGACGGCCCGCGCATCGTCGCGCTCGAGGCCGAGAACGTCACCTCGACCTCGGTGGAGATCTACTGGGAGCTGGACACCGAGGCGACCGGACAGACCGAGTACGGCGACAGCTTCGTCTACGGCGCGCTCTCCATCTTCGAGCCCGCCCTCCTCCCCGCGCACCGCCAGCGCATCAACGGCCTGACGCCCGGGACCGCCTACCACTTCCGCGTGCACTCGGTCGACGGCGCGGGCCGCGAGGTCCGCTCCGACGAGCGTTGCTTCCGCACCCCCTGAGCGCGCGGCCCGAGGGCGCGGTCAGCGAGCGCGACGGCGGAGGCGCAGCCAGAGCGCGAAGAGGCCCAGGAGCGGGAGCGCCGCGTCGGGGGCCGCCGTGCCGGGCGCGCTGCATCCGCAGCCGCCGTCGGGGGCGGGCTCCGCGCTCCCTCCGTCGGGGCCGGCCGTGGCGCCGCCGTCGCGTCCGCCGGACGGGCCGCCGTCGCTGCCCGGGATCACCCCGCCGTCGGCCATGACCCCCGCGTCGGCCGGCGGCGCCTCGCACGCCCCGGGCGCGCAGTACTCGAAGGCGCCGATGTCGGCCGCGCCCGCGGAGGGCCGGCCCTCGCTCAGCTGGTGCACGACGTATTGCATCAGAACAGAATGCGCAGCCATCGCGTCGGCCGCGAGCGCGCCCGCCGCATCGATGGCCCCGGCGCCTTCGGCGAGCCGGTAGTCCTGCCCCGCCTCGTCCGCGAACGCCGGGTCGTCGCCCGTGACCGTCGTGCCGTCGTCCGAGATCGAGCCCTCGAGCGCGCCGTGCGAGTCGACCCGGCCGGGCCGCATCCAGTTGTGGTGGAGCGAGAGCTGCCCGGCGCCGTCGAGCATCGCGAGGCGCCCCCCGCCGGCCGTCACGTAGAGCAGGTTGTTGCGCACGTCGGCCGTCTCGTCGTTGGTGGAGAGCCGGAGCAACGTGGTGTTCCCGCTGCGGGTGGAGACGACCGTGTTGTGAAAGAAGTGGAGCACGCCCTTGCGGTAGTCGCCCTCCGTCCCGCTGTCGCCGCCGTAGTGCACGATCTGCGAGTTGCCGTCGCCCTCGTGCTCCACGAGCACGTTGCCGTAGACGAACGTGCGCCCGTAGCTCGGGTGGTCGACGAGCACGCGGCTGTCCTCGGCGTCGACCAGGTCGAGCTGCCGGTTGCCGCTCTCGATCCAGTTGTAGCGGACCACCAGCCCGGCCGAGCGGTCCTTGAGGTTGTTGCCGCGCGCCCCGTCCCTGAGCGGCCCGAAGTGGTTGAACTGGTAGGTGATCCCGATCGCGGCCGTGTACGCGTTGTGCTCGAAGATGCGCCCCTCGATGCCGTTGTCGTAGATGTGGTTGCCCTCGATCAGGATGTCCTGCGTGTCGCCGCCGCGCGCGCCGATGAAGAGCCCGTTGCCCGAGTCGCGCATCACGCAGTTCCGGATCGTCAGGTTCTGCGCCACCTCGACATAGATCGCGGCCGCGTTGTTCGAGTACGTGTCGGCGCCGCCTCTCCCGGTGAACGAGAACGGCGGCCGCGCCGAGCGGACCTCGAGGTTCTCCACCACGATCCACGCAGGGATCGTCTCCTCCGGCACGCTCGAGCCGCCGATCTTGATCACCCCTCGGCTCTCGCCCCAGTAGTTCAGCGCCGACCGCGTCGTCGCGTCCTCGCCGCTGATCACCGGCCGCTCGCCGCCCGGCCCGAGCACCCCCTGCACCACGATCGGCGCCGCCTCCGTGCCCTGCCGCGCGATGACGAACTTCTCCCGGTACGGCTCCGCCCGCCAGTGGATGCGCACCACGTCCCCGGGCATCAGCGCCTCCCACGGCACCTCCCCGATGGCGCCGTACGCCATCCCGTCGCCGACCTCGTAGGTCTCGGCGAGCGCGGTCGAGCTGAGCAAGAGAAGCGACCCGGCGAGCGCCGCGGCCGACCAAGAACGAGCGAAGGTCATGCCGCCCATTCTGCACAGCCCGCCGCGACGGGAAAGGCCCACGCTTCGAGCCGGTCTCGGTCGAGACGCTGACGCCCGCAGAGCTCACCCGCAGCCACGACCCGACGTGTATGCGCTCAGGGCCGGTACGACGGGCGGGCGGCGGGGTACGAGGGGCGGACGCTCGCGGGGGCGCTCGGGGTGACGAGCGAGGCGACGGTGCGGCGGAGGACGGAGGCGTCGACGGGCTTGGCGAGGTAGGCGGCGGCGCCGAGGCGGATCAGCTCGGCGCGGCGGGTGGGGTCCCAGTGGCCGGAGATGACGACCATGGCCGGGGGGTTGGGGAGGCCGCCGAGGACTTCGATGACGTCGCGGCCGGTGAGACCGGGCATGTCGAGGTCGACGAGCACGAGGTCGGGCTTGCGCTGGGACTCGCGGTAGACGCGCAAGGCTTCTTCGCCGTCCGCGGCGAAGGTGACCTCGTGGCCGGCCGCGACGAGGAGGCGGCCGAGGCTGCGGCGCACGAGCTCCTGGTCGTCGGCGACGAGGATGTGCGCGCCGCGCTGGCCGGGCGCGAGGATGCGCTGGGAGGGGGTCCTCGAGGTGCGCTTGGCCGGGGGCGGGGGGGCTTCGGTGCGCGGGGGCGACGCGAGGGGCAGGCCGATGCGGAAGGAGGTGCCGCGGCCGAGCTCGCTCTCGACGTCGATGCTGCCGCCCATGCCCCGCACGAGCTCCGCGACGGTGGCGAGGCCGAGGCCGGTGCCGCGCCCGGTGGGCTTGGTGGTGAAGAAGGGCTCGAAGGCGCGCTCGAGGGTCTGGGGCGCCATGCCGACGCCGGTGTCGCGCACGCGCACGACGCAGCTGGTGCCCACCTTCGAGGCGGTGATCGCGATGCGGCCGCCCTCGGGCATGGCGTCGCGCGCGTTGATGCAGAGGTTGAGCAGGACCTGGTGCAGCTCGGTCTGGCTGCCGAAGATGAAGAGATCCGGCGGGGCGTCGCACTGGATCTGGTGGCCGGCGCGGAAGGTGCGGCGGCAGAGGCGCGCGACCTCCTGGCAGACCTCGTCCAGGGCGACGAGGGCGCGGGGGGTGTCCTCGCGGCGGCCGAGGGTGGCGAGGGAGCGGGTCAGCTCGACCGAGCGATCGAGGGCCGAGGTGAGGTCGTCCATGCAGTCGCGCGCCTCGTCGGGGAGCGCGTCGGGGAGCGCGCCGAGGAGCGACTCGAGGTGGGAGAGGGTGGCCTGCGCGGCGCCGACGACGTTGTTGAAGTCGTGCGCGATGCCCGCCGCCATGCGGCCGATCGCCTCCATCTTCTGCCGCTCGCGCAGCTCGCGCTCGAGCGGGTCCTCGAGGGTGAACAGGAGGGTGACCTTCTGCCCCAGATCGATTCGCGTGCCGGCGCGCAGGGTGGCGCGTTCGACCTTGTGGCCGTCGACCCAGACGCCGTTGCGGCTCTGCAGGTCCTCGACCTCGAAGCGGCCGTCGGCGCGCTCGGAGATGCGCGCGTGCCAGCGCGAGATCGAGCTCTCCTGGATGTGGATCTCACACTCCGAGGAGCGCCCGATGGTCGTCAGCCGGGTCAGCTCGAAGCTGCTGCCCGGCGAGCCGCCGCGGAGCACGACCAGCTTGGGTCGCCCTTCGGGTGCGGGAGGGACCGGCGTGCGGAAGGCCGGGAACTGCGCGGTGGTGGCGTCGTAAGGGTCGCTCAACGGGAAGCCTCGGCTCCGGCCGAACGGCCGGCGTCCGCTGTCCTGAAGGGTCGGGTCATCATTTGGAGACCCACCCCCCGAACGGGCCCTGCCCTTCGTCGAATCGATAGTCGGTGTGCCGGCGGATGAGGTCGTCGAGCAGGGTTTGGAGCCGGCCCCCCGCGATGGCCGAGTAGGGGCCGTCGACGTGCAACTCGTGGAGCTGGGCGCAGTGGAAGCAGATCGAGAGCTCCACCGGTCGCGCGCCGCCGTGAATCCGCAGGCCGTGGTGAGGCTCGTAGCAACTCGTCACGAGGTCACCCTGCGCGACCGCGTCGTCGAGGGCTTCCGCGACGCGCGCGTGGTGCGAGGCATGCACGTCGAAGACCGCGAGGACCTCGCGCCCATCGAAGCCGTCCGCCGGGGGCCTCTCGAGCCGCTCCCCGAGCACGAGCAGCTCCACGCGGTCGGGGGCGTTCAGGGCGCGCCGGGTCTCGGCAGAGAGCCGGGGCGGGGAGTCGTCCGGCTCCGGCTCGCCGCAGGCGTACACCACCGAGAGGACGCAGAGGAGCGGGAGGCCGCCGGCGAGCTTCATCGAGCGAGCAGGTGCGCGCGCGCGTCGCCTTCGTAGAGCTCGAAGTCGGCGAAGCGGACCGTGAAGTCGGAGCGGTTGCTGCTCGCCCAGGGGCCGAAGAGGATGTGGTCGACGCGGGTGTCGGCGTTCGGCGCGGTGCGCATCATCAGCTCGCTGCTGTCGACCACGGGGGTGAAGGCGTCCTCGCCCGGGAAGCGCAGCGCGAGGTAGCCGAGGCCGTCGAAGCTGCCCGGGGTGTTGAGCCGCACGTAGTAGACGACCTCGACCCAGTCGCCGACCGCCATGACCTTGGTCGCCTCGGTGGGCTGCGCGGTCCAGCCGCTCTGGCCGGTGTAGGTCTCGAGGCCGCCGTCGCAGGGATCGCCCCAGCACCAGCCGCGCACGGACGGGTCCTGCTGCATCGACTGCTGGCAGCCTCCGACGGAGCGGTCCTCGGTGACGCCGAACAGATCGGTGTTGCCGTGGGCGCAGTTCATGGCCTGGTTGTCCTGCAGCTTGAGCGCCCACTCGCCCTCGAAGCCGCTGTTCGACGGCTCGAAGTAGAGGGTCATGTGGCTGTTGGCGGGGGAGCCGCCGAGGCTCGAGATGCCGTAGAAGCCGTGCAGGGTGCTGCCGAGCACGTAGCCCGCGCGGACCTGCTCGCGGAAGTGGAGGGTGAGCTCCTCGAGGCCCCCGGGGATATCGAACCGGGAAGAGTCGTTGCCCCCTACCGGGCTCGAGGTGCCCGCCTCGAAGGCGCACTCGATGACATCGCGGCCGAGCGTGTCGTCGCGCACGGGGGCGCAGCGCTGGAGGTCCCGGCTCCAGCCGCGCGCGCTGAGGTCGGCGCGCTCGAACGGCTCGTCGACGAGCGGCGTGGGCGGCGGCTCGACGCCGGCGTCGGGTGAGGCGGCGTCGGGTGCGGCCGCGTCGGGTGAGGCGGCGTCGGGTGCGGCGGCGTCGGCGGGCGGCTCGGCGGCGTCGAGCCTGGCGGCGTCGGGCGGATCGTCCGAGGGCGCGCAGCCGGCCAGCAGGGCGACACAGAGGAGTACGCGGAGCATGTGATGACGATCTCCCGCGCGGCCGCAGAAAGCCAGCCACCGAACTGGGCGACGGACGATTCCGCGGAGCGGCTATGCTCCACGGCGGATGCGCACGTCGTTCCGCCTGAAGATCGCGCTGCTCACGATCGGCGTCGCCGCGCTCCCGCTCGCGCTCGTCGGCTGGCTGCTGATCGACGTCAACGCGCGCGAGGTGGAGTCGTCGTCGCAGGCGCTGCAGATCGCGCTGACCGAGCAGCTGGCGGAGGCGGTGGACGGCGAGCTGTCGCGCGCGCGGGCCGGGCTCGGCGCGATCGCGAACGCGCTGACGGACGACTCGCTCCCGGAGGAGGCGCGGCTCGCCACGGCGCTCCGGCTCCTGGACGCGCACGAGGGGCTCGACGTGGTCGCGGTGTACGACGCGGACGGGGCGCTGATCGATCGCATGCGAGACCCGAGCGCGCGGGAGGTGCCCACGCCGGACGCGCTCGACGCGGCGACCCGGGAGCGTGGGCTCGGCGAGGCGACGCGCGCGGGCCGCGACTCGGAGGTGCGCGTGCTGGTGCTGACGCAGCTGTCGGCGCAGGGGCGCGCGACGGGGTGGATCGCGGCGCCGGTCTCGCTCGACCGGGTGCAGCGGCGGCTGGCCGAGCTCTCGAGCGCGCAGATCGCGTCGCGGCGGGGGCGCATGGTGCTGCTCGACGAGCGGGGGCGGCGGCTCGCGCATCCGCAGATGGAGCTCCTGCTCACCGAGGCCGAGCGGCCGCCCGCCACGCTCTCGCGCGCGCCGACGTCGAGCGAGCGCGACGGCTGGCTGCGCACGTCGGTGGCGACCGAGGGCGCGCCGTGGGCGGTGGTCACGGAGATCCCGAAGGACGTGGCGTACGCGTCGCTGGCCGAGATGCGCGCGATCGTGATCGGGACCATCGCGGGCACGCTCCTGCTCGCGGTGCTCGCGTCGTTCTTCCTCGCGCGGCGGCTCACCGCGCCGATCGCGACCCTGGTGGAGTTCACCAAGCAGCTCTCGGCCCGGCGCTTCGACGCGCGGGTGGAGGTGGAGACGGGCGACGAGCTGGCGGTGCTGGGCGACGCGCTGAGCGAGGCGGCGGCGGCGCTCGAGCGCTCGGAGGAGGCGATGCGACAGGAGCAGGCCATCCGCGGCGACCTGGGGCGCTACCTCCCGGCGGAGCTGGTCGAGGCGATCATCCGGCGCGAGGCGTCGATGGAGCTCGGCGGGCAGCGGCGCGAGATCACCGTGCTCTTCGCGGACGTGGTCGCGTTCACGCCGCTGTCGGATCGGCTGCCGCCCGAGCAGGTGGTCTCGCTCCTCAACGAGCTGTTCACGCTGCTGACGGGCGCGGTCTTCCGGCACGAGGGCACGGTCGACAAGTTCGTGGGCGACTGTGTGATGGCGATCTGGGGCGCGCCCACCGCGCAGCCCGACCACGCGGAGCGCGCGCTCGCGGCCGCGCGGGACATGATGCGCTTCCTGGAGAGCGCGAACGCGGGGTGGAGGGAGTCGGTGGGCGTGGAGATCCAGCTCGCCATCGGCGTCAACACGGGCGAGGCGGTGGTGGGCAACGTCGGCTCGAAGGAGCGCATGGAGTACACGGCCATCGGCGACGTGGTGAACGTGGCCGCGCGGCTCGAGACCATCGCCCGGCCGCAGCAGATCCTCGTCACGCGCGCGACGGCGGACGCGGTGGACAGGGAGCTGGCGCGGGTGGGAGAGCGCGAGGTGCCGGGGCGCGCGGCGCCCGTGGAGCTGTTCGAGGTGAGCTGGTGATCGGGACCGTCGTGGCGGGGCGCTACCGCGTCGAGGCGGAGCTCGGTCGCGGCGGCATGGGCGTGGTCTATCGCGCGGTGCAGCTCCCCATCGAGCGGCCGGTGGCTCTCAAGGTGCTGCGCCGCGAGCTGGTCGACGCGCCGAAGGCCCGCGCGCGCTTCGAGCGAGAGGCCCGCGCGCTGAGCGCCCTGCCCCACCCCTCGGCGGTGGCCATCTACGACTTCGGCGAGCACGAGGGCATGGCCTACCTCGCGATGGAGCTGCTCCACGGCGAGACGCTCTCCGAGGCGCTGCGCGAGGGCGCGTTCGGCGCGGCGCGCGCGATCGACGTCGCCACCCAGCTCGCCGACGTGCTCGCCGCGGCCCACGGCGTGGGGCTCGTGCACCGCGACCTGAAGCCCGAGAACATCGTGCTCGAGGGCGAGACGGTGCGCGTGCTCGACTTCGGCCTGGCGTTTCTGGCCGCGCGTGAGGGACCGGCCGGGCGCATGACCCGCGAGGGCGTGGTGGTCGGTACCCCCGCGTATCTCTCCCCCGAGCAGGCGCGCGGCGAGGACGTGGGCCCCGCGACGGACGTCTACGCGCTCGGCTGCGTGCTGCACGAGCTGTTGACCGGCAAGGCGCCCTTCGTCGGCACCGAGATGGAGGTGCTGACCAAGCAGATGTTCGCGCCCGCGCCGCCGCTCGAGCGGGAGGGCGGGCTCGACGTGCCGGCCGCGCTCGACGTCTTGCGCCGCGCGATGCTCGACAAGGTGCCCGACCGCCGCCCCGGCGCGGCGGAGATCCGCGACCGCCTCGCGCTCCTCGACCCCGACCCCGACCGCGGCCGCGTGCGAGCCAGCGCCGACGGCTACCTCGGCGCCCGGGCCGCGCGCATGGTCGAGGCGGCACCTGCTTCGGAACCGAGCGCCGACGTCCCGGAGATCGGCGTCGTCGGCGAGATCTCGCCCGAGCTCATGCTCGGCCTCACCGCCAACGGCATCGCCGCCTTCGTGCTCAGCGACGCCGAGCCCATCGACGGATCCACCCGCGCTCTCTACGCGCCGGGCGCCGACGAGGCCGCGCTGCGCGCCCTGTCCGCGCACGGCCTCCCCATCGTCACCGACCACGCCAAGGGCGACATCGCCGGCCTCACCGCGCGCCTCGCCGCCGGCGCCGCCGACGTCGTGCTCCGCCCCGTCGCCGCCGCCGACCTCGCCCGCAAGCTCCTCCGCGTCACCCGCGACGGCTGAACGACCGGGGACGATCCTATACAAACATCCAAACTCGCGACGCGCGGTCCTGGGAGCTGGAGACGCCACAGGTCGCTCATGGCCTCCGCGTCGCGCGGACGGCCTCCACCGCGTAGGCGAGCGAGATGTGCTCGCACACGGTGGGATCCTCGGCGCTCGGGCTCACGTCCGCGACGGCCTGGAGGACGTTTCTGGCCGTCTCGGCGTCGATGCGCCCCCCGAGGGGCGCTCGTTCTCCCGTCCACTGCTCGACCATGGCCTCCACCGGGGTGAGCGCGGCCAGGTACCCGTGGAAGAGGCCACGCTCGCAGATGGCGGCGCGAAGCCTCGGGCGCGTCAGCTGCTCCGGGTAGCCGAAGCGCTCCCGAGGGAGCGACAGCTCGGACCAGGAAGCCTCGAGCCGACCGTGGAGGATGCTCCCCGTCGATGGCGCAGCCAGCGTGGCCACGGTCTCGAGCTCCTGGCCGGCCGCGATCACGTCGCCGTCGAGGGCGGGCGGCGACCCGTCGGTCGTCCGAACCGCGTACATCGCGACGTTCACCTCGGGATCGTGCTCGAAGCTGTCCACGCCGGTGACCTCGACGATCATGAGGAGCCGCCCGGCCCGCAGATCCTCCAAGAGGCGCGCGTCGATGCACCCATCTCTCATCCCCGCGGGGCACTCGGAGGAGTCCATGAGGCCCTCCATCGTGCCGATCAGCGCCTCGAAGACGTTGTCGATACCGGTCACCCCCGGCTCGATGGCGCTGGCGTGGTCCTCACCGAACTCCTCGCAGGTGGCGTCGGCGAGGTTGGATCCGAACCCGCTGTCGAGGCCGTCGAAGTCGGCCCCGATCCCGCTCGCGACGTCGCCGGACCGACGCGTCGCTTCGGGCAGCGCCAGGTGCGAGACGAGGTACGAGAAGGTCGCTCCGTCCAGCTCGGCGCTCACGTCCACCGTGCGCGCTTCGTCGGAGTGGAGGGGGACCGTGAGTGGGCAAGGCGTCGCGGCGCCGTCCGCGCACACCCGATCGCGCGGCGGGAACGTCACCGTGTCGACGACCGGCCCGGTCGAAGGCTCGCATGGGGAGCGGGGCGGCCACGTCGTCTCACCCTCCAGCTGACAGCCGGTCAGCGCCCAGACGAGGAGGGAGAACGCGAGGAGCGCGTGCTTGTTCAACGCTGTGTGCATGGACCGTGCGCTCTGCAAGCGCCGAACCGAGCGACCGCGTCGACCGGAAGCGCCCGAGCCTGTGAAAGCGGCTCACACCTCGGCACAGGACACGACCACACGGCTGCGTGCTGGCACACCTGCGCCTGGCACCGCTGCAGGGAGGATCGCGTAAGGGATAGCGGCTCGCTCCAGCGCGTCGGCGAGCTCTCGGGCGGCCTCGGCCGCGCTGCGTTCAGGAAGCGTCACTGCCCCAACCGTGCTGCCGGCGGAGCCTGGCCAGCGCCTGCACGGTGCTCTCCGGGAGAGGGTCTTGGTAGGAGAGGACGCGCTCCCCGTGTCCACTCGCCTTGGCCGCCCAGAGCGCGTCGCGCGCGCAGAGCTCCGCGAGCCGCCAGAGCTCGGCCGGCGTCAACCCTCTCCACTCCTCGACTTCGCGGCGCACCGACTCCGCGTCGTCGACGACCCATCCTGGCAGCTCGTCGAGCACGACCGGATCATAGCAACGCGAGCGCCCGAGGGCGCGGATTACGACCTGGCGCGCCGACCGCTGAGCTGCCGGGTCTTGACAGCCGAGACCTCATGTTCAGCTTGCCAGGACTCTGACCTTTCACGCCTTCGACGCAGCGGCGCTGTGTGCACGCTTCCCGCCTCGGTTCCGCGACGAGAACAAGCGGCGCGCGCACGACTGGCTGCGCGCGACGCACGCTCCTTCGGGCACGCTCGCGGTCTCGCGCACGCACGAGCGTGAGCTGCCGGCCGAGTATCGTGTGCCGGGTGGCCCGGACGTGCGGTGCGTGGACACGTACTACGACTACCCCGCGTCGAGCGACGAGGCGCGGCACTGGCACGTGAACTTCGCGCACTCGGATCTCTTCGTGGCGTACGGCGGCCCGGGGCTCGCGCAAGACGAGCTGCAGGTGCTCGAACACCCGGTGCTGGCGTCGTTGCGCGAGCGTCTCGTCCAGGAGCCCATGGCGGAGCTGCCGCCCGCGACGGTCTTCGACGGCGCGCCGACCCCCATCCTGATCGAAGGCGCGCTGCGCCTGGGCCAGCTCGAGACGCGGGAGCTCTACGGGCGGCGGTTCAGCGAGGCGGGGGAGGAGGCGCTGCGGAGCGCGCTGACCATCTTGCCGCGGCCACACGCCACCCACCTCATCGCGATGGAGGCGATCCCCGGCGGGCGCGGCGCATACTCGCTCGACGAGATCGACTACCTGATCGCGACGGCCTACACGGGCTTCTCGGCCGCCGTCGAGCGGACCCGGTCGCGCGGCGACGCGGACACGGTCATCCACACCGGCTTCTGGGGATGCGGCGCGTATGGCGGGAGTCGGCGACTGATGACGCTGGTCCAGCTCATCGCCGCGAGGCTCGCCGATGCCGACGAGCTCGTCTTCCACGCGCCCGGCGCCACGAGCGAATTCGACGACGCGCGGCGCGAGCTCGCCCGGATGGCCCCTCGCACCCTCGCGACCGAGCGCCTGCTGGCCGCGATCGAGCGCTGCGGCTTCGCGTGGGGCGTGTCGGACGGAACCTGAGCGATGGGGATGGCCAGGTCGGCCGCTGCTGTCTTCGCGCTCGCGGTCTGCAGCGCGCCGGGGGTCGCCTACGCGCACTCCCCCGACTGCGCGCGGAACGTGGGCGTCGCCTCGTTCGTGGTCTTCCTCGCCGCGCTCCTGGGCGCCGCGTTCGTGATGGAGCGCCGCTTCGGCTCCGACGACAGCGGCGCGCTGCCCATCACGGCGTGGCTCGGCCTCGCGCTCCTCGCGCTGCTCGCGGCCGCGCTCTTCGCCTCCATCGGATACGTCAGCCTATGTTGACACCCACATCTACCGTGGGGGAGCCGTCTCAGCGGCTCCACGCGTCAAGCAACGCCCGGGCTCCCGGGGGGAGCCGGCCGTAGGACGAGTCGTCCGTGAAGGGCAGCTCGCTCACCGTGGCGAGCAGCAGGGCCCGGTTGTAGGGGTCCAGCCGGTCGTCGTCGATCCAGCGGCGCACGCGCGCGACGAAGTCGGGGCCGAGGTCCGGCACGACGCGACGGCGGTCGGCCAGGGCCAGCCGCCTCCGATCGCCCGGGAGATCGATGAGCAGGCCGAGCATCAGCTGCTGCGGATCGACGCCCACCTCTCGCAGGAGACCCAGGTGGCCCTGCGGGTGCGCCTGGCCATAGCTCGACCACGCGGTGCGCGGGCTCGACCAGTAGCCGACGGTGTCCATCCACCCCTGCACCGCCCACCCGGTCCGGCCCGCCTGGGCGGCGGCGTGCGCGCGGATCTGCGCGACGGTCTGAGGCGTGGTGTTCATCGAGCAGTAGCCCCGGGGGTGATATCGGCGCAGCGCCTCGAGGTGCGGGACCAGGTCGACCCCGGACGGCCCCGCCCAGGCGCCCTCCGGGAGGTCGATGGCGTCCACCAGCTCGTCTTCGTCGTAGACGTTCAGCTCGCCCTCGAAGGCGAGCAAAGTGTGGGCGTAGGCGACGTGCTCGGCGAGCTCCTCCGGGAGTGGCGGGCTCGCGCCGAGGGTCGGCTCGGTGACGAGGCCTTCGGGCCACGCGCAAGGGAAGCGCTCGCAACCTTCGGGGGGCGGGTCGAAGCCATCCGACGTGAACCAGACGATGAGCTGCCACTCGTCGTCCTCGCGCCCGACGAGCGCGTGGCGGCCCGCGTCGCCGCCTCCGACCTCCACCATCGACCACGGCCGGGGGAGAGACTCCCGGGTGGCGCGGAAGGCCGCGTCGGTGGGCCAGCTGCGTGACGTCCTGGGCGCGACGGCCGCGTCCTCGGGGGGCGGCGGGTGATGGGCCGAGGGCGCGGTCTGCAGGCCGCCCGCCTCCAGCGCGCAGGCCGGGAGGGCGAGGAGGGCGAGTGGGAGGAGTCGGTGCATGGTGAATGGAGCGTCTACAGCACGGAACCTTGGGTCTGTTCCCTGCTACGGCGGGGAGGAGGAAGATCGTCCCTGACGCGCGCCGGCGCGGTGAGGCACGATCGGGGCATCCGGTGCTTCGGCCTCATCGCGCTCTGTTCGTGGCTCGCGCTCTGTCTGTGCGCGGGCGAGGCGCGGGCGCAGGCGACCCGGTACACGGTGCGCGAGGGGGACACGTGCCGCGGGATCGCGACGCGGGTGTACGGGGACGGCGAGGCGTATCGACGGATCCACGACGCGAACCCGCAGCTGGGGCCGCCTCCGCACGATCTCGAGCCGGGGACGGTGCTCACGCTGCCCGCGCCCGAGCCGCCGGCGGAGCTGAGCGCGGTGCATCGGCGGGTGGAGCGGCGGCCTCCGGCGGCGGCGGCGTTCGCGGACGCGCGCGCGGGGCAGCAGCTGCCGCGCGGGACGCAGGTGCGCACGCACGACGCGGCGAGCGCGGAGATCACGTTCGCGGACGACGCGCAGGTCACGGTGCGCGAGCGGACGCTGGTGATCGTGTACGGCGGCGAGCGGCGGCTCGCGCAGCGGCGCGTCACCCGGGCGGAGCTCGAGCGCGGGGCGCTGCGGAGTCGGCTCGGGGAGCTGGCCGGGCGCGCGCCGCTCGAAGTGGAGACGCCCAGCTCGCGCGCGAGCCTCGACGGCGACGGCGTGGTGAGCGTCGAGGAGGACGGCACGAGCCGGGTCGCGAACCACGGAAGGCGGATTGCGACCGTGGAGGCGGGCGGAGAGCGGGTGCGGCTGCCGCCGGGCACGGGCACGGTGGTGCGGCGCGGGGAGCGACCGACCCGAGCGCGACGCCTCTTGCCACCGCCGCGCTGGACGGTGGAGCGCAGCGGGCCGGTGATCGGCTTCGTCGGGCTCGGCGGCAACCTGCGGGGCGGGTTCGAGCCGGTGCGCGGGGCGGCGCGCTACCGCGTCGAGGTGGCGGCGTCGCCGCGCGGCGCGGAGCTGCTGACCACGCTCGAGGTCCCGGGAGACGCGCGCAGCTTCGCGGCCGAGGGCTTGCCGGAGGGCACGGTCTACGTGTCGGCGGCGAGCATCGACCCGCGCGGGCTCGAGGGGCGGCGCTCGCCCTGGCGCGCCTACACGGTGAGGTTGGCCCGGCTGGTCGAGCCAGGGGGCGGCACGCCCGAGGGCGACGCGCGGCCGCCGCGGGTCTGGCCGGGCACGTGGCTGGTCGCGCCACGCACGATGGACTGTCGCGACGACGAGGGGGTGTGGAGCGGCATCGTCACGCTCCGCGAGACGGGGAGCCGGAGCGTGACCTGCCGGGACCGGGCGGGGGACGAGCCGGCCCCGCTCGCGGTGGTGGTGCGGGACGTGCGTGTGGAGGCCGAGGCGGACGCGAGGCTGGTGCGCGACCGAACGACGACGCTGCGCCTGCGCCTGCCGGAGGGCGGGCCGCCGACGCGCACGCTGGTGGCCGATCTCCCGGACGGGTTCCGCGCGGGTCCGGCGCGCGCGATCGAAGACGGAGTCTCGCTCGAGGTGTACGCGGCGCCGGACGCCCCGGCCGAGGCGCGGGTGGGGCTCGCGGTGGCGGCGGGGAGCGAGCGCGTGCCGCTCGGGTCGCTGGTGCTCGCGGTGACGGATCCGGCGCCGCTCGAGCCCGCGCCGACGCCCGCCCGGCCCGATCCGCCCTCGCCCCCGCCGCGCCCCGTGCAGAGCGCGTTCGGCGACCTCGCGTGGCCGAGCGCGCTGAGCCTGCGGGACGAGCGCCGCGGCGGGTTGGCGGCGTGGATCCAGGCGGGGGCGCTCGAGGCGCCGGGCGACCCGCAGGTGCGCGTGTGGGTGGGCGCGCGAGCGCAGCTGCCGGATCTCCCGCTGCGGGTCGGCTTCGCCAGTCAGCTCGACGTGCTCGCGCGGCCCGAGAGCCCCGAGCGACGCGGCGACGCGGACCTGCTCGCGAACGTGGGCGCGCTGCTGCTGGACGAGGGGCCGCTCGGCGCCGCGATCGATCTGAGCGTCTGGATCCCGACGCGCGCGGAGCCGGACAGCCTGGGCCGGGTGCGCTTCGCGCCTTCGCTCGAGGGCTCGTGGCGGCCGCTGCCCTGGCTCGCGCTGCGCACGCGACAGGGCGCGCTGATCGACGCCACGGAGCGCGGCGCGCGGCTCTGGTCCGGCGCGCTCGGCGTGGACTTCGCGCCCATCGACGCGCTGGCGTTCGGGGCGGCGCTCGAGGGCACGGCGGGGCGCTTCTCGGACCGGGAGGGCGCGGCGCTCGGGGTCAGCGGCGGGGCGGAGCTGCGGCTCGGGCTGCTCGACGTGGCCCTCGGAGCCCGGGTCGCGCTCACCGACGAGGCGCGCGCCCTGCTCGGCGCGTGGGCGGTGACCGGGAGCGTTCGCCTCTTCGCGCGCTGAGCCGTGAGGTAGGGTCCGCGCATGTTGGTCAAGAAGGGTCAGGGCTTCCCACGCGACGCGCTCTTCGGCGGCGAGGGCACGGTGACGGTGTGGGATCTGCTGGGTCGCGCGGCGGCGCCGCCGTTCACCGCGATCCTCGGCTGCGAGCTCGACGCGCCTGGGAGCGTCGGTCGACACGTGCAAGAGGAGTTCGCGGAGGTCGTGATCGGCCTCGAGGGCGACGGCGCGGCGACGGTGGACGGCGAGGAGCGCGCGCTCGGGCCGGGCGACGTGGTGCACCTGCCGCTCGGCGCTGTGCTCTCCATCGACAACCGGGGTGACACCCCGCTGCGCTACCTGATCATCAAGGCCTCGGCCGGGTGAGGCTCAGCGCTGCCCGGGCGGCCGCCCCTCGGCGAGCGTCTCGTGCCTCTGCTCCTGGGTCAGCCCGTGCGCGGTCGACACCGCGTCCTCCGAGCCGGGGCGGCCCTCGGCCAGCGTCTCCGCCGCGCGCTCCTGGGTCAGCCCGCGTGAGCTCGAGAGCTTGGTGTCGGCGTGATCGTCGTCGCGGCTGCGCGGCATGCGGGGCGGAGGCCGGCTCTCGGAGCGACGCTGCACCCACGGGCGGAGATCCTCCGGGAGCTCCCGCTCGAGCAACGCGCGCTCGTCTTCGTCCAGCTCGGCCGCGATGGCCGCGAGCACCGCGCTCGCGTGCTCGGCCGCGTGCCCGTCGGCGAGGTGCTCCGAGTCCGCGACCTGGGCCACGAGCGCCTCGCGCCCGAAGTCGGGGTCGTAGTGCGCGTCGCGAAAGCCGTCGCGCGCGGCCGCGGGGAGCTCGGCCGCCAGGAGCTCTCGATGCGCGTGGCCCACGCAGGCGCCGAGGGCCTCACAGGTGACCTGGATCATCGCGTCGACGGCGTCGTCACCCTCTACGGGCACATGCTCGCGGACCCGAGCGCGGAGGCGATCTTCGTTCATGTACGCGAAGGTAAGCCCCGCGCGAGGTACGTCACGGGGGGCTTTTGGGAGGCCGCCGTCGGACCTGTATGGACGACATGGCCAAGGACCACGGACCGACGATCCAGGACGACGAGAAGTACGAGGCGCTGCGCGACGACGGCATGTCCAAGGAGAAGGCCGCGCGCATCGCGAACACGGGCGGCAAGAAGGCCGAGAAGCGCGGCGGGAAGTCGCCTCCGTACGAGGAGTGGACCAAGGAGGCGCTCTACGAGCGCGCCCAGGAGATCGGCATCGAGGGCCGCTCCGACATGGACAAAGAGCAGCTCATCGACGCGCTGCGGGACCACTGAGAGTTGAGCGAGGAACGAAGCCGCGGCGAGGGTGAGAAGCCCCGTGAGCCCCGCGACCCCGAGCCCGGGGAGGAGCGGCGGTGGACCATCGATCTCTGGCGGGCCGGCGCGGGCGGGCTCGTGGGCGGTGGGCTCATCACGGCGACCTTCTGGTTCCTCGGCAGCGTGCAGGCGTGGGAGGCCGCGCAGCTCCTGTCGACCATCCTGGAGACGCTCCCCTACTTCTGCAGCGCGGTGCTCGGCGCGACCGCCACGATCCTCGCCCTCATGCTCACCGTGCTCTCGCTCAGCGCGCAGACCGACGTGCAGCTGAGCGAGTTCCACTACCGACGCATCCGGAACATCGCGCGGCTCGACGCCATCGTGTTCGTGTTCACGATCGTGTTCTTCGTCTTCATCGGCATGCCCTACGACCAGGCGGACGGGTTCCCCGAGAGCGCGATGACGTGGGTGCTCTACGCGGTCATCATCTGCTCTTCGCTGATCACGGGCGTGATGATCACGATCGTGCTCAGCCTCTACCAGACGGTGAGCGAGACCATCGAGGTGGTCGGCCTCGGTCGCGAGTACGCGCACATGGTGCACTTCGAGGACGACTGAGGACGGATCAAGGCTCGGGCACGTCGCCGCGCTCGATGCCGTAGTCGATCGGGCAGCACACGAGCACGACGCCTTCGGGCGGCTCGCGCAGCGCGTCGGCGAGCTCGGCCGGCCCGTCGACCGCGACGCCGCGCGCCCCGAACGCCTCGGCGAGCTTCACGAAGTCGGGGTTGCCGAAGCGCACCGCGCCCTTCGCGTAGCCGTCCTTGGCCTGCTTCCACTCGATCATGCCGTAGCCGCCGTCCGCGAGGATCAGCACGTGGAGATCGAGCCCGAGGCGCACCGCGGTCTCGAGGTCCTGCACGTTCATGAGGAAGCCGCCGTCGCCACAGACCGCGAGGGCGCGCCGCTCCGGGTACACGCGCTTGGCGGCCATCGCGCCGGCAAGCCCCGCGCCCATGCTCGCGAGCGCGTCGTCGAGGAGCAGCGTGTTCGGCGCGCGCGTCTCGTAGCCGGACGCGAACCAGAGCTTGTAGAGACCGTTGTCGAGCGAGACCACGTCCTCGTCTCCCATCGCGTCGCGCACGGCCGCGACCACCTCGTCGAGGGAGTCGTCGCGGGGGCGCTCGGGCACGTCGGGCGGGGCGTGCGCGCCGGTGCGGCGGGCCGGCAGGCGCGAGGCGAGCGCGTCGAGCGTCGCGTCGAGCGCGCCGACCACCGCCACGCCCGGCACGTAGCCCTCGCGCGCGTCGGGCGCCGACTCGTCGAGGTGCACGACGGCCTTGCCCGCGCAGGGGTTCCACGCCTCGGGCGGGAACTCGATGGCGTCGTAGCCCACCGTGAGGACCACCTCGGCCCAGCGCAGCAGCTCCGCGTGGCGTCCGGGCGAGTGCGCGCCGAGGCAGCCCAGGGCGCGCGGGTGCGACTCCGGGATGGCGCCCTTGCCGAGCTGCGTGGTGACGCAGGGGATCTCCGTCGCCTCGACGAAGCGCAGGAGCGCCGCGCTGGCTGACTGCGCGCCGCTCGACGCGAGCACCACCGCGCGCCGCGCGCCGATCGCGGCCAGCGCCGCGTCGATCGCGCGGGGTGACGGATGCGGCCGCGCCGGCGACTCGGGCCTCACGGGCTGCGCGTCGGTGCGCGCACGGGCGACGTCCTGGGGCAACACGAGGTGCACCGGGCCAGGCCTCCCCTCCATCGCCAGCGTCCAGGCGGCGGCCAGCTCGGCCGGCACCGACGACGCGCGACGGATCAGGCGCGAGCGCTTGGTCACGGGCGCGAACAGCGCGGTCAGCGGCAGGTACTGGAAGTCTCCCTCCGGGTCCCCCTCGAGCGGCCGCTGCGCGCTGATCGCGATCATCGGCCAGCGCCCGAGGTGCGCGTGGGCGACCCCGGTGATCAGGTTGGTCGCGCCCGGGCCGAGGGTGGAGAAGCAGACGCCCGGCCTCCCGGTGAGCCGCCCCTCGGTGGCCGCGAGGAACGCCGCGACCTGCTCGTGCCGCGTGACCACGAGCTCCACCCCCGCCGCCGAGAGCGCGTCCGTCAGGGCGAGCGTCTGCTCCCCCGGCACGCCGTAGATGCGCTCGACGCCCGCCTCCGCGAGCCCGCGCGCGAGCAGCTCCGCCCCGGTCGATGTCGCCATGCCTCGGAGCTAGGGCCAACCGCCTCGGTTCGAAACTCTCTCAGGTGCGACACGTCCCGCCCGAGCAGGTCTGCCCGGGTCCGCAGCCGAAGTCGCAGCGGCCGCAGTTCCGGACGTCGTCGTCGAGGTTCACGCAGTTGCCGCCGCAGCAGGTGTCGCCCGCGCCGCAGGTCGTGCCGCAGGCGCCGCAGTTCATCTCGTCGTTCTGGAGGTTCGCGCAGCGGTCGGTGCACGACGTCAGCGGCGGGATGCACGTCACCTCGCACGCGCCGCCGATGCAGAGATCGGGACAGGTCGCGCCGCAGGTGCCGCAGTTCATCGGGTCGTCGGCCACGCGCGCGCAGCTGCCGCCGCAGCACTCCTCGCCCGCCGCGCAGCGGATGCCGCAGCCGCCGCAGTTGAGGCGACTGTTCGTGGTGTCCGTGCAGCTGGTGCGGCAGCAGCCCTCGCCCGCGGCGCACGCGTTACCGCAGCTCCCGCAGTGGCGCGGGTCTTCGGACGTCTCCACGCAGCCCCCATCGCAGCACCGCGCGGTCCCCTCGCAAGCCGCGCCGCACGCGCCGCAGTTGAAGACGTCGCTCGTCACGTCGAGGCACGCGCCCATGCAGCACGCCTCGCCGGCGCCGCACGCGTTGCCGCAGCCGCCGCACGCGGTCCGGTCGTTGAGGATGTCGCGGCAGCCGCCCATGCAGAAGCTCAGGCCCGCGCCGCACTCGGACGCGCAGCTCCCCGCGCTGCAGACCTCCCCTCCGGTGCAGGCCGCGCCGCAGGCGCCGCAGTTGGCCGGGTCCGCGTCGAGCCGCACGCAGGTGCCGCCGCAGTCGGTCTCGCCGTCGGGGCAGCCGCCCTCACACACGCCCGCCTCGCAGGTCTCGTCCGCCGCGCACGCGACGCCGCAGCCGCCGCAGTTCCGCGCGTCGGTGGTCGCGTCGACGCAGCCACCGCTGCACTCCGTGGTGCCGGCCGGGCAGCCCGCCACGCAGACGCCGTCCGCGCAGACCGTGCCCGCGCCGCATCGCGCCCCGCAGACGCCGCAGTTCATCGGGTCGCTGCGTCCGTCGACGCAGACCCCCGCGCAGTCCATGAGCGGCGTGGCGCAGCCCTCCGGACCGCCGTCCTCTCCGGGAGGCACGCGCGCGTCCATGCCCTCCATCGCTCCGTCGGGAGGCGTCTCTCCCGAATCGCAGCCGACCACCAAGAACAAGCACGCCCCGAGCACCACCCCATACCGCATGGGTTCAGGGTAGCGGATCCGTGCATGTCGAGGTGCATTCGGCGCAGCGGCGCGGGTTCGACTATCCTCCCACCCGATGAAGCGCCGTCACTTCCTTCGCCGGAGCCTCGGAGCGGGCGCCGGCTTGTTTCTCCCGACGAGCTTGCTCGGCTGCGACGGCGAAGAGGCGCCGCTCGAGGACGCGGGACGGGGGCGCGACGCGTCCTTCGTCGACAGCGGGCCGCCGCCGGACTTCCGCGGCGTGAGCAAGGGGCCGTTCGTGCAGCTGCTGGGCCCGGGGCGCGCGCGGCTGCGCTTCGAGTCGCGCGTGGAGGAGCCCTTCGCGGTCCGCGTGGGGCGCGCGGGCGGCGACGACACGCCCACCCCGACGCTCGCGCCGATGGAGCTGACCTACGCCCGCGACGCGCTCGGCATGGAGCGCTACTACCCCGACGAGCCGGGGCTGCACGTGGTGCAGGAGATCGTGCTCGAGGGCCTCGAGGCGGGCGAGGCGGTGACCTGGGAGGTGACCCCGCTCGAGGGGGCCGCGCGCACGGGCGGGTTCAAGGCGCCCGTCGCGCCGGACGTGGGCTTCCGCTTCGGGTGGCTCTCCGACACGAGCTTCCCGCACGCGGAGGCGGGCATCGAGGTGCTCGCGGGCCAGGGCTGCGACCTGGTGCTGCACGGCGGAGACATCACCTACCAGGCGAACCCGTTCGACACCTGGAACCACATGGCCGCGGGCATGGCGCCGCTCTTCACCCAGGGCGCGGTGCAGCTCTGCGTGGGCAACCACGAGTTCGAGAACGACGACGAGATCACCGTGCAATACGAGCGGCTCTTCGGCGGGCAGGGGGACGAGGGCGGAGACGCGCGCTGGTTCGCCTACACCTACGGGGGCGTCCGCTTCATCCACGTCGACACGGAGAGCGGCGCGCTGCTCGAGATGAGCGACACGCAGATCGCCTTCATCGAGCGCGAGCTCTCGGCCGCGGCGGCGAGCCCCGACATCCACCACCCCATCGTCTGCTTCCACCGCCCGACCTACACCTTCTCGAAGCACGCGCCGGGCAACCTCTCGGTGCGCGACTACCTGCACGGCCGCTTCCTCGAGCACGGCGTGAAGCTGGTCCTCGCCGGCCACGCGCACTGCTACGAGCGCTTCGACGTGGACGGCGTCACCTACGTGGTCGACGGCGGCGGCGGCGCGGTGACCTACGACCCGGACAAGGACCGCGAGATCATCATGCGCGAGCGCCCCGACGAGATCGCGCTCCGCCAGATCGCGTCGCGCACGCACGGGGTCACCACGGTCGACGTGGCCGCCGACGGCGCGCTCACCCTGACCCGCCACGAGAACACGGGCGTGGTGCAGGACGTGTTCGAGATCCCGGCCTGATCACCAGCCGGGACTCTCGCCGTCGGTCCGCAATCCGGCCCGCGCCAGCTCCACGCCGTCGCGGCTCTCGAGGCTGAGCACCACCTGCGCCCGGTCGAGCGCCCGGTCGAGCCCGAGGGCGTCCGCGCGCTGCACCTCCGCCCCCGCGAAGTGCGCGCCCGCGGCCGGCTCGCCGTCGGTCACCACGAGCCGCTCGCCGCGGACCCGTGCGCCGTCGGCGAACACGTGCCGCACCCGCCCGTCGACCAGGAGGCGCGCGCCGCCGAGATCCCCGCGCCCGCGCTGCCACCCCGCGAGCGAGAGCTCCACGTAGTCCGGCCCCGCCTCGGCGAAGGAGACGATGGGCGCCTCGCGCTCCTCGGTCTCGCCCGGGAACGGTCGACGCGTCGCGTAGAGGTCCCAGCTGCCGTTGCGCGCGTCCTGCCAGACCAGCCAGTCGTGGCCGGAGACGAGGTTGCGCTGGTCGGCGGGGTGCGTCGTGATGCGCTCGCCCGCGCCTCCCGGCAGGCCGACGCCGACGTCCCAGTTGCCGTCGCGCCCGTCGCGGTAGCCGATCCAGGTGCCGACGCTCTCGACGATCTGCGCGCCCGGCCCGCTCGCCCACGGCTCGACGTGCTCCGCGGAGACGCTCGGCCCGCCGAGGCGCGCGCAGTACACGTCCCAGTCGTCGCGCTCGTCCGCGGCGTCGGTCACGTGCCGGCCGTCGGTCCAGCAGCGGCCGACGAGATTGAAGAACGGGCCCACGGCGCCGGGGATGGGCTCGTGGTGCGCGATCTCGTAGAGGAAGTTGTCCGGCCACTCCGAGTAGTGGGGGCGCTCGTCGGCGAGATAGACGGCGTGATGCACGCTGCCCGCCTCGAGCCCGGGCGCGCGCTGATCGCCCGCGAGCCCGCCCGGCTGGTGCAGCGGTCGCGCCGCGGCGCCGCGCGGCCACTCGATCCAGAGGTCCCACTGCGCGCCGTCGTACTCCGTCCAGACGACCTCGTCGGCGGCGCCGAGGGCCGGCGAGTCGGAGGTCTGGTCCGAGAGCGCGCGCTCCTCACCGAGGACGAGGTCGTAGAGATACGCCCGCCGCCGCTCGCCCTCGCCGCGCACGTAGGCCACCGCGGTGCCGCGCACCGAGAGGGCCCGCTCGTCCTCCGGGCTGTGCGTGATCCGGAACGGGCGGCCCATCCCCATGTGCATGCCCCAGACGTCGTACTGCCCGTCCTCGTTCGAGAGGTAGACGAGGAGATCGCCGTGCATCGCGGGGGACACGAGGTCGTGTTCGGCGCGCAACAAGGGGACGATCGCGCGCACGTCGTGCGCCGCCGCCGCCAGCTCCGCCGCCGCGATCAGCGGCTCTTCGTCGCAGCGTGGCGAAGTGCCCGAGCACGCCTCGGGGACGCCCGCGTCGCCCTGTAGGACGGCCCGAGGGCCCGAATCCGCCGGGGTTGCGGCCACATCGGCGCAGCCGAGGGCGAGGATCGAGAGCAGCAGGAGCAGGGGGGAGCGCGCCATGACGGCCGGATGTGCACGCGCCGAGCCAGCGCCGATCGCCGCTTTGGTTCCCGTCGGCCCGAGTTGGGATATCCTGCCGCCGTGAGTGGTGGTCCCAAGGCCGCCGAGGACCGCGCGCGGTGGGCGCAGAGGGCGAGCGAGCTGCTCGGCCAGGTCGTCGGGGGGAAGTATCGCGTCGAGCGGATCCTCGGCCGGGGAGGCATGGGGACGATCTATGTCGCCGAGCAGCAGCCCCTGGGGCGAAAGGTCGCGCTCAAGGTCCTGCACTCGACGCTGGGGGACGGCGGCGCGGACCCCGAGTTCCAGAAGCGCTTCCTGCTCGAGGCGGCCACGGTGGCGCAGCTCAGCCACCCCAACATCGTGGTGGTGCACGACTACGGCGGGCTCGAGCACGACGCGGCCGCCTGCTACATGGTCATGGAGCTCCTCGAGGGCCGGACCATCAGCGAGGCGCTGCAGCTGGACGGGCCGATGCAGCCGGCCCGCGCGCTGCGGATCACGCGAGAGATCGCCCGCGCGCTCCGCGCCGCGCACGAGCTGGGCGTCATCCACCGCGACCTGAAGCCCGGCAACGTCATGCTCATCGACGGGCCGGAGGGCGAGCTGGTGAAGGTGCTCGACTTCGGCCTCGTGAAGGTCATGCGCGACGACAGCGAGGAGCTGACGGCCGAGGGCCGCTTCCTCGGCTCGCCGCGCTACATGTCGCCCGAGCAGATCACCCACTCGCCGATGGACGGGCGGAGCGACCTCTACTCGCTCGGCGTGATCCTCTACCGCATGCTCTCGGGCGAGTGCCCCTACGCGGGCGACCACGCGGTGCAGACCCTGATGATGCACCTGCAGCAGCCCTACCCGCCCATCGCGCACCGGACCGGCGTGACGGTGGCGCCGCAGGTCGAGGCGATCGTGCATCGGCTGATGCAGAAGGAGGCGGACGACCGCTACGCCTCCGCGGAGGCGCTCATCGCGGAGATCGACGCGCTCTGGCCGCAGCTCTCGACCGACACGCTGCCCCGGAGCGGCGAGCACGTGGTCCCGCGCGTGCACGTCTCGGAGCCGACGCCGTCGCTGACGATGGGCGCGCCGCTGACCGCCCCCGAGCCGCAGAGCTCGCGGGTGCCGCTGCTCGTGCTGATCGCCTTCGGGCTGCTCGCGGGCGTGGCCGGCGTGGCGGTGGTGTTCGCGCTGGTGCGGAGCGACCCGGAGCCCGTGGCGACGACGACCCAGCCGGCGCCGACGACGACGCCCGACGAGCCGGCGGAGCCGATCCCCCCGGAGCCCGCCGAGGCGCCGCAGCCGACCGAGTTCACGCTCACCGTCACGAGCACCCCGACCGGCGCCACCGTCTGGCGCGGCGACGAGGCGCTCGGCGAGACGCCGCTCTCGCTGCGGCTGCCGCGCGACACCGAGCCGGTGACCTTCAGCGTCCGCCTGCGAGGGCGGCGCTCGGTACAGCTGACCCAGGGCGCGTCCGAGCAGGACGTGACGCTCGTCGCCAACTTGCCCCGCATCCCCTCGCGTCCACCGCGCCGCTCTGGCGGCCGGTCCGGGGGCGGGGGTAGCAGCATCAAGACCACCCGGTGAGAACAGTGCCTTCTTTCATCGCGGCCGCGGGCTCGCTCGCGGTCAGTCTCTGTGTGGCCGGCCTCTTCATGGTCAGCGCGGCGCACGCCCAGCGCGACTCCCGCCTCGACCTCGCCACCGAGGCCGACCTGCACTTCGAGCGCGGCGTGGAGCTCCAGCGACGCGGCGACTGCGACGGCGCGCTCGAGCACTACCTGCTCAGCAATCGCCTAGCCTACAACAAGAACGTCGTCTTCAACATCGCCGCGTGCTTCGAGGAGCTCGGGCGCCACAGCCAGGCCTACCGCTACTACGCCGACTACGCGGCGGAGGAGCTCGAGGACGCCGACCGCGAGGCGGCCGAGCAGGCGCTGGCCCGGATCCGCCGTCGCGTGGCGCTGATCCGCATCGAGTCCGACCCGCCCGGCGCGACCATCTACCTGAACCGCACGGAGCTCGGCGCGCGCGGCCGCACCCCGCGCACCCTCGCCGTGGAGCCGGGCGGCTACCGCGTGATCCTCCGCCGCGAGGGCTACGAGGAGGCCGCCATCGAGGTGACCGCGTCGCGCGGCGCGGAGCGCACGGTGGAGCTCTCCCTGACGCCCATCCTCGGCACCGTGCAGCTCGTGGGCGGCCCGGCCGGCGCGGAGGTGCGCGTCGACGACCCCGAGTCCGATCCGGTCGGCACCGTGCCTGGCGACGTGCAGATCGTCCCCGGCACGCACACCCTGATCATCGACGCCCCCGGCCACCAGACCGAGCGCGTGGAGGTCGAGGTCGCGCCGCGGCAGACCCTCCGGCGCAGCGTGGAGCTCGCGCTCCAGACCGGGACCGTCCTGGTCGACGTGCAGGAGCGCGGCGCGCTGATCGAGCTCGACGGCAACGCGGTCGGCTTCACCCCGGCCGTGCTCGACGACGTGCCCGCCGGCCCGCACACGGTGCGCATCAGCCGCTCGGGCTTCCGCGCGTTCGAGGAGTCGATCGAGGTCACGCCCAACGCGCAGACCGAGGTCGAGGTGCGCCTGCGCCTCCAGCAAGAGGTCACCGCCGCCTCGCGCCAGACGGAGAGCGTCTACGAGGCGCCCGCGAGCGTCACCATCATCCCGCAAGAGGAGCTGCGCGCGTTCGGCTTCCAGACGGTCTGGGACGCGCTCGGCGGCCTGCGCGGCGTCTACCAGACCAACGACCGCAGCTACGCCTCGCTCGGCTTCCGCGGCTTCTCGCAGCCGCAGGACTACGGCAACCGCCTGCTCGTCCTGACGAACGGGCACGTCATGAACGACGACCTGCTCGGCTCGAGCTACGTCGGCTTCGACGCGCGCAGCGACCTGATGGACATCGAGCGCATCGAGGTGGTGCGCGGCCCGGGCTCGGCGCTCTACGGCACCAACGCGTTCCTCGGCGTGATCAATCTGGTCAGCCGGGACCGGGACACGCTGATGCCGCCGCACGCGTCGATCGCCACCGAGGGCATCCGCATGGCGCGCCTGCGGGTGGGCGGCGGCACGCGCTTCGACCGCGACACGGGCTTCTGGGCGAGCGCGAGCGGCCTCTACTCGCAGGGCGAGGACCTCTACGCGCCGGACCTGACGACGGCGCCCGACGGCTTCGTGCGCGACGCGGACAGCTTCTACGCCGGGACCGCGATGGCCCGCGCGTGGGCCGGCGACTTCACCCTCGAGGGCTACTGGCACCGCCGCCGCAAGCAGATCCCCACCGGCGCGTTCGGCACCCTCGTGGGCGACCCTCGCACCCAGAACACCGACAGCCGCGGCTTCGTGGAGCTGCGCTGGGAGCCGCGCTTCTCCGACGAGGTGAGCCTCTCGGCCCGCACCTTCCTCGACTACTACGAGTACGAGGGCGACTTCGCCTACGACCCCGAGGACACCCCGCCCGACATGCTCGAGACCGGCGTCGTGCGCGACCGCTGGCTCGGCTACTGGGCGGGCGGCGAGGCGCGCTTGATGCTGCGCCCCCTCTCCTGGCTCAGCTTCACCGTCGGCGCCGAGGGCCGCGGCTCCCTGGTGGCCGACCTGTCGAGCGAGAACGACGTGGACGGCCGCTACCTCGACGAGACCCCGCGCTTCTTCGTGCTCGGCGGCTACGCGGTGGCGGACGTCAAACCCATCGACGAGATCTCCATCCAGCTCGGCGGCCGCTACGACTTCGTCTCGACCTTCTCGGACGGCGCCTTCAGCCCGCGCGCGGCGGTGGTGCTGCGCCCCTGGGAGACCGGGATCTTCAAGCTCATCGGCGGCAGCGCCTTCCGCGCGCCGAGCGTCTACGAGCTCCGCTACAACGACGGAGGCGTCTCCCAGGTCGCCCCCGACAGCCTCTCCCCCGAGCGCATCTGGACGGGCGAGCTCGAGTTCACGCAGCGCATCGAGGAGGAGCTCAGCGCGATCGCGAGCGTGTTCTACAACTACATCGACGACGCGATCACCACCGAGACGATCCCCGGCGACGTCTTCCGCTACACGAACAGCGCGGAGATCGTGCAGACCCTCGGCGCCGAGGCCGAGCTCCGCCGCGAGTGGCGCCAGGGCTGGATGGCCAGCGTGCAGTACAGCTACCAGCGCACCCGCGTCGGCGACCTCTTCTCGAACCGCGAGGCGTTCCGCGTCCCGAACTCGCCCGAGCACCTCGTCGGCTTCCGCGGCGCGGCCCCGCTCATCCCCGAGCACATGATCCTCGCCATGCGCCTGCGCTTCGAGGGCCCGCGCCTCGGCGCCATCGTGCGCCCGGACGGCGAGGTCGACCTCGGCCAGGGCGACGCCGCCTTCCTCGCCGACGTGATCCTCAGCGGCGAATTCCGCAGCATCGGCCTCAGCTACGCCTTCGGCGTGCGCAACCTCTTCGACTGGCAGTACGGCCACCCCTCGGGCGAAGACATCAGCGTGCCTTTCATCCCCCAGGCCGGCCGCACCTTCTTCCTCCAGACCACCGTGCGCTTCCGCTGAGTAGGGTCCTCTTCCGGTACCATGTCGGGATGCGATTGCACCCGGCCGTCTCTCTCGCCTCGTTCTGCGTCACCCTCGCGTGCTCCGAGCCGCCCGCGACGGAAGACGCCGACGTGCGCGCGGACGCTTCCATCGACGAGGACGCGGGCGCGAGGGACGGCGGGCGCGAGGACTCGGGCCTCGAGGATGGCGGCGGCGACGCTGGCGGCGGCGTGGACGGAGGGACCAGCCGGGCGCCGCTGCGGCTCTTCACGATCGACCTCGGCGACCACCCGAACGCGGTCTGCAGCGACGGGAGCCCGGGCGCGTTCCACATGCGGCTCGGGTCGGGCGCCAACGCCGACCGCTGGGTCTTCTGGTTCAAGGGCGGCGGGTACTGCTACGAGGAGGAGGCCTGCCGCCGCCGGGCCACCGATCGCGAGACCGTCAGCTCCGTGGGCCTGCCCGAGATGCGGTCCGAGGGCGGGATCCTGAGCGATGACCCGGCGGAGAACCCGGACTTCCACGACTGGACGCATGTCCGCATGTCGTATTGCAGCTCGGATCGCTGGGCCGGGCAGCGCATGGACTCGGCGTTCGAGGGGCTCTTCTCGGGAGATCCGACGCGCCCGTTCTACTTCCGCGGGCGATTCATCGTCGACGCGATCCTCGCCACCCTCAGCGAGCGTCGCGCCGGCATGCCCTCGCTCTCCGACGCGACGGACGTGATCCTGACCGGCTCCTCCGGCGGCGCGCACGGTCTCCGCTCGAACCTCGACCGGGTGGCGGAGCTGCTCGGGAGAAACGGGACCAGCGTCCGCGGGCTGAACGACGCCGGCATCGACGGCTACCTCGAGGCCTCGGTCCAGGCGACCGAGGACGAGATCCTCCGCGGCGCCTACCCCGTGTGGCAGTCCTTCGCGGACGCGTCCTGCCGGACCGTGCACACGTCCGAGCCGTGGCGCTGCCTCGACCCGAACCTGCTGCTGACCGAGGGGCACTTCGAGACCCCGATCTTCTACGTCACCGACCAGCTGGACCCGACGCGCCTGTTCGGGACGCTGGGCTACGACCGGAGCGACACGGCCGCGATCGAGGCGTTCGGGCGCGGGCTGCGGGAGCGCCTGGCGATGCACGCGACGGGGGCGTTCGCCCCCCGCGCGGGAGACCACGTGATCGTCACGACGGGGCGCTTCGGCGGTCCCGGGGCGACGCGCATCGAGGGGCGCAGCCTCGCGGAGGCCTTCGGCGACTGGTACTTCGAGCGCCCCGGAGAGACGGTCCTGATCGAGGCGCCCTGAGCGCTCAGAACGCGCCGACGAGGCCCGCCGTGGCCCCGCCCTCTCGCGGCGACAGGAACGGGAGGAGGCGCGTCGTCTGCGCGTCGGTCGAGACGGGCCGGTCCTCGAAGAGCAGCACGGCGTAGAGTGGTGTGAGGAAGACTTGCGCGAACGCGCCGATCCCCGCGCCGAGGATCATGCCCCAGACGCGGCCGAGGCCCCAGGTGTTGTCCGACTCGTCGACGGCGAGGCCGATCGAGAGGCCGAGCCCGAAGAGCGCGTGGTTCGTCAGCAGCCCGAGCGCCCACACCGCCAGCCCTTCGTCGTCGCGGAGGCCCGCGCCCCGCGAGGCGCCGACGCCCGGTCCGATCATCCAGCCGAGGGCGACCCCGGCGAAGCCGCCTCCGAGCGTGCCCGCCACGCAGCCGACCTCGTCCAGGACGGAACAGCCCGCGGCCAGCCCCGCGAGCGCGCCCGTGATGCCCACCCCGGCGATGACGAGCCCCGTCCCGGCGCCCGTCCCCGCGAGCGCGTCGACGTAGCGAGCGCCCAGGTCACGGGGCAGGTCGCGGGGCGCGGCGTCTTCGGTCCGAGGCGAATCCTGGGCGCTGGCCGGAGCGGCGAGGAAGCAGGTCGCGAGCCACAGCACGGTCGCGAGAGCGCGCTTCACTCGGCCTCCAGGAACGACATGAAGACCGTCACCCCCGCGTCGAACGCGTCGCCGTCGAACCAGAGGTCTTCGCGCTCGTAGAAGCCCCGGACCGCCTCCACGAGCAACGCGTACTCGGCCCGTGTGCCGGCGGCCAGCGCGTCGCGCTCCGGCGTCAACGTGGCAGGCTCGTGGTACGCCCACGCCTCGGCCGGGAGCCGCTCCGGGTCGCGCAGGGTCTCCAGCAGCAGCGCCCGCATGTTGGTCGGCTCGTGCGCCGCGAAGTCGCCGTGCGAGAGGATCTCCAGCGCGTCGCCCTCCTCCAGGTAGACCGTCTGGCCGACGTGGGCGCCCCCCGCGATGAGGTCGGTCGTCACGGGGTCCGAGGGGGTCAGCACGCGATACGCCGCGGGCTGCTCCGGGTCGTTGAGCCGAGGGAGGATCTCCGGGGCGGTGACCCCAACGGCCTCGGAGTCGAACGGCGCGAGCTGGTCGACGTAGAACCCGGACCGCAGCGCCTCCGTGCTCAGCGCCTCGGCCCAGGTCCCGTTGCCCACGCGGGGCGCCCCGTAGGTGATGAGCTTCATGCGCGACCACGGCCAGGCCCGGAGCGAGTCCGGCATCCGTGGGCCGTCCACGCCGTAGCGGTCGCCGAGCAGCACGGCGCTGACGAGCTGCTGCGCGAGCGCGCCGCCGAGGCTGTGCCCCGTGACGTAGATGTGGGTCGGCGCGATGGCGCGCTCCCGCCCGCCGACGTGGTCGAGGCAGTGGAAGAGCTGCGGGAGGATGGACGCGATGCTCGTCGCCATGCCGCGGCTGACCGCGTGACCCTCGCGCGCGCTGACGAGCGGGCGCTCCACCTCGCGGTAGCCGAGGTCGGTGATCCAGTCGGGGTTGCCGCCCGCCTGCCCCGTCGACAGCGCCTCCCGGACCGCGCGGCCGGCCGACCCGCTCCGGCTGCCGCGAAAGGCGATGTGCACGTCGTAGGTCTCGGGTCCGGTCGCGCGCAGCAGGGCGAAGCCCATCAAGCTCTGCGACGCGGGCTGCCCCGGCTCGCCCTTGTCCCCCGTGCCTCCTTCGAACGCCACGAGCACGTCCTCGGCGTCGGGATCGGCGTCGTCGCGCCGGGCGGGCAGCGCGTGGAGCTCCACCGTGCCGTCCAGCCCCGCCTCGACGTCCTCCTGGGTCGCGCCCAGCGCGCGCGTACACATCCAGGCGCTCCTGATGCGGGAGGTGATCCGGCGCGGCGTCCGATACTCGGTCCAGCGCTCCCCAGGGAACGTCAGCGTGTGACTCCACGGGTGCAGGCGGCTGTACTGGTAGACGATGGGATCGTGGGCCGGGTTGTCGTCGAAGCCGCCGAGCAGCCCGGGGCCGCGGTAGGCCTCGATACCCACACCGTCCTCGACCTGCGCTTCTCCGGTCGCCTCGGCCCACGCGCGGACCTGCTCGATCAGCGCCTCCCGGCCCGGCCCCGCGTCCTCGTAGTAAGGATCGAACGGCCAGGCGAGGGTCTGCCCGTAGAGCTGGTAGGCGAGGATCGACAGATCCAGGTGGTAGACGAGCGGGTGGTACGGGAGCGTGCCGAGATCCTGCGCGCGCACCCGCTCGGCCGCCTCCTCCGAGCGGTCGAGCTGCGGGACCGCGCAGCCGAGCGCCAGCCCAGTCGAGAGAACGGCCGAGAGCACGGCCCTCGCCAGCGCGCGCAGCTCGGGGTGGCGGAGCTCAGAAGAAACAGCTGGGCTCCCAGCGATCGCCGGCCGTCATGCCGAAGCGGAGGTCGGACTCCTCGAAGACCAGGCGGCCGCCCGCCTCGGTGTCGGCGACGAGCCGGACTCCGTCGAGCTCCCAGTCGTTGCCGTCGAAGCTGAGGTCCGGGGCGTCGCCGCGGTTCTCGAGCGCGACGCCCGCGAGGTCGCCTGCCATCACGCTGGTGCTGACGCGGTAGGTGCCGATGCTGCCGACGTCCCAGTCGTCGACCCCGGTCTCACCCAGCATGGTGCAGTCGCGGCTGGCGTCGCTGAACCGCTCGACGCAAAAGAAGATGTCCGCGTCGGTCGCGTTGGAGCCGGTCGTGATCGTGATCTCGAAGCCGGAGAGATCCCCGGCCGGCACGTCGCAGGCGACGGCTGGCGCGTTGCTGCAGCCCGCGAGCGCGGCGACGGCGGCGAGGAGAACGGAGCGTGACTTGCCTGACATGGGGCCTCCCGGGAGTCGCATGCCGCGTGTTCGCCCAAACCCGCGAAGTCACGGCGTCGTCCACACACTCCCCCAACCAGGACGACGCCGGACGAAGCTACGAGGCGCGCTCGAGTCCGTCAATGGAGGGCGCTGCTTATTGGATTTTTTCGACATTCTTGTACCAACGGCTCGCGAAACGGTTAGGATGTCCCGGAATTGGGGGGCGCGATGAGAACGAATTTCGGTACCGGAGTCCTGATCACGGGGCTGCTGCTGGGCATGACGGCGTGCTCCGGGACGGTGGCTCCCGACGCGGGACCGCCGGTCGGGGACACGGGGACGACGAGGGTGGACTCGGGGCCGGCCGAGCCGCCGCCTCCGCTGCGCGAGTCGGTCGACCTCCTGCTCGTCGTCGACAACTCCAACTCGATGACCGAGGAGCAGGCCAGCTTCGGCGCGGAGCTGCCGGAGCTCATTCGCAGCCTCTCTCTGATCACCGACCAGCTCAGCGTGGGCATCGTGACCACGGACATGGGCACCGGGGGCTTCACGGTCCCCACCTGCGCCCGCTCGGACCTCGGCGATGACGGAGTGCTCCGCACCACGGGCCAGACCGCCATCGCGGGCTGCGCCGCCACCTACCCGAGCTTCCTGGAGTTCGACCCGGCCATGGGCGCGGACGCCTTCGCTGCGGACCTGGGCTGCGTGGCCGCCGCAGGGACCGGGGGCTGCGGCTTCGAGCAGCAGCTCGACGCGATGCTGAAGGCCATCAGCCCGGCCGCGCCGACCGACTGGACCGCGCCCGGCTACGCGCCGCCCACCTTCTTCGGCGACTCGGCGGGTCACGCGGATGGCGCGAACGCAGGTCTCATCGAGGCGGGATCCGTGCTCGCCGTCGTCATCCTGACGGACGAAGAGGACTGCTCGGCCTCCGACCCCGATCTCTACAACCCGAGCAGCGCGACGTACGGCGCGACCGATCTGAACCTGCGCTGCTTCGCGCACGCCGACGCGGCGCTCCACGCCACGAGCCGGTACGTCGACGGGCTCCTCCAACTGCGCCACCGCCCCGAGCGGGTCGTCTTCGTCCCGATCGCGGGTGTGCCGTCGGACCTGACTCCGCTGCCCGGGGCCAGCATCGACTGGCCGAGGCTCATCGGGCCCGCGGGGACGCGGGACCCGAGGATGGACGAGCGGGTGGATCCCGCAAACCCGAGCCGCCTCACCCCTTCGTGCAACACGCCGCGAGGGCTGGCGTTCCCGCCCATCCGCATGTTGCAGGTCGCGCAGGCGCTGGAAGAGCGCGGCGCCACCGTCGGGATCGGCAGCATCTGCGCAGAGACGGGCTACGCCCAGCCGGTCTACGACGCGATCAGCCGCGCGCTCTGCGGCCCCGCGGGATGCACGCCGTCATGCGCCCCGAGCTGCGCGGACCGTGCGTGCGGCGACGACGGTTGTGGCGGCTCGTGCGGCAGCTGCGGCGCGGGCGACGAGTGCGTGCCGGCTGCGACGAGCGCCTCGTGCCTGAACCAGTACCGAGGCCAGATCATGGGCGGCCGGGCGTCCGCGAGCACGAGTGAAGGCAGCTGTGGCGTCGACTTCGTCGCGCGGATCGCCGACGACGGGCGCGTCACGTTCCTCGACTCCGCCGGGGGGAGTCTCTCGAACTTGCCGTGCGGCATGAGCGTCGGGGGCCGCACGCTGACCCTGCGCCTCAACGATCGGTCCGACTACCGGGTCTCGCCGACGGGCGAGATCACGGGGACCGTGACCGTCCGCGCCGAGTATGTCCGCGGGAGGACGTTCGAGGCCGGCATGGATGGGATGCTGACCGGCGACGGGACCCTCTTCGACGGGAGGATGACCGGCCTGCCGCAGACCGTGGACCTCACCGAGATCGAAGTGACGGTGCGAGAGGTGACCTTCCAGGCGCCGTGGCCCCGCTGAGGGATGAAAGCGAGCACGATGATGAGACGACGAAACCTCTGGCCCCTCCTCGGGGCGACGCTGTTGCTGTCCATGCCGGCCTGCCAGCCCGACGACGACCCCGTCGATTCGGGCTCGGCGACCCGGCGAGACTCGGGCCCCGGCCGGGACTCGGGCCCGACTTCGGTAGACGCGGGACCAGCTGGGCTCGTGATCGACACGTCCGGGATGCCCGGGAACCCGATCCCCTGGTCGGAGTCGCCCGAGGAGATGATGTCCCTGTGTGGCACCCTCGAAGGCAACGTCCTTCGCCTGAGTGAGCTGGCGGGCCGCGACTGCGGCGGTGAGACCGAGCCGATCCTGCTCGCGCAGCGAACCGGCGACACCGTGAGGCTCCTCGCGCGCACCAGCCCCGCGGTGGAGATCGTCTCCTCGACCACGGGCACGGTGACGTCGCCGCAGCAGGCGACCGATCTGCTCGACACGACGATGGACGAGGACGGCTGGGCCAGGGGCTCCGTCGTCATCCGGGTCAGCGCCTCGGACGGGGGCGAGCCCGCGATGATCCGGGTTCACATCGAGCACTTCTCCCGCTTCGTGGGGCCGACGACGACGCGCGCGGCCGCGTTCAACTACGATCGGGTGTTCCCGGCGATGTAGCGCCGCCGCATTCTTGACAGCCGTTCATGGGCGGCGCGAGGCTGGTCGGCCACGCGAGGCGGTTCGGTCTCGTGGCCTCCGGGAGGCGCAGCATTGCCCTCCCGCGAGCATGACCACATAAGGATGACCATGGCAGATTCCATCGTGAACAAGGTCGGACGGCGACACTCGCTTCGCGTCCTCGGCGTCGGCGGGCTCTCCGCCGTCGGGCTCCTCTCCCTCGTCGGCTGCGGCGGTGAAGAGGAAGGCGGCGGCGGCGAGTGCACGGGCGAGGTCGACGCTCAGTCCCAGCAGCTGCGCCAGACCCTGCAGTACGTCGAGCAGTCGACGCAGGACGGCAAGTGGTGCCACAACTGCGTTCAGTACACCGCCGGGACGCACGGCGCGTGCGGCAGCTGCACCGTCTTCACCGGCCCGGTCCAGCCCGACGGGTACTGCCTGAGCTGGGCTGCGATGCCCGAAGCGCCCGCCGAGGGCTGAGCGAGCTCAGCGGCTCATGATCGCGTCGCGCACGCTCTCGAGCGGCGCGGCGCGGAGCCGGCCTCCGCGCCCCACGCCGAGCCTCTCCAGCAGCTCCGCGGTCGGCGGGAACGCCACGCGCCGCGCGTAGGTGTCGCGCAGCGGGCCGAGCACCGGGGCGTCGAAGGAGCGGTCGAGGAGCGCGGTCAGCCGCTCGCTCCGCCACACGCCGGGCCCGCCTCGCCAGGTCCGCGCGCCCCGCCGCAGCGCCTCGTCCAGCGACGATCCTCGCTGGCGCAGGGCCACGTCCGCCTCGAGCGCGAACGCGGTCCCCGCCCAGTAGACGCGCTGGTAGGCGTAGGTGCGGTGCATGTTCTCCGCCTCGACCGCGAGCGCGTCTCGCTCGCGACCGCGGGCGCCGCGTCGGAATCCGTCGCGCAGCGCAGCCCAGGCCTGCTCCGGGCTCTGGACCCCCATCCGAGCCTGCAACACCTCTTGATAGTACGTGGCGAGTCCCTCGTAGAGCCAGGCGTCCTCCTGGACCATCGGCGGCAGCTGCAGATGCGACAGCTCGTGCCAGGTCACCCAGCTCTCGCGCAGCGCGTCGGCGCTCGAGTGTCGTCCGACGATGAAGCCGACCGAGCAGCCGCCGCCTCTGCGCACCATGCCGAAGCCGACGCCGCTCCCGTCGCCGGGCGCGAAGACGATCAGGAGGTTGGAGACCGGGAACCGCCCTTGCACCGTGGAGACGCCCTCGATCGCGGTGCGCAGCCACGCGGTCGTGTCCTCCGCCGTGAAGTCCCAGCCGTCCCCGAGCCGGACGAGCTCCGCGTCGACCCCATGCGAGGAGACGCGGATGGGCTCGAAGCGGCCGAACGCGACGAAGGCCGGGCGACGGAACGCGGAGCGGTTCAGGCGGTAGCCGTCTCCTTCGCGTGGCCAGGGCGCCGCGACCCGGAGGCCATCGGGCAGATCGAAGCGGATCGTCGCGTGTTCGGGCGGCCTGCGACGCGAGCGCCAGAGCCAAGCGCCCTGCGAGCCGACGAAGTCGACGCCCTGGCGGTTGGAGAAGCGCGACGCGCGGCGCGCCTGGTCGAGATCGACGCGGTAGGTGAGGCAGTCGCCGTCGGAGAGCCCCGAGGTGTCGATACGACCGCGACGGACCGTGAGCGCCTGCGCCCCCTTGCGGGCGTCGAGCAGCGCGGGGCCCGCGCGGTCGATCCCGGGGCCGAGCGACCGGGGAGGCGCGCCGGCGAAGCAGACCTCCACCGTCATGCGCTCGAGGGCGGCGTCGGTGCGGACCCGGTAGCGGACCTCGGCCGCGTCGTCCTCCTCGTCTGCGGCGCTCCGGACCGGCGCGACCGCGAGCCCGAGCGCGATCAGGGAGAGCCAGGGCAAGCTTCGACGAACGCGCACCGGGTCATCCTAGGACTTGGAGCGTGAGCGTCGAGCGGCATGCCTTGGCACGCGCCCACGGTCCGACCGCGCTCGAGGCGTGACAGGCTGGCGCGTTGCGAACGGCGACGCTTTCCTCGGCCGTTGAAATCATTGCTGTTTCCCGAAGCCGAGGGGCGACGGCACGAGAGCTGCTCTACCGTGTCCGGACCTCTGTGGGATGGAGACGACGATGAGAACCCTGACCCTCGCCACGCTGGGCGCCGCGACGGCCGCCGCCGCGCTGCTCTCGGCCACCCCGACCGCGCACGCGTGCGGCGGCTTCTTCTGTAACCGCCAGGCGATCGACCAGTCCGGCGAGAACATCGCCTTCATCTACAACGACGACGGCACGGTCACGACGGTCGTGCAGATCCTCTACCAGGGCCCGTCGGAGGAGTTCGCGTGGATCCTGCCGATCCCCGCCGAGCCCACGGTCGACGTCGGCACGGACGCGCTCTTCCAGGCGCTCGCGGGGCAGACCACCCCGCGCTTCGTGACGCGCACCGAGATCCACGGGACCTGCCGGAACGAGCCGGGCTGCTACGACCACTGGGCCCGTGACGACGCCGACGGCCCGATGGCGGGCGGCGGGTTCGCCGACGCGGGCGTCGCCCCGCCGGCCGGAGAGGTCGACGTCCGTTTCCGCGGCAGCGTGGGCCCCTTCGACGTCGCGGTCCTGCGCGCGGGCGACGCGGACGTCCTCCGCACCTGGCTGACCGACAACGGCTACGAGATCCCGGAGAGCGCGGGAGCGGAGCTGGATCACTACGTCGCGCTCGACCACTACTTCGTGGCCCTGAAGCTCCTCAAGGATCGCGAGACCGGCGAGATCCAGCCGATCGTGCTCACGAGCGAGAACAACGAGCCCTGCATCCCGATCCGGCTCACCCGGATCGCGACCGTGCCGGACATGCCCATCACGGCGTACTTCATCGCCGACCAGCGCGTCCGGCCGCTCAACTTCATGATGGTGCAGCCCGACCTCGACGACTTCGGCTTGTGGACGGGCGAGACGCGCTACTTCGACGCGGTGACGCGGGCGGTGGACGACGCGGGCGGCCACGCCTTCGTGACCGACTACGCGGGCGACGTGCCGACCATCTCGATCGGCATGGACCCGATCGAAGACCTCCGCAGCGTGACCGAGCCCGGGCCGTTCCTGCGCGAGCTGCAGAGCCGCGGCTTCAACGGCGACTCGCAGCTGCTCGGCATCCTCCTGCGCAACCTGCCGCCGCCGGACGGCTACGACGCGCAGATGTTCTACAACTGCCTCACCCAGGGCTGGTGCGAGACGGACGCGGACGTCGTGGCGCACCTCGAGGCCGTCGGCTTCGACCCGAACGGGCTCGTCGACGACCTCGACCGGGGCATCGTCGCGCCGCGCAACCAGGCGCAGGACTGGGTCGACGCGGGTGAGCACCTCACGCGGCTCTTCACCACGATGAGCGCGGACGAGATGGACGAGGATCCGATGTTCATGCGCAGCGCCGAGCTCGCGCGCGAGCACTCGAACGTGCACGAGGCGGTGCAGCACGTGGACTGCAGCGAGGAGTACTTCCGCTGGACCGCGCCCACCCGCCTGGTACTCCCGAGCGGGCGCGAGCGCGTGTTGCAAGAGGGCGTGCCGTACTACGGCAGCGACGACGAGTACTGCGAGGACCGCTACGGCGGCGACTTCCGCCCGGGCATGCCCACCGAGCGCCTGCGTGAGGTCTCGGACGAGCGTGGGGTGACGCCGGGCGGCGGCGCGCTCTGCAGCGCCTCGCCCGTCAGCACCGGCTTCGGCGCGGCGGCCCTGCTCGGGCTCGGCGCCGCGGCCCTCTTCTGGCGTCGCCGCAAGTCGGCCTGACGCGCTCCAGCCCTCACTCCGACGGCGCCTTCACCGATCGCAGGTTGAAGGCGCCGTTCTGCGTCGCGCCGTAGATGCGGACCCCGCGGATCCTCAGCGGCTGTGACCCTGACCGCAGTCGCCGCAGGCGGTGATGTCGAGGGTCGCGGTGGGGACCTCGGGGGTCGACGCCTTCTGGTAGGCGCCGGCCGCGCGGCTCGCGGCGGGGTCGCCCGACTCCTCGGTCTCTGCCGTGCTGGCCTTCTCCTCGACCATCTCGGCCCGCAGCCGGGCGATCTTGGCCCGCGCCTGCGCGGCGACCTTGCGGTCCTGCCCCGAAGGCTGCGCGGGCGCCATGGCCGCGCGCGCGACCTGCTCGAGCTTCTGCAGCGAGCCTCGGGTGTCGCCCTCGATCTCGCTGGTGTCGATGGACACCTCGCCCGACACCGCGTAGCGCTTGCCGTCCGGGCCGGTCTCGTAGCCGTAGCTCGGCGCGCCCGCGTGGGCGCCGCCCGACGCGGCGTGCGCCTGCTCGTGCGCGCGCACCTCGGCGTCGCGCTTCTTCAGGCGCTCCACCTCACGCTGCTCCTTCGAGGTCAGCGCCTCTCCTTCGGGTCCCTCGGCCGCGGCCTGCGGGTTGACCCGACCGCCGTCCACCGGCGCGCGCTGCCCGGCCTCCGAGCCGACTTCGGTGCTGGGCGCCGGGGCGGCTTGTTCGGGCGCCGTCTGGGCGCGCTGCGGGGCGAAGAGGCGAGGGGACAGAGAGTGGATCACGGATGACCTCCAACCGTGATCCATCGGATGGCCTCAGCCGGACTTGAGCGTGGTCTCGATTTGGAACAGCTCGGACAACTTCTCGCGCAGGGCCTTCGGCGTGAACGGCTTCTCGAGGAAGAGCGCGCCTTGCGCGATCAGGGCCTCCACCTCGGGATCCACGCTGTAGCCGCTCGCGAGGAGGATGCGGGCCTCGGGGTCGCGCGCGCGGATTCGCTCGAAGGCGGCGCGGCCACCGCCCTTCGGCATGACGAGGTCGAGCACGACGCCGTCGGGCTCGTGCGTGAAGTAGGCCGACACGCCGCTGTCCACGCCGTCGGCCTCGAAGACGCGGTAGCCCGCCCGCTCCAGCAGGCGCCGCACGACGGTCCGGACGACCTTCTCGTCGTCGACGATCAGGACCGAGCGCGCGGGCGCCTCCTCCGCGCCCGGGCGACGTCGACGATCCGGCTTCTCGCGGGAGCGCGGGAGCAGCACCCGCATGGTCGTGCCCTCGCCGAGCGCCGACTCCGCGACGATGGTCCCGCCGTGGCCGCGCACGATCCCGTGCGCCGCCGCGAGCCCCAACCCCCTGCCGCCCCCCATGGGCTTGGTCGTGAAGAAGGGCTCGAAGACGCGCTGCCGCGTCGCCTCGTCCATGCCGCGCCCCTGGTCGACGACGGCGAGCTCGACGTAGGCGCCCGCCGCCACCTCCTCGCCGGGGCCGACCTCCCGGTCTCGGGCCTCGACGCGGATGGCGCCTCCGCCGCTCGCGTCGGCCGCGTTCATCAGCAGGTTGTGAAACACCCGCTCGAGCTGGCCGCGATCGCCGCGCACCACGCGAGGCTCGGGGCCCAGCCGGACCTCGAAGGAGACCCCCGGGTGAGTCCGTCGAAGCGCCCGCGTGACGTCGTCCAGGAGCGCGGCGACCTCGAACGGCCGCACCTCGTAGCGGCCGCGGCGGGCGTACCCGAGCAGCTCGCGGGTCAGCACGGCCGCGCCCTGCACGAGCTCCTGCAGCTCCTGGAAGTAGCCGTGCGCCCGCTCGCTCTCGTGCGCGTCCTCGAGGCCCAGCGCGACGGTCCCCTGCATGGCCATCAGCAGGTTGTTGAACTCGTGCGCGACCCCGCCCGCCAGGGTCCCCAGGGCCTCGAGGCGGTGCTTGCGCGTCAGCTCGATCTCGAGGCGCCGACGCTCCTCCTCGGAGCGCTGCTGCGCGGTCACGTCGACGATCACGCCGGCGAAGTGGGTGACCGCCCCGGCCTCGTCCCGGACCGGGTTCGAGATGGCGTGGACCCACCGCCACTCGTCGCGGTCCGGGTGCCACACGCGCATGATCTCGCTGAAGCGTCGCGACGAGCGGGCGGCGTCCGCGTTCGCGTCTCTCACCCGCTCGGCGTCCTCGGGGTGTATGTGCTCGAACCAGCGCTCGAAGGGCGCGTCGGCCGCCGCCCCGAGGACGCTCGTCAGCGAGGGGCTGACCATGTCGACCTCGGCGTGGTGGTCCTCGGAGACGACGCGCAGTCGGTAGACCACGAAGTCCGCCGCGCTCTCGAGCACCGCCTGGAAGCTCGCCTCCAGCCTCGCGTGCTCGGCCTCGAGCTCGGCCAGCTCGGTGGCGTCCTGGAACGTCTGCACGATGAGTCCGCTCGCGAGCACGATGGGCGGCATGACCCGGAGGTGACGATGCTGCCCGTCACCGCCCTCGACGCGGATCGACACGGGCGCGGGCGCCACGCCGTGCGTCTGGGCGTGCTCGACCGCGCGGCAGAGCGCGGAGCGCCCCATCTCCTCGCCGAAGAGCTTGGCGCCGACGTCGGCGACGGTGCGGAGCGCGGAGGGAGGGTAGCCGAGCAGCCTGGACGCCTCCTCGGAGACGTGCACGACGTCCTGCGCACCGTGCACGACGACGCCCAGCTTGGACGCCTCCAGGAACGCGCGCAGATCGTCGCTCAGACCGGCTCTCTCGCTCACCCTACCCCGCACGTTGGTCGAATCATCGAGCCCCCCGGTGGCGAGACCCGCTCCATGGGGCTCTCATCTCGGGACGTCCAGCCCTTGCGTCGCGCGACGCGATGCACAGCTTCAGAACGTGCCTGGGATCATAGCTCGAAACCGCTTCGCCAACCTGGCGCGCTCTGGACTCATTCTGACCGCGATGGTCGGCGTGCTGGCCGGGCTCGGCTGGCTCTTCGGCGGCGCGACGGGCGTGCTCTGGAGCGTCGCGTTCGCGGTGGTCCTCGCCGCGCTGCTCCCCTCGCCCTCGCCCGCGCGCTGGCTGCGCGCGAGCGGCGCCCGACCCCTGCACCGGTTCGAGCTCTTCGATCTGCAGCGCGCGGTCGCGACGCTCGCGCGCGACGCGGGGCTCGAGCGCGCGCCGACAATCTACCTGGTGCCGATCCCCGGCCCGCAGGCGTTCGCGGCGGAGAGCGGCGACGAGCGCGCGATCGGCGTCTCCCCGTCGCTCCTGCGCCTGCTCACGCCCCGCGAGGTGGTCGCGGTGATCGCGCACGAGCTGAGCCACCTGCGGCACCGGGACCTGTGGGTGATGCGCCTCGCGGAGACGGTGCGCCGCCTCACCTCCTCGATGAGCACGGTGGGCTGGGTGCTGCTGCTGCTGAGCGTGCCGTTCCTCCTCGTGGGCGAGGTGACGCTCC
>SHBB01000060.1 GCA_004213565.1 Sandaracinaceae bacterium
CCATGGGCTCATCGAGGAGAACCTCGTGTTCCCCTATCCCGAGATGCAGCCCGAGGAGAAGGAGAACGTCACCCTCATCCTGGACAACATCCGGAAGTTCGCCGACAGCGAGGTGGACGCGGCCAAGATCGACCGCGAGCACCACATCCCGGACGAGCTGCTGTCGAAGATGAAGGAGCTGGGGCTCTTCGGCCTGACCATCGCCGAGGAGCACGGCGGCTTCGGGCTGAGCGCGACCGCGTACGCGCGCGTGATGCAGGAGATGGGCGCCATCGACGCCTCCCTCGCCGTCACAATGGGCGCGCACCAGTCCATCGGCCTCAAGGGCATCCTGCTCTTCGGCACGGACGCGCAGAAGGCGCAGTACCTCCCGTCGCTCGCCACGGGCGAGAAGGTGGCGGCGTTCGCGCTCACCGAGCCCGGCGCGGGCAGCGACGCGGCGTCGATCACCACCCGCGCGGAGCTGTCCGACGACGGCACGCACTACCTCCTGAACGGCTCGAAGATCTGGATCACCAACGGGGCGTACGCGGACGTCTTCACCGTCTTCGCGCGCACCAGCGCCCCCGACCCCGGCGTGAAGCCGCGCATCACCGCGCTCATCGTCGACCGCACCGAGGGGCTCACGCACGGCCCCGCCGAGGACAAGCTCGGCATCCGCGGCTCGAGCACGACCGAGATCTTCTTCGACAACGTCAAGGTCCCCGTCGAGAACGTGCTCGGGGAGCCGGGGCGCGGCTTCAAGGTCGCGATGCAGGTGCTCAACAGCGGCCGGCTCGGGCTCGCGTCCGGCTGCGTGGGCGCCTCGAAGAAGCTCATCCAGATGAGCACCGAGCGCGTGCAGGAGCGAAAGGCCTTCGGCCGACCCATCGGCGAGTTCGGGATGATCAAGGAGAAGATCGCCCGGATGACGGCCGAGACCTACGCGCTCGAGTCGATGACCTACCTGACCACGGGGCTCATCGACGAGGGCGTGCACGACTACTCGCTCGAGAGCGCGATCTGCAAGGTCTACGGCTCCGAGACGCTCTGGTACGTGGTCAACCAGACCCTCCAGATCGCGGCCGGCATCGGCTACATGGCCGAGTACCCGTACGAGCGCATGCTGCGCGACGCGCGCATCAACCTGATCTTCGAGGGCACCAACGAGATCCTGCGCGCGTTCATCGCGCTCAGCGGGATGCAGAGCCCCGGCAAGCAGCTCGCCGAGGTCGCCAAGGCGATGCGCGAGCCGATCAAGGGCTTCGGCATCCTGCAGGACTTCGCCATCCACAAGGCGCGGAGCCTCGTCCGCCGCGAGCGCCTCGAGCGGGTGCACCCCGCGCTCCGCGCCGAGGCGGTCTTCTTCGAGGAGGCGGCGGCCGAGCTGGCCCAGCGCTCCGAGCAGGTCCTGCGCAAGCACGGCCGCGACATCGCGGAGATGCAGTTCGTGCAGAAGCGCATCGCCGACGTCGCCATCGACCTCTACGCGCTGGCCTCGGTCCTGAGCCGGACCACGCGCGCCATCGAGCAGAAGGGAGAGTCGGGCGCCCAGCGGGAGCTCAACCTGACCAACGCCTTCGCGATCCTCGCCAAGGGTCGGCTCGACGACCGCCTCGGCAACATGGAGCGCGACAGCGACGAGCTGCTCAAGGCGATCGCGGGGCAGACCTACGAGGACGGCGGCTATCCGTTCGACATCGTGTGAGGGCGCTCCGCTGAGCGCCGGCCTTGCTCCGACGGGAGAGCGCGGCGAGACTCACGGGATGCTTCGCTTCGCTCTGCTCCTCTGTGCGTGCCTCCTCGTTGCCTGTGCCGAAGGGGGCACCAACGGCGACGGTGGCGTCGACGCGAGCACGCCCCCGCCCGGTGACAGCGGCGTGCGCCGGGACTCCGGCCCCACCGGGTGCCCGAGCGGCCAGCACGACTGCGGCGGCGGCTGCATCGACGACCTCGACAACGAGCCGGCGAACGGCTGCCGCCTGGGCTGCGGCGAGGCTTGCCCGACCCCGCCCGATGGCGAGGCCGCGTGCGCCGAAGACGGGACCTGCACCGTCGGCTGCACGCCGCCCTTCCGCCTCGTCGACGGCGAGTGCGTCTGCGAGGCGCGGACCTGCGAGGACATGGGGGTCATGTGCGGCGCGCCCGAGGACGGCTGCGGCATGACGCTCGACTGCGGCACCTGCATGGGCGAGGGGTCGTGCATCGACGGCCTCTGCGCGTGTGCGCCCGACGCGGAGGAGACGAACGACTCGTCCACCACCGCCCCGATGATCGACAGCGCGCCCGACGAGAACACGTGGGAGCGGACCTACGACATGTGGAACCTCGACGAGGCCGACGACGAGGACTGGGTGCGCTTCTCGGTGGAGGACACCGGGCTCGACAACCCGAGCATCACCGTCACGCTCGACCAGATCCCGATGGGCTCGAACTATGACCTCGCGGCCTACTACGTCTGCGACAGCGGCGGCGAGAACAGCTCCTGCGGCGCGGGCATGCCCGACAACATGATCGGCAACGGCTGCGCCTCGGCCAGCAGCGGCACCACGAGCGAGACGGTGCGCATCGACGCGGACTGCGACAGCGCCTTCAGCTCGAACGACAGCGGCTCGCTCTTCATCCGAGTCACGTCTTCCACGTGGGGCGGGAGCTGCGCCCCCTACCGGATCCGGATCCGGATCGAGTCCTGACGGCTACTCGGGGATCGACTCGCCCCGCTCGGTGCGCTCTTCCCGGACGGCCTCGATGGCCTCGTGGAAGGGGTGCGCGCAGTCGGGATCGAACTGGGAGCCGCTGCAGCGGAGGATCTCGTTGACCGCGACCTCGTGCGGCAGGGCCTTGCGGTAGGCGCGGTCGCTGGTCATCGCGTCGTAGGTGTCGGCGACGCTGATGATGCGCGCGATCAGCGGGATCTCCTGGGCCTTCATGCCGAGCGGATAGCCGCGGCCGTCGAAGCGCTCGTGGTGAAGGTGCACCCCCGGGATCAGCGGGTGGAGGAAGGTGATCGGCTCGAGGATGTCCTTGCCGTAGCCGGGGTGCTTCTTGAAGATCTCGTACTCTTCCTGGCTGAGCTTCCCCGGCTTGTTCAGGTTCATCACGCAGCCGATCTTGCCGATGTCGTGCATCAGCGCCGCCTGGCGCACGATCTCGACCTCCTCCTCGCCGAGCCCGAGCTTGATGGCGAGGATCTGCGCGTAGGCCGCGACGCGCTCGCTGTGGCCCGCCGTGTAGCGGTCCATCTTGTCGATGGCGCTCGCGAGCCCCTTGATCGTCTGCTGGAACGTCGCCTTGAGGTCCTCGTAGAGGCGCGCGTTCTCGATCGCCGCCGCGGCGCGGTTGCCGACCATGCGGAGCATCTTGCGCTGCCCCTCGTCGAACTTCTTGCCGCGCGTGTAGCTGACCACCGCGAGATAGCCGAGGGTGCGCTGGCGCATGCTCAGCGGCGTGGCGATCAGCGAGTGCGGGGTCAGGTCGTCCGGCACGTCCGCGAGGTACTTCTTGGTCTCCGTGCCGTGCACCCGCAGGGGGCGGTCCTGCACGAAGTACTCGCCCAGGGCGATGACGTCGAGCTGCCCCACGCCGGTGCGGGGGCGGAAGTCCGGGTGGAGCTCGCAGGCGCGCTCGTAGAAGCCGCCCTCCCCGTCCGCCAGGAGCACCATGACCTGGTCCGCGTCCACCTCGTGGATGGCGGAGTCGGTCACGGTGCGCATCACCTCGTCGAGCGAGAGGCTCGCCGCGATGGCCTCGCTCACCTTGTAGAGCGAGAGCGCCTCCTTGAGGCGGAGGTTCTCCGCCTGGAGCTTCCGCTTCTCGAGCCCGCGGCGGATGGTGTGTACGACCTCCTCCACCTTGAAGGGCTTGAGGATGTAGTCGTACGCGCCGCGCTTCATGGCGTCGATCGCGGTCTCGACCGTGCCGAAGCCGGTCATGATCACGGTCACCACGTTGGGCGCGTGCTTGCTGATCGCCGCGAGCAGCTCGAGCCCGCCCATGTTGGGCATCTTCAGGTCGCTGAGGACGAGGTCGTAGTGGTGGCGCGACAGCTCCACCAGGGCCGCGCTCCCGTCCTCCGCGGTCCGGACGAAGAACCCCTCCATGGAGAGAAAGTCGGCGAGGATCTCGCGGATCACCTTCTCGTCGTCCACGACGAGGACCCGCGGCGCGTCTTCCTGGCTGTGGTATTCCATCGGCGGGTTTCGACGGCGACCGGTCGTGGGCTCCCCTGGCACGAAGCCGGGGTACGGTGCCGTTGGAGGGACGGCCGTTGAGGGCGACCTTGGCGCGTTTGTAACATCAAATCCCCGTGAGTCGACGACGTATCCTTCTCAGCACGGTCGCGGTCTACGCCACCCTGACCGTGATCGGCGTCGGGTGGGCGGCGTTCCGCGGCCGCCCGCAGGTCCTCCTCTACCCGGAGCCCTGGATCGCGCTCGATGCCCCGTGGCGACATCTGGCCTCGCTCGCGGGCGGCGCGCTGGTCGCGGGGATCACGCTCGGCCTGACCCGGCTGTGGGTGCGGCGCTTCCGCTGGGCGCGCCGCCTCCACGTGTCCTTCCGGGAGGTGCTCGGCGCGCTCGACCGACGGACGGTCCTGGGGGTCGCCCTGGCGAGCGGGATCGGCGAGGAGGTCTTCTTCCGCGGCGCCCTGCAGCCCAGCCTCGGCTACGTGCTGACGGCGATCCTCTTCGGCGTGGTGCACGTGGCGCCTCGCAAGGATCTGTGGCCGTGGACGCTCTGGGCGCTCGTCATGGGCTTCGTGCTCGGGGGGCTGCACGCCGCGACCGGCTCGCTGCTCGGCCCCATCGTCGCGCACGTGTGGATCAACTACGCCAACCTCGGCTTCATCGTCGACCACGATCCCCGCGCCCCGCAGCCCGATCCGAGCGGCGCGCCGCGCCTGGTGCACCGCCGCGAGCGGCGCTGAACGGGATCAGGGACGAATCGGCGGCCCGCCCAGCGTCTCGAAGAGGACCTCCAGGCGATAGCGCGCCCGGTTGCCGCGCCCGCCCCCGTCCCGGACCCGGAGCACGTAGGTCCCCGGCTGGACCAGGTGCGCCAGCGACTCGCGGGGCTGGGTCTGGCTGGACTCGGCCAGGCTCTCGGCGTCGCGATCCAGCAGCTGCATGTCGACGTCGGTGCGGTCGCTCGGTCCGCCGCTGCCCTCGATGGTGAGGCGCGCGACGATCATGCCCGGCTCCTCGACCGTCACGAGGTAGCTGTGGACGGCGTCGAAGCCGGTCAGGCCGATGTTGCGCCCGCCCGACGGCGCCGGCTGCGAGAGGCCGTCGATGGTGTCCTCGACGGGCGCGCCGAGCGCGATCGGCCGCGGCCACGGCAGCGGGCCGTCCGGGAGCAGCTCGTCCACCGGCTCGTTCGTGCGGGACAGCATGGCGGCCAGCGCCTCTCGCTCGACGAGGCCCGCGTCGCGCACGAGGTGGCGCAGGAAGCTCGGCAGCGACGGGAAGACCCCCGGCTCTCGCGCGTGGGCCATCATCGCGCGGAGGATCGCGGCGGGACCGAGCGCGATGCCGTCCTGGTCCGTGTCGGGCAGCGCGTCCGGCCAGGCGCCCTCGCCGTCCGAGAGATCCCAGAGGATCTTCGCCACGCTCATCTCCGAGCCGTAGCCGGCCACCGGGTCCTCGTCCGACTCCATCTCCTCGTCGACGCGCAGCCGGCCCCACGGCTCGACGCCGATGGTGTCCTGATAGAGCGGCGCCCCCAGGACGGCGAGCGCGAACCAGGTCGCCCGGCCCTCCTCCCAGGCGAGCCCGGGATCGATCCGGAACCCGCGCGGGTGCGTGCCCCCCGTGGACGAGTCGCTGGTGAGGCGGTCCATCACGAAGTGCCCCAGCTCGTGCAGGATGATCGCCTCGTCGTGCTCGTCGGTGTCCGAGATCGACGCCTGCCCCGGGTCGCCGCCCAGCAGCTCCAGCGCGTAGCGCCCGGACCCCGCGGGGCGCTCGCCCCGGTAGAAGCTCCACTCCCGCGTGCCGCCGCGGACCCAGTAGGCGTAGACCGGAGGGAGGGTGACGTCGGTCCACCGCTTCACCGCGTCGAGGCCGCGCACCAGCGTGTCGACGACGTGGAACGCGCCCGCCTCCCCGTCTCGGTCCCGCGCGTGGATCGCCAGCTGGCCGTCCTGTGTGGGGGCCGCGTCGAGGGCGGTGTCGAGCGCGTGGGTCTCCCCTCCGTTCGGGTCCCGCGCGATGGCCGCGTCGTGTCCCCGCACCCTCACCCGCGCGAAGACCCGCAGCGTGTGGGCGCTCGGCGGCGCCCCGAGCTCGAACCGGCCGTCCTCGTCGGTCCGCCCCTCCGCGAGCGTCGCGCCGGATCGATCCAGGATGGCCACGTCGACGTGACGCGCCGGGCGCACCTCGATCGCCTCGGAGGCGCCGCGCGGGGTCGGGTGGCGCGCGTCGTAGGTGACCCGGCCCGCGTACCGGGCCCCCGGACCGCTCTGCTCCGCCCCACGCGGGGGCCCACCACAGGCCAGGAGGAGCGAGAGGCAGATCGTTGCGAAGGAGAGCGCGCGCATCGTTCAGCCGAAGGGTAGCGGCCGCTGGGGCAGCGCCTCCACGATCCGCCCGACCAGCGTCTCGAGATCCGCCTCGCTGTTGAGGAAGTCGTGCTCCTCGGCGCGCACGAGGAGCTTGGGGCCCCGGGCGTACGCCTCGAACCACGCGTCGTAGCGCGCGCCCAGATCGGCCAGATAGTCGGCCGGGATCGTCGCCTCGTAGTCCCGCCCACGCCGCGCGATCAGCCGGCGACAGCTCTCCGGCGACCGACGCAGGTAGACGAGCAGATCCGGCGCGTCGAGGCCCCCCAGGAGCTGCTCCGCGATCAGGGCGTAGGTCTCCCAGTCGCGCGCGTCCATGTCCCCGCGCTGGTGCAGGTTCTTCGCGAAGATCTCGGCGTCCTCGTAGCAGGTGCGATCCTGGATCGTGCTGACCCCGCGCTCGACGTGGTCGCGCGTCTGCGCCACGCGCACGCCCAGGAAGCGCAGCTGCAGCGCCATCGCCCAGCGCCGCATGTCGCCGTAGAAGTCGGCGAGGTAGGGGTTGTCCGCGGTGTCCTCGTACAAGCCGCTCATCTCGAGCCGCTCGACGAGCCGTCGGGTGAGAGTGGTCTTGCCCGAGCCGATGTTGCCCGCGACCGCCAGGAACACGCGTCCCGTCACGATCGCGGACCGTAACACGGAGGGGTGCACGAGACCTGCACAACCCGACACGGCTCAAAGGTGCGAGATCACGCCGGATTTCGGAAAACTTCGTCTAGCCACTCGTAATTTCGCGCGTTTGCGGGTCAACTGAGCGTTGACGGATCGGGCGTCACTTTCTAGCCTCTAGGTGCGACCGGGGTACAGCCCACGTGCAAGACTCCGACATCAAAACGCGCGTAACCCCTCTGGAAGAGCTTCGGCCCCAGAGGAGCGGACAGGATTGCCTGGTCGTCATCTACTCGAACGACCAGCGGCAGTTCGGCAAGCGCTACGTGCTCGGAGACGAGCCCCTGACGGTCGGGCGCGGCCAGGAGAACCGCCTCGTGCTCGACAACGACAGCGTGTCGCGCCGTCACTGCCGGGTCGAGAAGCGCAACTCCGCCTGGTACGTCGTCGACCTCGACTCGACGAACGGCACCTACGTCAACGACGAGCAGGTGACCGAATACCCCCTGCGCCGGGCCGACCAGGTCAAGATCGGCGACACGATCGTGAAGTTCCTCTCCGGTACGGACCTCGAGGCCCAGTACCACGAGACGATCTACAACATGACGATCGTCGACGGGCTCACGCAGATCCACAACAAGCGGTATCTGATGGAGACGCTCGAGCGCGAGATCCCGCGCGCCCGCCGCCACCAGCGCCCGCTCTCGGTGGTCATGTTCGACATCGACCACTTCAAGCACATCAACGACAACTACGGCCACCTGGCCGGTGACTACGTGCTCAAGGAGCTGGCGAGCCTGGTGAAGAGCCGCCTGCGCCCGGACGACGTGCTCGGTCGCTACGGCGGCGAGGAGTTCGCGGCCGCGTTGCCCGAGACCTCGCTCGCGGGCGGCGCCTCGATCGCCGAGGACCTCCGCCGCCGGATCGAGGAGCGCGCGTTCGTGTTCGAGGGTGAGACCATCCCCGTGACCGTCAGCCTCGGCTGCGCGGAGCTGACGGGCGAGATGGACGTGCTCGGCCTCATCAAGGCCGCCGACGAGAAGCTCTACGAAGCGAAGCGCGGCGGCCGCAACCGCGTCGCCTGCTGAGCGCTCCCGGACGAACGAGACAGGGTGGCTCACGAGACAGAGTGGCTCGCGACCGGCTGCCGCGGGGTGGCTCCTTGCCCCGCCGGAGGTGAAAGGTCGGGTTTGCACTCCTGAAACCTCGCCTGCCCCCTCGACACCAGGCGAGATCGAGGGGATCTTCGTCATGATCTCGAAGGTTTGCGACGCAAACGGAGACTTCGCGACGACTCTCGCACCCTCCGCTTCGCAGGCCCCGGAATGTGGCACGCGGATCGCAGACGATGCGGGAGACATGCGCATCGAGCATCACGGTCGCACCGACACGGGGCGGCGGGACAACAACGAAGACGGCCTCCTCGCCCTGTCGGAGCACGGCCTCTACGCCGTCGCGGACGGGATGGGCGGCTACGAGGGCGGAGAGGTCGCCAGCCGGCTCGCGCTCGCCAGCCTGCAGGCCTACTTCGAGCTCCTCGGGCAGGGCGGCCTCGGCCTCGACGAGTCGGAGGACGTCGCGCTCGAGCGCATGGGGCTCGCCGTGCGCATCGCCGACCGCGAAGTCACGCGCCGCGCCACCGGGCGCCTCTCCAAGATGGGCACCACCCTCGCCTGCGTCGTCGTGCAGGGCACCCGGGCGCTCATCGCCCACGTCGGCGACAGCCGCGTCTATCGGCTCCGCGACGGGGAGGTCGAGCGCCTCACCCGTGATCACTCGCTGGTGGCCGAGATGGAGGCCGCCGGCCTGACCGGCGCCTCGCAGCGCGGCATGCCCTTCTCCAACATCATCACGCAGGCCCTCGGCCAGGGCCCCGACGCGCGCCCCGACCTGCGGGTGGAGGAGCTCATGCCTGGCGACCGGTTCCTGCTCTGCTCCGACGGCGTGACCGACGCGCTCGACGACGAAGCGATCGCCTGGGCGCTGACCTCGAACGAGGATCCGGCCGACGCCGTCGTGGACGCCTCGTACATGGCGGGCAGCGCGGACAACATCACCGCCCTCGTGCTCACCGTGCCGTACGCGCGCGACTGACGCCCCCTCAGGGTGCGACGAGAGCGCTGACCATGAACCCCGGACCGAGCATGACGGAGCGCCGCGGGTCCAGGCAGTGGCTGAGGACGACGAGGAAATGCTGGGGCACTTTCGAGGAGGCATCGGCCGCTGCATGGGCTCGCGCCGCCCGTCAGGCGACGGGAGCGGGTTCATGATCAGCGCGTCAGCTCGCTCGGATCGTCGGGCGGCACGGGCGCCGTGTCGGGAGCCGGCGCGCCGAGCTCCGGCCCCGTGCGCTCCACCGTCGCCTCTCCGCCGGGCTCGAGGGCGTCCCCGCGGAGGGCGTCCTCACGGTACTCGCGCGGCACGCGACCGGGCTCCGCGTACACGATCAGCTCGTCGCCCGGGTGGAGCGTGCTGCTCTGCGCGATCTGGTTGATGCGCGCGAGCGACGCCACGCGGATGCCGAAGCGCTGCCCGATGTGGCTGAGCGTGTCCCCCGGCTGCACCCGGTAGCGGAAGCGGAGCCGGCCGTTCTGATCCTCGTGGTGGGCGAAGAACTCCTCGCTCCCGATCACGAGCACGCGGGCCTCGTCCGGGGTGATCACCACCGCCCGGGACAGGTCGACCTCGCGCGGCACGAAGAGCTGGAGGAACATCCCGCTCTGCAGCGACGCGTCGGGGTCGATCGCGTTCCACTGCCGCACGGCGTCGGGGCGCACGCGGAAGAAGCGCGCGATCTCGGCGAGGTCGTCGCCGCGCGTGACGCGGTAGAACACGCGGACGCGCCCTTCGATCGCGCGCGGCCCGTCCGGCACCGCGATGACGGGCGGCTCGCTCGGCGCCTCGCGGCCGCGGCGACGGCCCTCCGGGACCAGCAGCGCCGTGCCCGCGCCGACGCGCTCGTCGTCCTCGACGCCGTTCAGCTCCCGGATCGTGTCCTCGGTCGTCCCGTGATCGCGGGCGAGATCTGCGAGGCTCTCCCCGAAGCGCAGCACGCGCGTGCGCTCGACCGGGTGGCTCGGCCGCACGCGCGCCCAGCGCCGCGCGAAGCGCTCTCCGCTCCCGGCGGGGATCCGCACCGCGAAGCGCTCGCTCCCCGGAGGCGTGCGGCCGCGCCGGAGCGCCGGGTTGAGCGCGCGCAGGGTCTGGGCGTCCGAGCCCGCCGCGCGCGCGACCACCCCGAGCGACACCCCGCCCGGCACCTGCACCGTCTCCCAGCGGATCGGCGCCTCGAGCTCCAGCTCGCCGAGGCCGAAGCGCGCCCGGTTGTGGGCGACGATCGCGCACGCGAGGATCTTGGAGACGTAGAGGTTGGTCTCGAACGGCAGCCCCGACTCGAGGTGCGCGAGCTCCCAGTAGTCGTTGCTGTTGTACTTGCGGATCGACCGCAGCAGCGCGCCGTAGCCCATGTTGTAGGCGGCGAACGCGAGCTCCCAGGTGCCGAAGCGGTCGTGCAGCATGGTCAGGTAGCGCCCGGCCGCGACCGTCGAGCGCTCGGGGTCGAGCCGCAGGTCCACCCAGTGATCGATCTCGAGGCCGAGCTCCTCGCCCGTGCCCGGCACGAACTGCCACATGCCCGCGGCCCCGGCGTGCGAGCGCGCGGTCGGGTCGAAGCCGCTCTCCACCATCGCGACGAAGATCAGATCCTGCGGCAGGCCCTGCTCGCGCAGCACCCGTCGGATCATCGGGCCGTAGCGATCGACCCGGCGCAGCCAGCCGCGGATGAAGTCGCGTCCGCGCGGGTCGTTGCGGAAGTACTCGAGGTACCGGATGACGCGCTCGTCCCAGCGCACCGGGATGTCGGGCAGGGTCAGCCCTCGGAGCCAGCTGAGGTCTCGGCTCGACTGCGGCGTCTCCGCGGCGCGGCGCGGGGTGTCGCTCGTGACCGCGGCCGGCCCGTCGGAGACGCGCACCGCCCCGGCCGCGTCGGGCACGGGCGCGAGCGGCTGGCCGCCGAAGATCTCCTGCTCCGCGAGACGCAGCGCGCGCAACTCGGGCGACTCGTCCCCGTCGACCAGCCCCTCGAGGCCCTGGTCGGCCGCGCCCGCGTCGGCTCGGTCCTGCGCGTGCGCGGTCGCGCCGGCGGACGCCAGCGCGCCGAGCACGGCCGCAGCAGAGAGAGCTCGGAGCATGACGGCGAAGCTATCCCGAGGCCTCGCGTCTCGCCAGAAACCCGGAGAAAGCCAAAACATTGTACAGTCGCGAGCCATGCACCGCGGCGTTCGCGAGCTCATCCAGTGGGTCGAGAAGCACGACGGCTCCGACACCGTCAAAGTCCACCGCCCCGCGTTGGCCAAAGAGGTCACGGCCCTCGAGCATCAGCTCGGCACGCCGCTGCCCGCCGACCTCAAGCTGGTCCTCGGCGTCTTCGACGGAGGCAGTCTGCCCAACGGCACGCTGCTGTCGGCCACGCCGGGCCCGGGCGACACCATCGAGGCGGCCCTGAAAGCGCTCGCCGAGGACGAGGAGGTCAGCTTCCTCGACCCGGAGCTGCTGTTGCCGTTTCACCGCACCGAGGCCGGCAGCTACCTGGCGTTCGATCGCAGCGCCGCGCCCGTGAGCGACACCTGGCCCATCGTCGACTACGACCTCGAGACAGGCGAGCGGCGCCTCATCCACCGCACCTTCGACGGCTGGTGCCGGCTCTGCGTCGCGGAGTGGACGGCCGACGACTACACGGCGCCGTTCACGATCGAGAAGTACCTCCAGCAGGGCAAGCGACACGCGGAGATCGAGACCGACGTCTCCATCGCGCACGTGACGGTCGCCCACGCGCTGCGCCGCTGCGGCGAGCCGGAGCTGTCCCTCGAGAGCTACCTGCGCGCCGGCCGCTGCGTGCCCGCGGTGCCATGGACCGACTGGGAGGCGCTGAAGCTCGCCGCCCTGCTGCGCTACCCCGCCGACGCGCTCGAGGCGGGCGCGCGCCTCGCCAAGCGCGCCCCGCAGTCGATGTGGGATCTCCGCGAGACCACGCCCTCGCGCGTGGCGTACGCGCTCGCCAAGGTCGCGCCGCCCCCCGGCGAGGCCCAGGAGCCGTGGCTGCGTCTGTTCGAGCAGCTCGTCGCGCAGGCGCTCGACGACGACGACCGAGCCGCCGCCGAGGCCATCCGAGACGCGGTCGTCGGAGGCGCCGACGCGCCCGAGCCGGATCCGCCGCAGGAAGCCGAGCTCGAGGTGGGCGAGGTGGAGGCGACCTGGGCCGCGATGGCGCAGGCGTACAAGGACGGCCTCCTCCGCGAGGACGACCTCCTGCTCGACCCGCGCTTCGGCGCCGTCGCGGAGACGCACGACCTCGCCGACGTGCTGCGCATCCGGCGCGATTTCTGATGATCTCCATCCGCGAAGCGATCGAGGCGATCCAGGGGCGCGTGCGCCCCACGGGGATCGAGCGCGTGGCCCTCCAGGACGCCGTGGGGCGCGTGCTGGCTTCAGCGCTCCGGGCGCGCGAGGACGTGCCCGGCTTCGACAACAGCGCGATGGACGGGTACGCGGTGCGCGCGGCCGACGTCGCCGCCGTGCCGGTCACGCTCCCCGTCGAGGGCGAGTCGCGCGCGGGCGGCCCCCCGGCCGGCGCGCTCGTGCCCGGCGCGGCGATGCGCATCTTCACGGGCGCGCCCATGCCCGAAGGCGCCGACGCGATCGTGATCCAGGAAGATACGGATCGCGAAGGAGACACCGTCGTCGTGAAGGCGGCGAGCGAGGTCGGTCGGCACGTCCGACGTCGCGCGGAGGTGATGGCCTGCGACTCGGTCCTGCTCGAGCCCGGCGCGCGGATCGGGGTCGGCGAGATCGGCGTGCTCGCGAGCCAGGGCTTCGCCGTCGTGCCCGTCGCCCGGCGTCCGCGCGTCGCCATCCTCTCCACCGGCGACGAGCTACGGGAGCTCGGCGAGCCTCCGAGACCCGGAAGCCTCGTGGACAGCAACGCGCACGCGCTCGCGGCCGCGGTGCGCGAGGCCGGGGGCGTGCCCGAGCTGCTCCCGCTCGGGGCGGACGACGCCGAGGCGCTGACGGCTCGAGTGCGGGAGGTGGCGCGCCGCGCCGACGTGCTGCTCTCGACCGGCGGCGTGAGCGTCGGCGAGTACGACTTCGTGCACGAGGCCTTCCGCGCGGCGGGGGTCGAAGACGTCTTCTGGAAGATCCGCGTGAAGCCGGGCAAGCCGGTGCGCTTCGGCGTGCTCGAGCAGACCCTCGTGCTCGGCCTCCCCGGCAACCCGGTCAGCGCGGTCGTCACCTTCGAGCTCTTCGTGCGGCCCGCGCTGCGCGCCATGCAAGGCGACCCGCGCCCCTTCCGCCCGCGCGCGCGCTTCGAGCTCGCCGCCCCGGCCCGCGCCCCGAGAGGCCGCACCGAGCTGGCCCGCGCCCGGATCGACGCCGACGGCCGCGCGCACCCGCACCGCACCCAGGGCTCCGCCGACCTGACCTCGCTCGTCGCGCTCGACGCCCTCCTCATCCTCCCGGAGAGCGCGCCGCCCTTCGACGAGGGTGACGTCGTGGACGGCCTGGACCTGCGTCGAGTCGACGGCGCCCCCGCCTCTCCGTTCTGACTCCTTCTCCGTTCTCGACGGTGCCACGCACGGCGGTACACTGACCCCGGCTCCCGACTCTTCGGGAACCATTTTGCCCCGCCGAACGTCTGTGCGCGGGGACTCTGCATGACGCTACCCGACGATCTGAGACGCCCTCTGCACGCGACGGCGCTACGGATCCGTCTGCAGCGCGCGCTCGACGTGGGGGCGCAGCTGTCGCTGGCGGGACTCGGCCTCGCGGGGCTGGTGGTGGCGCTCCTCAAGACGGAGGCGCTGGCGGAGGCGAGCGCGACGCCGTGGCTCTGGGGGGCGGCGGCGCTGCCCGTGCTGGGGCTGCTCATCGGCGCGCTCCGACCCGTCGGTCGTCTGCTCCCGGCGAAGCTCCTCGACCGCGCGCACGGGCTGCACGATCGCGTGTCGAACGCGGTGGCCTTCTCCGCGGAGTCGACGCGCACGCCGTTCATGGACGCGGCGATCGAGGACGCGAAGGCCCACGCGAAGGGGCTCTCGGCGCGCCGCGCGATGCCCCTCCGGTTGCCGCGCGACCTGCTCGCCACCCTCGGGCTCGGCGCGGGCGTCGCGCTCCTCGCGCTGGTGGAGGTGCCGCGCGTGGTGGAGGAGCGCCTCGTCCTGAGCGGCATCGACCCGGTGCAGCTCCACGCGGACGAGCTGGACGCGTACGAGTCCGAGCTGCGCGACCTGCTCGACTCCCCCGACACCCCCGAGGAGGTCCGCGACGCGGCGCGGGAGTTCAACCGGCTGGTCGAAGACCTCGCCGACGAGCGGCTGGACCGCGCGGAGGCGCTGCGTCGGATCACCGAGCTCGAGGAGCGACTCGACCAGACGCGCCCCGCGGACGCGGAGCTGATGCGGGAGTCGCTCGAGCAGCTGGGCGACGACATGCGGCGCGCGCCGGTGGCGGAGGAGCTGAGCCAGGCGCTGCGGGACGGGGACGCGGAGCGGGCCGAGGCGGAGATGCGCCGCCTCGCGGAGCGCCTGCGGAACGAGGAGCTGAGCCGCGCCGAGATCGAGCGGCTCCGGAGAGCGCTCCAGCGCGCGGCCGACAACCGCCCGGAGGACCGCTCCGAGCAGCTCGCGCAGCAGGAAGAGGAGATGCGGCGCCTGCTCCAGCGGCAGCGCGAGCAGCAAGAGCAGACCCCCCAGGAGCGGCGGCTGCTGCAGCGTCGGCAGCGCGAGCTGGACCGCCTTCGGCGCGAGCACCAGGAGGCGATGGAGCGGCGCCGGCAGCTCGATCGGCTGCAGCGCGAGCTGTCGCAGAGCGCAGAGTCGCTGAACCAGCGCGAGCAGCAGCAACAGAGCGCCGAGGATCTGGAGCGCGCCGCCGAGCAGCTCAACCGCATGGCGCGCGAGCAGATGTCCGACGAGGAGATGCGGCGCATGCAGCAGCAGCTCGCCCAGCTCCGCGAGATGATTCGCCGAGCCCGCGAGCAGCAGGCGCAGAACGGCCAGGGCCAGCAGCAACAGCAGCAGCGCGGCGGCCAGGGACAGGGCCGCATGGATCGATTCGTCTTGCGCGCGAACGGCCAGGGCGAGGGGATGCGGATCGTGGGTCCCGGACAGCAGGGCCAGCAGCAGGGCCAAGAGGGTCAGCAAGGCCAGCAAGGACAACAGGGCCAGCAAGGCAGCGGTCAGGGACAGGACGGCCAAGGTCAGAACGGCCAGGGTGAGAACCAGGAGCGCGTCCTCCAGATCGGCGGCAGCGGTGAGCCGACCGCCATGCTCGAGATCCCCGGCATGGGTCAGTCGCAGCAAGGCCAGGGTCAGGGGAGCGGTCAGGCCCGGACGGGCGACGGCGCCGGCGTCGGTCACGACCCCACCCTCGCCGACGATCCCACCCGCATGCGCGGCAGCCATCAGACCGTGCGCGTCGAGGGCGAGCACGGCGAGGGGCCCAGCCGCAGCCAGGTCATCATGGGCTCCGCCCAGCGCGGCTTCGCGAGCCGCGGCTACCGCGACGTCTACACCGACTACTCGGGGCACGCCGAGGAGGTGCTCGAGCGGGACGAGGTCCCGCCCGGCTACCGCTTCTACGTGCGCCGCTACTTCCAACTGATCCGGCCGCGCGACTGACGAGGTCGCGGAGGCCGCCGGAGCGCGATGAGCGACGACGACAACAAGCCCGAGGCGCGGGTCCGTGAGTTCCGTTCCGATCTCGATCGCGTGCGCGCGGAGGTCGGGAAGATGATCGTGGGGCAGGAGGAGATCCTCGACGGGGTCCTCATCTGCCTCATCGCCGGCGGCCACGCGCTCCTCGAGGGCGTGCCCGGGCTCGGCAAGACGATGCTCGTGCGCTCGGTCTCGGAGGCGCTGCACCTGGACTTCCACCGGGTGCAGTTCACGCCCGACCTGATGCCGTCCGACATCCTCGGGACGACGATCATCGCGGAGGACGAGGCGGGTCACAAAGAGTTCCAGTTCCGCCCCGGCCCCGTGTTCGCGAACATCGTGCTCGCCGACGAGGTGAACCGCGCGACGCCGAAGACGCAGTCGGCGCTCCTCGAGGTGATGCAGGAGCACTCCGTCACGATCGGCAAGACCACCCACCACCTCGAGCAGCCCTACTTCGTGCTCGCGACGCAGAACCCGCTCGAGATGGAGGGCACCTACCCGCTCCCCGAGGCGCAGCTCGACCGGTTCCTCTTCAAGCTCCAGGTCGAGTTCCCGAGCCGCGAGGAGCTGCACGCGATCCTCGACCGGACGACGGGGGGCAACAAGCCCACGCTCGAGACGGTGATCGACGGCCCTCGCATCCTCGAGATGCGCGCGCTCGCCCGCGACGTGCCCGTCGCTCGTCACGTGCAGGACTACGCCATCCGCATCCTCGAGGGCACGCACCCGGACCGCGAGGGCGCGCCGGAGATGGTGCAACGTTTCGTGCGATTCGGCGCCTCTCCTCGCGGCGCGCAGGCGTGCCTGCTGGCGGCCAAGATCCAGGCGCTCATGGACGGCCGCTTCGCGGTCGGCGCCGACGACGTGCGCGCGGTGGCCAAGCCCGCGCTGCGCCACCGCATGATCCTCAACTTCGAGGGCGAGGCCGAGGGCGTGCGCACGGACGCGATCCTCGATCGCATCCTCGAGACGACCAAGGAAACCTCGGCCTGATGCTCGACTGGCTCCGTCGCCGGGGCGAGCCCTCGGCGAGGAAGGCGTCGTCGTCCGGAGACCTCTTCGACGAGGAGTTCCAGCGGCGCCTGGAGGTGCTCGCCATCGTCTCGCGGCGGCTGGTGGCGGGGCGCACGCGCGCGGAGCGGCGCTCCAAGAAGACGGGCAGCGGCATCGAGTTCGCCGATCACCGCCAGTACACCGCGGGCGACGACTTCCGCCACCTGGACTGGAACCTCTACGCGCGCACCGGGCGGCTGCTCTTGCGGCTCTACGAGGAGGAGGAGGACCTCTCGGTCTACGTGCTGCTCGACGTCTCGCGCTCGATGGCCGTCGGCGCCCCGTCCAAGCTCGACTACGCCAAGCGCCTCGCCGCCGCGCTCGGCTACATCGCGCTCGCCAACCTCGACCGCGTCAGCGTGGTCACGTTCGACAGCAGCATCTCGGGCCGGCTCGCCCCCACGCGCGGCAAGAACCGCATCTTCAAGCTCTTCGAGTTCCTGCGCCCCATCGAGCCCGACGGCCGCACGGGCACCGCCGACGCGATGAAGACCTTCGTCGCGCAGAACAAGCGCCGCGGCGTCGCCATCCTCATCAGCGATCTCTACGACCCCGAGGGATTCGAGGGCGGCATCAACACGCTGCGCTTCCACAAGTTCGAGCCCTACGTGATCCAGGTCTTCGACCCGGGCGAGGTTCGGCCTCCGCTCCACGGCGACGTGCGCCTCGTGGACAACGAGACCGGCGAGGTGCGCGAGGTCACGATCACGCCGCGCGTCCTCGAGCGCTACGCGCAGGCCCACGCGAAGTACCGCAAGCGCATCGCCGACTTCTGCACCCAGAAGCAGGTGCCCTACTACCCGCTCGAGACGTCGGTGCCCTTCGACGAGGCGGTGCTCGACATCCTGCGCCGCGGGGGGCTGGTGGGCTGAGCGATGGAGCTGGTCGGCCTCTCCCTCACCCAGGTGCTCACCGTGCTCGGCGGCTTCGCGGCCGCGGTGACGGCGCTCTATCTGCTCAAGCTCCGGCGGCGGCAGGTCGAGGTGCCGTTCGTGCACCTCTGGCAGGAGGTGCTGGCCGAGAAGCAGACCACGCGGCTGTTCAGCTTCCTCAAGCGCATCCTCTCGTGGCTCCTCGCGCTCGCGGTGGTCGCCGCGCTCGCCTTCGCGATGGGCGACCCGCGCTACGCCGGCGCGAGCGACGAGGGGCAGACGACGGTCGTGTTGATCGACGCGAGCGCCTCGATGCGCGCGACGGACGTCTCGCCGAGCCGCCTCGAGGCGGGGCGCGCCGAGGTCGAGCGGCTCATCGAGGGGCTCGGGCCCGACGACCGCATGATCATCGCGCAGATGGACGCGAGCACGGTGCCGCTCACCCCGCTCACGGGCGACCCGCTGCTCCTGAGCGAAGGGCTCGATCGGCTGGCGCCCACCGACGTCGCCGCGAGCCTCTCGCTCGGGCTGCGCTTCGCGCTCGACGTGCTCCGCGATCAGCCGCGGCCGCGCCTCGTGATCGTCTCGGACGGGCGGCTGGGGGACGGTGGAGAGGCGGCCCAGCGCGCGGCCGAGGCGGGCGTGGAGCTGGCCTGGACGAAGATCGGCGAGGGCGGCCCCAACGTCGCCATCACCGCCTTCAGCGTGCGGCGGTACCCGCTCGACAAGAGCCGCTCGCAGGTCCTCGTCGAGCTCTGGAACCCGGGCGAGGAGGACCAGGGCGTGGAGCTGTCGCTGCTGGGCGACGGCGAGCCGATCGACGTGCAGCGCCTCGTGGTCGCGGGCGGGGAGCGGCTGCGCCGCTTCTTCGAGAACGTGTCCGGCGCCGACCGCACGCTGGAGGCGAGGTTGACGCTGGCCGATCGCAGCCGCGACGTGCAGCCCGCCGACGATCGCGCCTACGCGCGGCTCCCCGAGCGACGCCGCGCGCGCGTGCAGGCCGTCACGCCGGGCAACCTCTACCTCTCGGCCGCGCTCCTGCTCGACGAGTACCTGGACGTGGTGGAGGTCGCGCCGGCGGACTACCCGGCCGAGGGGCGCTTCGACGTGACCATCTTCGACGGCTGGGTGCCGCCCTCCCCGCCCGACACGCACGCCGTCTACCTCTACCCGGTGCCCGAGGAGGGCGTGCAGGGCCCGTTCGAGATCACCGGCACCGTCGAGCGCCCCTACTTCGACCGCATCGAGCACGATCACCCGCTCGTGCAGTTCACCGCGCTCCGCGACGTGAACGTGGCCGAGGGGCTCGAGGTGGAGCTGCAGCCCGGCGACCGCGCGGTGGCGGGCGACGAGCGGGTCCCGCTGATCGTCACGGGCACGCGCAACGATCACCGCGTGGTCGGCGTGCTCTTCGATCTCCGGCGCAGCGACCTGCCCCTGCGCGTCGCGTGGCCGCTCCTGCTGCTCAACAGCATCGACCACTTCGTGCAGGAGGACGCGGGCTACCTGAGCAGCTATGAGACCGGCGACACCTGGCACGTGCCCGCGCCCGCGGGCGCCGAGAGCGCGACCCTGATCACACCGCAAGGCGATGAGCGCACGGTGCCGATCGTCGACGGGCGCGCGGTCTGCACGGGGACGCGCGCCGGCTTCTACACGCTGCGCGCAGGCGAGCAAGAGGAGGTCTTCGCGGCGAACCTCGGCCCGAGCGACGAGGCCATCGTGGAGCCGGCGGAGACGCTGTCGATCGGCGGGACGGAGGCCGCGCCGCCGACCATCGGGCGCGCGGGCGTGCGCACGGAGATCTGGACGATGCTCGTGCTCGCCGTGCTCGGCGCGCTGCTGGTGGAGTGGTTCACCTACCACCGGAGGATGACGGTCTGATGACGCGCCGGACCCGCGTCTTCGTCTCGCTCGGCGTGGCCCTCGCGGTCGGCGCGGCCGTCGCCGCGTGGATCTACTCGGCGGTCGGCGCAGACGCGCTGAGCGTCCCCTTCGGAGGCGAGCGCTACGAGCTGCTCGCGCCGCGCTGGCTCGCGCTGGTCGGCGTCACGCCGATCCTCGCCTGGGGTCTCGGCCTGTCACTCGCCGACCTGCCGCGGCTGCAGCGCTGGACCGGCGTGCTCGTGCGCGGGCTCGTGATCGGCGCCCTCGCGCTCGCGCTCGCGCGCCCCGCCCGCACCACCGACGCGACGCTGGTGAGCACCGTCTTCCTCGTCGACGTGAGCGAGTCGGTCACGCGGGCCAGCCTCGTTCGCGCGCGCGAGCAGGTCCAGGAGGCCGTCGACGCCCGGGGCGAGAACGACGTCCGCCTGGTCACCTTCGGCCGCGGCGCGCGCGTCGTGCCCCTCGTCGACGACACGGTCCCCGAGCTCGCGCGGCACGAGGGCGAGGAGGCGGGGTCCAACCTGCAAGCCGCCCTGCAGCTCGCCTACGGGCTCTTCCCGCCCGGACACCTGCGGCGCGCCATCGTCCTGAGCGACGGCGGGCAGACCGAGGGCGACGTCCTGGCCGAGGCGAGCCGGGCCTCCGAGCTCGGCGTGCGCCTCTACGCGCACCCCTACACCGAGGGCGCGCCGAACGAGGTGGCGGTCACGGACCTCGCGATCCCCGAGCGCCTGAAGGTGGGCGAGCCCTTCCCGATCCGCGCGCACGTCTTCTCGACCGTCGAGACCGACGCCCGCGTCCGGCTCTATCAGGGTGAGACCCTCAACGGCCTCGACGGCGTCCGCGACGTCTCGCTCACCCCGGGCGAGAACGTGATCGAGCTGCGCTCGGTCGTCCGCGTCGCGGGCCCCGTGACCTACTCGCTCACCGTCGAGCCGGAGGGCGACGACCGCTTCGCGGCGAACAACCGCTTCGCGACCACGGTGGTCGTGCCCGGTCGACCCACCGTCCTCTACGTCGAGGGCTCACCCGGCCGCGCCACCTACCTGGCCCGGGCGCTGACGGCCGCCGAGTACGAGGTCGACGTGCGCAGCCCGCGCGCCATCCCGACCTCGCTGCGAGAGCTCGAGCGCTTCGACTTCTTCATCCTCAGCGACGTCTCCGCTGACGAGGTCTCGCTGACCCAGCAGGACGCCATCGAGCGCTACGTCCGCGACCTCGGCGGCGGCTTCCTCATGGCCGGCGGCGAGAACGGCTTCGGCCTCGGCGGCTGGCAGGGCACGCGGATCGAGCGGCTCCTGCCCGTGCGCATGGACGCGGAGCGGCGGCGCGATCAGCCCTCGCTCGCCCTCGCGCTCGTGATCGACAAGAGCGGCTCGATGAACGGCCAGAAGATGCAGCTCGCGCGCGAGGCCGCCATCGCCACCGCGGAGATGCTCGGGCCCGACGACTACATCTCGGTCGTCGGCTTCGACTCGCAGCCCACGCGCATCGTGCGCATGCAGAGCGCCCGGAACCGCATGCGCATCGTGCGCGACATCGGCCGGCTCCAGGCGCGCGGCGGCACCGCGATCTTCCCCGCGCTGGACATGGCCTACCAGGACCTCGTGGTCACGCGCGCGCGCATCAAGCACGTCATCCTGCTGACGGACGGCAACACCCAGGAGCAAGGCATCCCCGATCTCGCGCAGGTGATGCGCTCGGAGGGGATCACCGTGAGCACGGTCGGTCTGGGCGGTGACGTGCACCGCGCGCTCCTGCAGCAGGTGGCGACCCTCGGCGGCGGCCGCTCCTACTTCACGGCCGACCCCCACAACATCCCGCGCATCTTCATGCGGGAGACCAGCACGGTCGCGCGCAGCAACATCGTCGAGGAGTACTTCCAGCCCTCGGTGAGCGAGCCGGCGGACTTCCTCCGCGGCGTCGACGTGGGCAGCGCTCCGTATCTTCACGGCTACGTCGCGACGCGCGCCAAGCCGAGCCCCGCGCAGGTCATCCTCACGAGCGACCTCGGCGAGCCGATCCTCGCGCGCTGGCGCGTCGGCCTCGGGTGGTCGATGGCGTGGACCAGCGACGTCAAGAACCGTTGGTCGGTAGAGTGGCTGCGCTGGCCGGGGTATTCGCGCTTCTGGGCACAGCTCGTGCGCGAGCACATGCGGCAGCGCCGCCGGCAGACGCTCGACATGACGGCCGACGTTCGCGACGGCGAGGTCCGCGTGGTGGTCGACGCCATCGGGGGAGACGACGACTTCCTCAACGGGCTCGACAGCACGGTGCACGTCGAGGGTCCGATGGGCGCCGCGCGGGCGGACAGGGTCGACGCCGACCACCCGCTCCGTCAGACGGCTCCCGGGCGCTACGAGGCGCGGTTCCCCCTCGAGAAGTTCGGCTCGTTCGTGTTGACGGCCGAGCACCGGCGCGACGAGCGACCGGTCGCGGAGAGCACGGCGCAGCTGACCAATCCCTATCCGCGTGAGTACATGACGCTGGAGCCCGACGTCGCGCTCCTCACGCGCGCCGCGGAGCTCACGGGCGGCACGATCGAGCCTACTGTGGCGGCACTATTCGATCCGGACGGCGAGCACATCCGTCATCACGAGGAGCTCTGGCCGCGGGCCTTGTTCCTGGCGTTGATGCTCTTCGTCCTGGACCTATTGCTCCGACGCGTACGCCTGTTCGATCGAAAGTTTCGCGCGCCTCGCGCCGCGTGACTTCGGGCGCCGCTCCGGCGTCGCTTGACTGCGAAGGGGCGCGCTCTAAATTCGTCCGCCCCGCCGACGTTGGAACACGTCGCGGGACCGACCGCGCCCTCCCCGAACGACACTCGACCGACCCCGCCGCGGAGCGCGACTCGACGATCGATTTCTCGTGCCCACCTACCCCCTAGATCCCTTACCCTGATCACCGCGCTCCCCCTCGCAGCCCTCTCACCCTCCTCGGCGAAACCGAAACCAATGGCAGCAACTCCCGCAACCGCTCACCCCGACGAGCAAGACGAGAACCCGCTCAGCGCGACGGATCTCGAGCACTTCAAGAAGGTCCTCGAGGACAAGCGCGTCGCGCTCGTGAAGAGCGCGCAGGAAAGCCTCGAACAGGACATGACGCTCGACACGAACGAGATGCCCGACGAGGTCGATCTCGCGTCGAGTGAGTACATCCAGTCGTTCGCGCTGCGCCTGCGCGGACGCGAGCGCAACTTCCTCGACAAGATCGAGACGGCGCTCCAGAAGATCGAAGACGGCGAGTTCGGCATCTGCGAGATGTGCGAGGAGCCCATCGGTCGCAAGCGCCTCGACGCGCGCCCCGAGACGACGCTCTGCATCCGCTGCAAGGAAGACCAGGAGCGCAACGAGCGCGACTTCAAGTAGCCGCGAGCGATGGGCGGTGGCCAATCTCGCGGATGGCTCCAGACCTTCGTCCAGCGGGTGCGCCCACAGGAGACGACATGCGCCCAGAGGAGATGACATGGCCGTCGAAGAGCTGACCGACGACACGTTCCAAGCGAAGCTGAAGGCCGCCGACCTGGCGGTCGTCGACTTCTACGCGGGCTGGTGTGGCCCCTGCATGATGTTCAAGCCGAAGTTCAAGCGGCTCGCGGACGAGTACACGCATGTCGCGTTCTTCATCTGCGACGGCGAGAAGGCGCCCGAGTCACGCAAGACGGTGAACATCGAGAACCTCCCCTACTTCGGTCTCTACCGAAACGGCGAGTTCGTGAGCGGCTTCACCACGACCAAAGAGGCCGGGTTCCGCGAGCTGCTCGAGGAGCAGTTCGGCAAGCCGGCTTGAGGGCCCGCGCGTGAAGCCCTCCGAAGCGCGCCGCCTCGCGGGCGAGCACGACGCCGACGCGCTACAGGCCGCCGCAGAGGCTCTGGGCGACGAGCGCGCGCCCGCCATCGTCGTGCACGGTAAGGACGAGGGCGAGATGCTGACCCACGTCCTCCTGGCGATGCGCATCCGTGCCCGGGTGGACGCCGGTGAGGAGCCCAAGGACGCCTACCGCGCCGTGATGGGCGAGGTGCGCGGCGTCCTCTCGAACGATTGACGCGCTGGCGGGGGGAGCTCGATCTCGCGGAACGCGCTGGCGACCCGAGCTCGAGGGAGAAGGACCGCTTCTACCGGGCTCGAGATCACCGCGCCGCTACCACCGATTCGCGGGCACGGGCAAGGGCACGGGCACGGGCAAGGGGCAGGCTGAAGAACGCTCGCGTTCTTCGCCTGCTAGGCGACGGCGGGGTGGATGCCGCTCTCGCCGGCGACCTGGGGCAGGCGGATGCGGAACGTCGTCTTGCCCGGCTCGCTCTGCACCTCGATGGTGCCCTCGTGGTCGTCGACGATCTTGCGCACGATCGCGAGGCCGAGGCCGGTGCCGCCCTGCTTGCCGTGGGTGGTGAACGACTCGAAGACCGCGTGCCGGATCTCCTCCGGGATGCCGGGGCCGTCGTCCTCGAAGACGAGCAAGAGGGAGTTGTCGAGGTGGTCGCGGTCGACGGTGATGTCGAACCGGCCGCCCTCGGCGCCGAGCGCCTCGGCCGCGTTCCGCGCGAGGTTGTGCA
>SHBB01000600.1 GCA_004213565.1 Sandaracinaceae bacterium
GAACGAGCCTGGGGTCGAGGCCGTCCTGGCTGATCTCCTGGCTGTCCGCGCTGTCCATCTGGACGTCGAGCGCGGCGCGGAGGAGGCGCGGGTCGATGCTGTCCGCGTCGACGAGCGCCTGCTCGGAGATGGAGGCGTGCTTGGCGGTGTCGTCCGGGGTCGGGCCGGACTCCTGGCTGTCCAGCTCCTGGCTGTCCAGCTCCTGGCTGTCCAGCTCCAGGCTGTCCATCTGCACGCCGAGCGCGGCGCGCACGAGCCGCGGATCGAGCGAGTCCTGGCTCTGCTCGAGCGGCTCGTCCTCTTCGATCTGATCGAACGAGATCTCCTGCGTGCCCTCCGCCGCCGCCCCCGCGATCTTGCGCGGCCGGGGCGCGGGCCGCTCCTCGAGGATCTGATCGAACGAGACCTCCTGGGTGCCCTCGGGCGCCGCGCCCGCGATGGCGCGCGGCTTCGGCATGCGCCGCTCACGCGGGGAGATCCGCGCCGTCGGCGGGCGGTGAATCTCGGGATCGATCTCCGGCACCTGGAGGCGCGCCTCGCTCGCGAGCGCCGCGAGCAGCGGCCGCAGGCTCCCCTCGCGCTGGTCGGGCTCGGGGTGCAGCAGCGCCAGCAGGGCTTCGCGGAGGGCGGGCGAGATCTCCGGCGTGGCCGAGCCCGGATCCACGGAGCGCCCCGTCAGCGCCTCCCACGCGATGGACGCCACGCCCCACCGGTCGGACGCGGGGCTCGGGCGCCCGGCCTTGGTCGCGAGCTCCGGCGCGTACGCCATCGCGCCGGGGCCCAGGTCGGCGACGCGATCCGTCAGCTCATCGTGCGGTAACGCGGTGAGCAGGTAGGGCGTGGTCAGACGCAGACCGTCGGCGTCGAGCCACACGCGCTCCGGTCGGACGTCTCCGTGCGCCCAGCCGTCGGGCAGCGCGGTCAGCGCCGCGTCGAGCCGCGCCACCACGGGCAGGGCCTCGCGCGCCCCGAGCACCTGCCCTCGGCCGCGCCGTCCGTCCAGGATGGCGGAGAGCTGCATGCCGGGCGGCCATCCCTCGACCGTGAAGGGCGAGCGGCGCTCGCGATCCGCGTCGAGCAGCGAGGAGAGGTAGCGCCCGCCCACCCCGAGCATGCCCTGCAGCCGGTCCACGAGCGCGTCGCACTCGTCCGTGTGGAGGCCCGCGCCCGCGAGGATGCGGACCAGCACCACGCGCTCGGTCTCCTGATCCAGCGCGCGGTACCCGTGGCTCGGCCCCTCGAGGTCGATCAGCTCGAGCAGCTCGTAGCGCTCGGCGAGGACATCCCCGGGGCGAGGGCCCTCGCCGGAGAGAGGCGAGCCGGAGACCTGCGTGGCGTCGGTGGACATCGAGGAGAGGAGGGGTTGTGCCCCGAAGGCCAGACCCGTGCAATCCAGCTGTGGGGGTCCAGACAGAGTATCACCCCGCCTGGTCGGACCGAACTGCGCTTCAGCGAGCCCCCGTGCTGCCGAAGCCGCCGGCCCCGCGCGCCGTCTCGTCGAGGGTCTCGGCCTCCTCCAGCGTCACCCGCGTGACCGGGGCGACGACGAGCTGCGCGATGCGGTCGCCGCTGGAGATGGTGTGAGGTGCGTCCCCGAGGTTCACGAGGAGGACCTTCACCTCCCCGCGGTAGTCCTCGTCGATGGTGCCGGGCGCGTTGACCACCGTGACCCCGTGGCGCGAGGAGAGCCCGCTCCGGGGCCTCACCTGCCCCTCGTGTCCGGCCGGCAAGGCGATCGCGATCCCCGTCGGCACCGCGGCGCGCGCGCCGGGCGCGAGCTCGATCGGCGCGTCGATCGCGGCCGCGAGGTCGAGCCCCGCCGCGCCCTCGGTGGCGTAGCGCGGCATGGAGGCGTCGGGGCGGAGGCGCTTGATGCGGAGCGTGGACATGGCCGCGCAGTATGACCGAACGAGCGCGGGCGCGCCCTCCGAGGAGAACGCGCCCGCGTCGGCTGACTCGCGTCAGCGACTAGCTCTGGTCGGTGCTCTCGTTCGAGCCACCCTCGTCGCTGCGGCGACGACGACGACGACGACGACGTCCGTCGCCCTCACCCTCGCCACCCTCGCTGCGCTCCGGGCGATCTCCACCCTCGGGGCGGTCACTGCGCTCAGGGCGGTCACTGCGCTCCGGGCGGTCGCTGCGCTCGGGGCGGTCGCCACGCTCGGGGCGGTCGCCACGCTCGGGGCGGTCACGGCCGCCGCGTCCGCCGCGATCGCGATCGCCACGGCCTCCACGGTCGCGGTCGCGCCCGCCGCGTCCACCACGGTCACGGTCACGGCCGCCGCCGCCGCCGCCGCGGGGGCCGCCGCGTCCACGGCTCTCGCGACGCTCCGGCTCACGGTCCACCCAGCCCTCGGGCTTCTCGAGGAGCACCTTCCGGCTGAGCCGCACGCGGCCCTGGTCGTCGATGTCGGTGACCTGAACCTCGATGGTGTCACCGAGCTTCATGATGTCCTCGGTCCGCTCCACGTGCTCCCACGCGAAGTCCGAGATGTGACAGAGGCCGTCCTTGCCGGGCATGATCTCGAGGAACGCGCCGTAAGGCTCGACCCGCTTGACGACGCCCTTGTAGGTCTTGCCGATCTCGGCCTCCTCCGTGAGCCCACGGATGAGGTCGAGCGCCTTCGCCACCGCGGCCGAGTCCGAGGACGCGACGTTGACGGTGCCGTCGTCCTCGACGTCGATCTGCGCGCCGGTCTGCTCGGTGATCGCGCGGATCATCTTGCCGCCGGGCCCGATGATGAGGCGGATCTGGTCGGGCTTGACCTTCACCGAGGTGATGCGCGGAGCGTACTTGCTGAGGTCCTCGCGCGGCGCCGGGATGGCCTGCAGCATCTTGTCGAGGATGTGCAAGCGAGCTTCCTTCGCCTGCTCGAGCGCCTGGCTCATGATCTCCTTGCTGAGGCCGGAGATCTTGATGTCCATCTGGATGGCGGTGATGCCGCTCTTGCTGCCACAGACCTTGAAGTCCATGTCGCCGAGGTGATCCTCGTCGCCGAGGATGTCGGTGAGCACCGCGTGGCGCTTGCCGTCGCTGATGAGGCCCATCGCGATGCCCGCGACCGGCTTCTCGATCGGGACGCCCGCGTCCATCATCGAGAGCGCGCCGCCGCAGACGGTGGCCATCGACGACGAGCCGTTCGACTCGGTGATCTCCGAGACGATGCGGAGCGTGTAGGGGAAGCTCTCCTTCGAGGGGATCATCTTCTTGAGCGCGCGCTCCGCGAGGGTGCCGTGGCCGATCTCGCGACGGCCGGGCCCACGCAGGAACTTCACCTCACCGACCGAGTAGGGCGGGAAGTTGTAGTGCAGCATGAAGCGGTTCCACTCGAAGCCGGTGAGCAGGTCGAGCTTCTGCTCGTCCGACGCGGTGCCGAGGGTGGTCGTCACGATCGACTGGGTCTCGCCGCGGGTGAACAGCGTCGAGCCGTGCACGCGGGGGAGGATGCCGACCTCGATCGAGATCGGGCGGACCGTCTTGAAGTCACGGCCGTCGACCCGGCGCTTCTCGTCGAGCACCTGCGCGCGCATGGTGTCGTACTTGAGCTGCTCGAAGGCCTTCTTGACGTCGCCGATCTGGTCCGGCCACTTCTCCTCGAAGTGCTTGGCGACCTCCTTCTTGATCTCCTTGAAGCGGCCGTAGCGCTCGTGCTTGACCGCGAGGTTGCAAGCGTCCTTCACCTTGTCGAGGGCGAAGTCCTTGACCGCGGCGTCGATCTCCTCGGGCCGGACGGGCGGCTCGAAGGGGACCTTCTCCTTGCCGGCGGCCGAGCGCATCTCCTCGATGAGGCCGATCGCGGGCTGGATGGCGTCCTTGCCGAACCAGAGCGCCTCGACGAGCTCGTCCTCGGACAGCTCCTCACACTCGCCCTCGACCATGACGATGGCGTCCTTGGTCGCGGCGATGATGAGCTCGCAGTCGCTCTCGGCGATCTCGGCGAGGGTGGGGTTCGCGACCCACTCGCCGTTCACGCGACCGACGCGGAGACCGCCGATGGGGCCGGCCCACGGGATGTCGGAGATGTGCACCGCGGCCGACGCGCCGAGGAGCGCGAGCACGTCCGTGCTGTTCTCCTGGTCGTGGCTGAGCACGGTCGCGACGATCTGCACCTCGTTGCGGTAGCCGTCGGGGAAGAGCGGCCTGCAGGGGCGGTCGATGAGCCGCGAGGTGAGGATCTCGTGGTTGCGGAGGCGACCCTCACGCTTGAAGAACCCGCCCGGGATCTTGCCCGCCGCGTAGGTCTTCTCCATGTAGTCCACGCTGAGCGGGAGGAAGTCGATGCCGGGCCGTCCGTCTGCACCGCAGACGGTGACCAGCACCACGCTCTCGCCACAGGTCACGAGCACGGAGCCGGCCGCCTGCTTGGCGATCCGACCCGTCTCGAGGGTGACCGTCTTGTCACCGACTTTGACGTCTTCACGAATGATCATGAGCTTCAGCTCCTCTTGCCCGAAAGGGCATTGCCTCGACAGGCGCGGCCTCGGAAGGCACGGCCTGGTGTCCGCCGGCGCTGGGGCTGGGCTCGGTCCTCGGTTCCAGCCGCGAGAGAGGCTCCCTCGCGGCTCGAATCGAAGTCCGAACGAAACCCGGTGATGCCGCGCGGACGGCTCGGGGCGTTTCAGATTGTCAGTAGGGTCCAAAAGCACGAAAGGCCGACGCCCAGCGGCGACGGCCTTTCGCGAAAGTTCTCAGGGGTGAGCGCGCATCGGGCTCACTTACGGATACCGAGCGCGGTGATCACCTTGCGGTAGCGCTCGACGTCCTTGCGGCGGAGGTAGTCGAGGAGGCGGCGCCGCCGACTCACGAGCTGGAGCAGACCCCGACGGGAGTGATGGTCCTTCTTGTGGGTCTGGAAGTGCTCGGTGAGGTACGTGATCCGCTCCGTGAGGAGCGCGATCTGGACCTCGGGGGAGCCGGTGTCGCCATCGTGGGTGCGGAACTTCTCGACGAGCTCCGACTTGCGGTCCTGGGTCATCGCCATGATTGATCTCTGTCCGATACGCATCCGGGGGGTGACCGCTGCTCCGAGCGCGCTCCTGGATGCCGGAGCGCCTCACCTCTCACGGGGACTTTCCCCAATGATTTCGCAGGGCCTGAATGACAGCTGGCGCTGAGTCGGCGCAGTATGTCAGGGCGGTCGAGCCCGTCAAGCGCGAGATCGCCCCTTTGTCGTTCCCTTGACGCTGTCGAGGCGCGGGAGTAGCAGAACGCATCGAGCGACGCGGGGGGTAGGTATTCGCCACCCTTCCGTGGGGGAAGCCAACGGCCCGCGGTGCGGGCAGGATGGGAGCCATAGTTATGAAGCGCACTTGGATGATCTTGGGCTGCGCCCTCGCCCTGGGAATGGGGTTGACGGCGTGCGACGACGGGGGAACCCCGGATCCGACCGACTCCGGCGTCACGCCCGAGGAAGACGGCAGCATGATGATGATGGAGGACTCCGGCCCCGGCCCGAGCACTCCCGTCGTGATGGCGTTCGACGAGGACACCGGGATGGAGGTCGCCGCCGACTTCTCGTGTCTCGGCTCCGAGACGGCGCCGACCGGCTCGGGCGAAGAGAGCGTGACCCTCACCGCGGTCGACTTCTTCAACAGCATGCCCGTGGGCGACCTCGAGGTGCAGTTCTTCCCCGACAACCTCCCCTCCACCGACGGCACCTGCACCGGCACCTGCACGTCGGTCACGACCGGGGCGGATGGAACCGCGACGGTGACCTACGACCGCGGCAGCTGGTACGGCTACCGCGTCGTCGCCGGCGACGGCACCCAGGCGGGCATGCCCAAGCCGTACGTTCAGGTCATCCAGGCGAACTCGACGAGCACCACGCTCAACGCCGTCAGCCGCAGCACGGTCAACTCGATCACCGCGCTGCTCGGCCTGCGCCAGGACCCGGAGAACGGTATCCTCACGGGCGGCACGGCTGACTGTGAGGGACGCGCGCTCGTGAACGCCCAGGTCCGCATCTTCGACTCGACGGGTCAGATCCCGTTCAGCACGGCCAGCGACGAGACCAAGCCGTTCTACTTCTCCGGCGGTACGCCCAGCGCGCGCCCGACCGAGACTGACGAGAGCGGCCTCTACGGCGTCGGCAACGTGCCGATCCCGGCCGACAACATCATCCGCGTCGAGATCTGGGGCAGCAC
>SHBB01000601.1 GCA_004213565.1 Sandaracinaceae bacterium
CGCGCGCGGAGAGCTCCGGTCGACCGTCGAGGCCGCGCAGCCGCCCGCCGTGGTGGGCGGCTCGGGGGCGACGCAGACCGCGGTGACGCCGTCTGCCGTGCGACGACACCCCGATCGGGCGCGTCTGCACCTCGGCCTGCGATCCGCTGCGGCCGGCCCAGGGCTGCTCGCCGGGCTTCTACTGCGGACGCCAGGGCTGCAACGGGTTCTGCCTCCCCGGCGAGCGCGGCGAGGGCCTCAACGACGCGGCGTGCGCGGCGGACACGGACTGCGCCTCGCTCCACTGCGTCGATCCCGGCGACGGCCGGGCGCGCTGCCTCGACCCGTGCCGCGCGGACGCGGGGCTCTGCCTCGCCGGCGAGGTCTGCGCGGCGGCGGCCGGACAGTGCGGCGCGTGCGTGCCGCGGGGCCTCGTGGTCGGCGCGCGCGGCCTCGGGGAGCCGTGCGAAGACGACGAGGAGTGTCGTGGTGACTTCGTGTGCCACGAGTCGGCGGGGATCTCCGCCTGCGCCTCGGCGTGCGAGGCCGACGACGACTGCGGCGACGGCTTCGAGTGTCGCGACGCGCTCTGCATCCGCGACCGCCGTCAGGGCGTGGGCGGGACGTGCGTCGTCAACGACGACTGCGGCGATGGCATCTGCGCCGCCGCGGGCGATCGCCGCTGGTGCACGGCGCCGTGCAGCGGCGCGGACGACTGCCCGGCGGGCTTCGACTGCACGCCTGCGGGCGCCGCGATGGTCTGCGCCCCGACCGGCGCGCTCGAGGGCGAGCGCTGCGAGGGCAACGCCGACTGCGTGACGAACCTCTGCGCCGCGCTGCCGGGCGGAGAGTCCGTCTGCACGAGCATCTGCGACGCGGCCAACGCGTGCGCGCCGGGCTTCGAGTGCACGCGCACGGGCTCCTCGGCCGCAGCGGTGTGCATCCCGGCGACCCCGACCTCGACGTCGGGCGGGGGCTGCGCCGCGGCGTCGGGCAGCTCGTCCGGCTCGCTCCCCGGCGTCGCGCTCCTCGCGCTCGTCGCGCTGGGGCTGTTCTTCCGTCGTCGCTGATCTCCGACCGAGATCGAGCCGTGGCGCTCGGCGATCCATCGCGCGCATCTCTGCTGTGCGCTGCTATGGTCGCCAGCGCCGATGGCCGAGCGCATGCATCCCCCGAGCGCGCGAAAGCTCCGCGAAGCGAGGCGGCGCGGTGAGGTGCCGCGCTCCGAGCTGGCGGCCGGCGCGCTGGTCCTGCTCGCGGTGACGGCGGCCGCGACCCTCGGCGCGCCCGCCGCGCTGGGGATCTGGCAGCGGCTCTTCCAGGACGTCCTGACGCTCTCGCCGCGCGAAGCGCTGCTCGCGTCCGCGCTCGCGGCCGCGTCGCTCGCCGCGCCAGTGCTCGCCACCGCCGCGGTCGCCGGCGCGCTCGCCACGTTCCTTCAGGTGGGGCCGCTCTTCTCGACCGAGCCCATGCGGTTCGATCTGGGGCGACTCGGACGGAGCTTCGGGCGGGTCCTGTCGCCGCGCGCGATCGGTGAGCGCCTCGCTTCGCTGCCTCTGGTCGCGTTGCTCCTGGCGCTCGGCCTGTGGGGAATCGGCGTCGCGCTGCATGGGCTCGCGGGGAGGCCGGAGCTGGACGCGGCGCGCGCCACCTCGGCCGGCGCCGCGGTGCTGGGCGCCGTGCTCTGGCGCGCGGCCGGCCTCTTCGTCGCGGCCGGCGCGGTGGCGGTCGTCTACCGGCGCTGGCGCTGGTGGCGTGATCAGCACATGACCCGGCGAGAGATGCGCGAGGAGCAGCGACGCACCGAGGGGGATCCGACCGCGAAGCGCCGTCGCGCGCGGCAGCACCGCGAGCAGGCCCTGGGGCCGACCCTCGAGGAGGCGCGCGCGCAGACGACGATCGCGCTGCGGGGCCCGGGGCTCGCGGTCTTGCTCGACTGGACGGACCGAGACGCGGCGCCGAAGGTGGCGTTCATCGCTCGCGGCGGGGTCGCATCCGAGGCGGCGCAGGGGCTGCCGGGCGCGCTCGACGAGGCGCTCGCGGTGGAGCTCGCGCGCATCGGCGTCGGGCGCCGGGTGCCGCGCGCCTACTTCTCACGGCTCGCGCCGCACCTGGCGCGCCTCGCGGAGGCGGCGTGACGGAGCGCGGCTCCGGTGGGCAGCCGGCGCTCTTCGGCGAGGAGGTCGTCCGCTCGCGCGAGCGCTTCGTCGAGGTCGCCATCCCCGTGCCGCTCCGGCGCAAGTTCACGTACCGTCTTCCGCCCGACATGGAGTCGCTCCTGGTCGGCGCGCGCGTCGCGGTGCCCTTCTCGGGGCGCAAGCTCGCGGGCTTCGTGCTCGGCTACACCAAGGACCCGCCCGAGGGGGTCCGCCTCAAGCGCGTGGCCGGTCGCATCGAGAAGGAGCCGGTCTTCCCCGAGGAGCTGCTGCGCTTCTTGCTCCAGGCGGCCGACTACTACCTGCACCCCGTCGGCGAGGTCCTGCGGGCCGCCGCGCCCGCGCTCCCGAGCGAGGCGATGCGCAAGCTGCGCCGGGGCGGCTTCCTCGACGAGGGCGAGTCCCTGCCGGGGTCCGCGGTGGCGACGCGCAAGAGCCTCTTCCTGAAGCGGACCGACGCGGCGCGCCCGGAGGACCTCCGCCTCGGGGCGAGCCAGCAGGCGGTGATCGCGCTGCTCGAGGAGCGGGTGGAGCTGTCCCTCGACGAGCTGCGCGCGCACGTGAAGAACCCGCGCGGCGTGGTGCGCAGGCTCGAGGAGCGCGGGCTCGTCGCGGTCGAGGAGCGCGAGGTCGCGGCCGACCCGTTCTTCAGCAGCCCGGCCGAGCCCGACGCCCCGCCCGCGCTCAACCCGGCGCAGCAGCACGCGGTGGACCGGCTCGTGCGCGCGCTGGACGAGGGCCCGAGCACGCAGCTCCTGCACGGCGTCACCGGCTCGGGCAAGACGGAGGTCTACCTGCGCGTCATCGCCGAGGCGCGGGCGCGCGGCAAGGGCGCGCTCCTGCTCGTGCCGGAGATCGCCCTGACCCCGCAGCTCGTGGGTCGCTTCCGCGCGCGCTTCGGAGATGGCATCGCGGTGCTGCACAGCGGCCTGACGCCCGGTCAGCGGCACGCGGCCTGGCGCGGGCTCCGTCGCGGGGATCTCACGCTCGCGGTGGGGGCGCGCTCCGCGCTCTTCGCGCCCGTGCCCAACCTCGGCGTCATCGTCGTCGACGAGGAGCACGACCCGTCCTACAAGCAGGAAGACAACTTTCGGTACCACGCGCGTGACATGGCCATCCTGCGCGCGCACCGTGCCGACGCGCTCTGCATCCTCGGCAGCGCCACGCCCAGCGTCGAGTCGTTCCACCGGGCCGAGCGCGGGCAGACGGGGCTGTTGACCCTCCCGCAGCGCGCCACCTCGCAGACCCTCCCCGCGGTCGAGGTCGTGGACCTCAAGCGGCATGGCCCGGGGCCGAGCGGGCATCCGCTGATCAGCGGCCCGATGCACCGCGCGCTCGAGGCGTGCCTCGCCGACGAGGGCCAGGCGATCCTCTTCCTCAACCGCCGCGGCTTCTCGCCCACCCTGCGCTGCGGGGCCTGCGGCGAGGTGATGCAGTGTCCCTCGTGCAGCGTGGGGCTGACCGAACATCGCCGCGCTGGCCTGATGCGCTGCCACTACTGCGACTACGCGGTGGCGGTGAGCAACCACTGCACGAGCTGCGGGCGCAACGCGCTGACCCAGCTCGGCATCGGGACGGAGAAGCTCGAGGACACCCTGGCCGGCGCGTTCCACCCCGCGCGGGTGGCGCGCCTGGATCGCGACACCGCGGCCGGCGGGCGCGCGGTGGAGGCGGTGCTCGACCGGCTGCGTCGACGCGAGATCGACATCCTCGTCGGCACGCAGATGGTCACCAAGGGCCACGACGTGCCGGGCGTGACCCTGGTGGGCGTCGTGCTCGCCGATCAGTCCCTGGCCTTCCCCGACTTCCGCGCCGCCGAGCGCACCTTCCAGCTGCTCAGCCAGGTGGCGGGGCGGGCCGGCCGCGGCGAGAAGCCGGGCAAGGTCGTGCTCCAGGCCTTCCAGCCCGAGCACGCGGCCATCGTGCAGGCCCAGCGACACGACTACGAGGCGTTCTTCCGGACGGAGCTCGAGGCGCGGCGGGAGCTCGGCTACGCGCCGTTCGGGCGCATGGTGGCGGTGAAGGTCGACGCGACCGACGAGACCCGGGCCCGCGAGGCGGCGGATCGGCTCGCGGAGCACGCGGCCCGTCACCCCGCGGTGCGCGATCGGCGCGTGATGGTGCTCGGCCCCGCTCCGGCGCCGATCGCGCGCATCCGCAACCGCTTCCGCTTCCGCCTCATGCTGCGCGCCGCCGACCGCCGGGCCCTCCGCGCCGTGGCCCGCGCGCTCGCCGATCGCATCGACGAGGGGCTCGCCAGCGCCCGCGCCTTCGTCGACGTCGACCCCGTCTCGATGCTCTGAGTCGCCTGTACCTGCCAGTGGACAGGCCCCCGTGCGGGAACGCCGGGCGCTCCGTTTTTGCCTGAATTCCACGCTTTTCGAGCCAGGCCGGGGCGCTGGAACGGTGGTTGCTCCAGTGGGGGCTCGATGAGACCCACGCGCATCCTCCCGCCCCTCCTGCTGTTGTCTCTCGTCGCCTTCGTCGGGACCGCGCGCGCCACGGTGATGGTCGAGGTGCCGCTCGACGCGATGGTGCGAGACGCTGACGCGATCGTGGTCGCGACCGTGCGGCGGAGCGAGGCGCGGCTCGTGCTCGACCCCCGCCGTGGCGCCGAGCCGCACACCTTCACCGAGCTCGCGGTGTCCGAGTGGATCGTCGGCGCGGGCGCGGGGCGCGTGGTCGTCGAGGAGATCGGCGGAGACCTGCAGGGGGAGACGCTCCACGTCGCGGGCACGCCTCGCTACGCGCCGGGTGAGGAGGTGATCGTGTTTCTCGAGCGTCGTCAGGGCGGCTCGCTCCGCACGCTCGCGATGTCCCAGGGGAAGCTCTCGATCCGGCGCGGCGTCGCGGGCTCTCCCGACAGCGTGCGCCGCGATCTGCGCGAGATCGCCTTCGCGCGCTGGGCGGGGGCGGGCGGCATGCAGGTCGGGCACGCGCACGACGCGGCCGTCGAGCTCGACGTGTTCCTCCGCACCGTGCGTCGCCTGGCGCGAGACAGCCGCGTGAGCCGACCCAGCCCGAGCGCCACCTCCGGGGTGACGCGATGAGGCGGACCCACCTCGCGTGGCTCGTCCTGCTCGTCACGTCTCCCGCGCACGCGTGGGCGCCGCTGACCTCGTCGCGCCCCACCTGGGACGACGCGCACGTCGCCTGGTCGCTGCACGACCGCGGCTCGGACGACCTCGACTTCGCCACCGTGCAGGCGGACGTGCGCCGAGGCATGGAGGACTGGACCCGGGTCAGCTGCACCGGCTTCTCCACCACCTACGAAGGCACGACGTCCACCGCGCCGCGCGGCGGCGACGGCCAGTTCATCGTGGGGTGGGTCGAGTCGGGCTGGAGCCACAGCTCGAGCGCCATCGGGGTCACGGGGACGCGCTTCACCTCGAGCCGCCTCGTCGAGGCCGACATGGAGATGAACGGAGTGCACTTCACCTGGACCACCGACCCGGGGAGCGGCAGCCGCGTGAACCTCTACTCCATCGCGCTGCACGAGGGCGGGCACTTCTTCGGGCTCGGCCACTCCTCCGATCGGGGCGCGGCGATGTACTTCGCCTACTCTGGCGGCGTCTCCACCCTGGGCGCCGACGACGAAGCGGGGATCTGCGCGCTCTACCCGGGGAGCGGCGGCGGCGCGACCGACTGCGCGACGACGGGCTGCCCGAGCGGCGAGCGCTGCGTCGACGGGAGCTGCACGCCCGACACGCCGCCCGCGCCCGGCGGCGACGCGGTGTGCGCGCCGTGTCTCGAGAACGCGGACTGCGGCGGCAGCGGCGACTACTGCCTCGGCTACCCCGACGGCAACGGCTACTGCGGCGCGGCGTGCGCCTCGGCCGCGGACTGCGGGGGCGGTGAGCGGTGCCTGACCCTGAGCAACGGCGCCCGGCAGTGCGTGCGGTTCGTCGATGGAGAGGCCAGCTGCGGAGGCGCCGCTCCGCCCCCCGCGCCCGAGTGCGCGGTCGACGGAGACTGCGGCGCGGGTGAGCGCTGCGCCGCGGGG
>SHBB01000602.1 GCA_004213565.1 Sandaracinaceae bacterium
GCCGCCGGCGCGAGAGCTGAAGCGGCGCGAGCCGGACACCGTGGACGAGCGGGTCCGCGCGCTGCCGCCGCCGGGGGTGCCGACCCGCGCCTACGAGAAGGCCGCGCCTTCGCCGCCTGCGCCCGCGCCGATCGAGGTGCGGCGAAGCAGCGGCTGGACGTGGATGGTCATCGGCGTGCTCGCGGGCGTCGCGCTCGTGGGCGGGGCGCTGGGCGTGTGGGTGTTCTGGCCCGACGAGCCGGAGCGGGTGCCGCTGCCTCTGGAGCCGCGGAGCGGAGGAGAGCCGCCGGTTGGGCAGAGCGTGACGCCGCCACCGGCTCAGCCGGTCGAACCTGTCGAACCCGAGCCGCCGCCCGCGCCGGAGGCCGTCAGCCCACCCGAGCGAGACCCGCAGCCGGAGCCCCGAGCGGCGCCGCGGCGTCCACGCCGACGCGGCGCGACGAGGCGCGCCCCGCAGCGCGAGCCCGAGCCGGGCGGCCCCGACCTGCTTGACGTCGACGCCTTCGACCGCCACGCGCCTTGACCGCCGCGTCCCCGCATGGGGACTCAGGGACGGTGTTTACTTGTTGACTTGATACGTACCGAACGGTGCTAACCGGATGTGGGTACGCAAAGTTTCCGGTCACAAGTAAACACCGTCCCTGGGTCCCGGAGTGTCCCCTTATCCTAGTTTGGGGGTTCGCAGAAGTGGGTGCCGTCGAGGCGGCAGTGGCTGGTGGCGGAGCCCTCTCGGCAACGGACGTCGCATCGCTCGATGAGATCGAGGGCAGGCTCGGGCGGGACTTCGTCGAGGCAGACGCGCGCCTGGGTGTAGCGGCCGCGGTAGAAGGCGCGCTCGACTTCGACGCGGTGCTCGGGGGCGCTGGCGTCCGACGGCGCCGCGCACGCGGGGTCTTCGCAGAAACGCACGCGCACGTAGAGAGGACGCTCGAGCTCGCTCTCGTCCGCCACGATGCTCACGATCGAGGCGCACGCGGGGTCGAGGACGCGGTCTTCGCAGGTGCCCACGGAGGGGCGGGGACACAAGGGCAGGCCGGGGCTGGTCGCGATGTCATCCCACGAGGCCTCGAAGCCGCCGTCGACGCGCGCCTGGACGACGGCGTAGATCGGCGCGCCCGCGGGCTGGGCCGGGAGCGAGAGCTCGAGCTCGAAGATGGCGTTCCGAGCGCAGCCGCTCACCAGCAACGCGATGCACAGGACGCAGCGTCTCATAGGTCGAGCACGAGCTCCGTGCGGGGCTGCAGCTGCGCGGACTGGTCGGCGACGACGCCGGTGACGACGGCGCCGACGACGAGCGCGGCCGCCGCGCCGACGAGGATCCAGGGGAGCGGGTCGGCGCCCTCGACGCGCTCGGGCGGCGCCTCGGGCAAGACGAGGCTCGCCTCCAGATCCAGGATGGCGCCCGGCGCGACGTCACCGGTCCAGGTCCAGGGCTCGGCGCCCGGCATGCCGATGGCCAGGACGTGCGGCCCCGGGTCGATGACGAGCTCGACCGGGCGCCGGGGCGTCACTTCACGCAGCCGGCCGTCCGCGGTGACACGAGCGTCGCCGTCCGGGATGCCGCGAATGGTGATGACGCCGACGCGGGCCGCGGAGGTCGCGCGGAGGGCGGAGGCGCGCTCGCGGGTCTCCGCGTCGAGGTCCGGCAGGGCCAAGAGGCGGTCGAAGGCGGCGAGCGCGAGCTGGTGGCGACCCAGGGTGGCGTCGGTGCTCGCGAGGTTGAAGAGGGCGACGGGCGAGCCGCTGAGGGTGTAGGAGCGCTCGAAGGCCTCCCGCGCGGGCTCCCAGCGCTCGGCGCGCGCGTGGCCGATGCCCTCGAGGAACGCAGCGCGGCCGGCCGAGACTTCGGTCTCGCTCGGCGAGGTGGGCGGCTCGGGCAGCTGCGCCGAGGCCACCGACGTGCACGCCAGGATCAGTCCTGCGATGGCGCTGCTGCGGAGCATGGCGCGCGAGTATACTGCAATCACGGTGGCCAGCCGGCTGGCCAGCGCGGGCGCTCCACCGGCGCCTCGGGTGGTCGATCGGGGGCGCCACCCCGGCCGATCGGCGTGTTGGCGCGCCTGGCACGGCCGCTGCTGAAGGGGACAGCATGCGCCGCCTCGTCACCGCCTCCCTCCTCCTCGCGCTGGCCGGCTGCGCGCCGCAGGCGATGCCCGCCGCCGAGGACCTGCCCTTCACCAAGGTGGACCCGGGCAAGGCCGACTCGAGCGCCGAGGCGGTGTTCCTCGACTTCACCTTCGACGGCGAGCTGGTCACCGACCGCGCGTGGAACGTGGAGAGCCAGATCGAGGACCAGCTGCTCTACACCATCGGGCAGCTCAACGGCGTCCGGGGCGTGAGCCGGCTCGATCGCATCGCGCTCCGCGACGTCGAGACGTCCAGCGACGGCGAGATGACGCGGGTCCAGTACACGGCGACCATCCCGGTGGCCTGGGGCCGCCGCAATCAGGTGCCCGCGGAGTTCACCTTCCAGCTCCCCCGCGACGTGAGCCACGCCGGGCTGACCCGCTTCGCCGAGCGCTACGGACACGACTGCGTGGACTGGGGCGCGCACGACGTGACGAGCGGGTCCATGTGGTACTACTACCGGCCCGATCGCAGCAGCTGCGAGCTCGCCGAAGAGGACGTCGCGCCGACCGTCGCCGACGTGACCCTGAGCGAGATCAACACCACCGGGCGCTTCCCGGAGTACGACCGGGTCTGGGAGGACGACGCGCTCCGCGTGGTCGCCGTGTTCGGCAAGTACGAGGACGGCGCGACGACGAACCGCGACGCGGGCATCGCCGCCTACGACCGCTTCCTGCAGGAGATCCGTCGCACCCTCTCGGCCCACGAGCTGTCCACGGTCCCGGCCGACGTGCCGAGCGACCCCGGCGTCGAGGTCCCCGAGGTCACCTTCTCCGCGACGCTCGCCGACGGCCGCACGGTCGAGGTGGTCGCCATCCTGGTCGACAACGTGCGCACCGCGGGCCGCGACTTCGACGCGCGCTACGCCGAGCTCAGCTCCCGCGCGGACCTCATCATCTACAACGGCCACGCCGGCCTCGGCGCGAACATTCGCGCGCTCGCCCAGAAGGGCCGCTGGGTCCAGGGCCAGTACGCCATCGTGTTCATGAACGGCTGCGACACCTACGCCTACGTCGACAGCGCGCTCTGGGACTCGCACGCCGAGGTGAACCCGGATGACGAGTCGGGGACGAAGTACCTCGACATCGTGATGAACGCGTTGCCCAGCTACTTCCGCTCCATGCCCCGCGCTACCATGGCCCTCGTGAACGGCCTCCTCAGCTACGACGAGCCGAAGACGTACGAGCAGATCTTCGCCGACGTCGACAGCTCGCAGGTCGTGATCGTCAGCGGCGAGCAGGACAACACCTACACCCCCGGCGGCGGCGGCGACCCGACGCCCGGCTGGGAAGGACTCAGCGAGGCCGGTTCCCTGGACCGGGGCGAGGAAGTTCGCTACGAGACCCCCGTGTTGCCCGCTGGGACCTACAACATCGATCTTTCCGGCAGTGGAGACGCCGATCTCTACGTGCGCATCGGCGGCGCGCCCACAACGCGCGCTTACGACTGCCGGCCCTACCGCTCCGATTCGAACGAGACCTGTGAGGTCACGCTCGCCTCGGACGCGCCCTTGCACGTCATGGTGCGCGGCTACTCCGCCAGCGAGTTCTCGCTGACCGGACAGTCGCTTTGAGCACAATCCGATCTCCGACCACAAACGCTTGACTTAAAACTGGGAACCCCGCCGGCCGCCACCGGCGGGGTTCTATTTTTAATCGCCGTATGCGCGTCAGGCGGCGACGACGTCCCGCGCCGCGTGCTGGAGCGCCACGAGCGAAGGCCCGGTGGGCTGGCTCCGCAGCCGCTCCGCGGTGCGCTTGAGGCTGACGTACTCGAGGGTCGCGCCGGCCACGCCGCCGAGGACGGGCACGAGGTTCGCCGCGAGCCGGACGCCGGTCTTCTTCGCGCGTCCGATGGCGAAGCGCTTGGCGATCACCTTCGCGAGGTCCTTGCCGTCCAGCCCCGACACGTCCACGCCCGTCACCGCCTTGAGCACCTCGAGCTCCCAGTCGGGCTGGTCGAAGTAGCGCGGGTCCTTCAGGAAGCCGAGCGTCGCCGCGAGCTTGGCCTGCTGTCCGGTCGCGCCGTCGAGGTTGGCCAGGGCGAGCGGGATCGCGGTCCAAGGGCTGCCCGCGAGGCCGGTGACGAAGCCGCGGATCGCCGCCTTCTTCGCCTCCTTCTGCACGAGCAGGTCCGCGACCCTCTCGGCGTCACGCCACGGTCCGGCCACGCTCTCGACGCGCTCCTTCGCGCCTCGCTCGCCATCCACCTTGCGCCGCACGTACCAACGCGCGGCCCGTTCGAAGAGTGTGTCTGTCACGCCCCCGGAGACTGCAACCGCCGGGCCCACCCTCCCCGAGGGCCGCTCGAGCCCGCCCCCCAGGGCAACGGCGCCCCAGGGTGTGGCAGACGTGTGAGCTAGGGGACGATCCTATTCGAACATTCGAGCTCCCCGGTTCTTCGGAGCTGCGCCGGGGCTACGTCGGGTGCATGCGAGCGGGCTGCGCGCTTCTGCTGATCGACGTGATCCACCCCTTCGAGTTCGAGGGGGGCGAGAGGCTGCTACGTCGCGCGGCGCGGATCGTGGAGCCGACCCGCCGCCTGGCCGCGGAGGCGCGCCGCGCCGAGCGCCCGGTGATCTACGTCAACGACAACTTCGGGCGCTGGCGCTCTTCGTTCGAGGAGCTCGTCGAGAGATGCGAGGAGGGGCGCGGCGCGGAGATGGTGCGCGCGCTCGACCCGAAGCCGAGCGATCTCTTCGTCCTGAAGCCGCACCGCTCGGGCTTCTACTGCACGCCGCTCGAGCTGCTCCTCGCCGATCTCGGCTGCGAGGAGCTCGTCGTCGCCGGACTCACGACCGACATGTGCGTGCTCTCCACCGTGAGCGACGCGCGCATGCGGGACATGCAGGTCACCGTGGTGGAGGACGCGTGCGAGGCGCTCGACGACGAGCGACACGAGACCGCGCTCTCGCTCATGCGCCTCTCCCACGACGCGCGCGTGGTGAAGGCCGAAGCGCTCTCGGCTACTTCCTGAGCCTCTTGGGCGTGTCCACGCTCGCCAGGATATAGGCGTTCCAGCCCGGGTCGTTGCCGACCTTCTCGCGCGGGCGGTAGACGCCGTTGCCCTCGCCGTCCTCGTCTTCGCCCTCCCACAGCACCTCGGTGTGGCGGAAGCCGGCCTCCTCGAGCAGCTCACGCAGCTCGCGGATGTTCCAGAGGCGCCAGTCGTAGGTGAAGGCCTTCTTCATCTTGCTCCCGTCCTTGAAACGGAAGTGGATGTGCCCGAGGAAATGAGACTGGATCGCGTCGTACGAGGCCTGATGCCAGATGTACCAGAAGTCGTCGCACTTCCGCTCCTCCTCGAGCTCCTGCACCGACTCCCAGCCGCCGAAGAGGTCGAGGAAGAAGAGGCCGTCCTCGCCGAGGTTCTCGCGCACCTTCTCGAAGTAGCCGCGCAAGGTCGGGCGGTCCTGGAAGCAGAAGTACGAGTAGTTGAGCGCCATGACGACGTCGAACTTGGTCTCGTGCACGGTGCGCACGTCGCCCTCGACCAGGCTCACGCGCTCGGCGTCCTCACCGAGCGGCACGATGTTGTGCTCGCGGCCCCAGCCGAGCACCTCGCCCGAGATGTCGACGCCGGTCGCCTCACGGTTCGGATCCGACTTCACCCACTCGGCGCAGAGGAGCGCGGTGCCGCAGAAGTCCTCGAGCAGCGTCAGCGGCTTGCGACCGACGCGGCGGCGGAAGTAGCTGTCGGCCAGCTCGACCTCGAAGTCGGGGTTCTGCACGCTCCGCTGGTAGAGGTCGTGGCGGTCGGCGAGCGTCGCGAGCTTCTTCTTTCGCTTCTTCGACTTGTCGCGCTTCTTGTTCTTCTTGGCCATCGGGCGGGGCAGTTAGCACCGACGGGCCCGCGGCGGAAGCGAAAGCACGGCCCGGTCCCTGCTAGGGTCCGCGCGTGCGTCACTCGTTGGCCCTCGCCTGGCTCTTCGTGCTCGCCTGCTCGGCGCCCCCACGCGCGACGACCGCGCCCACCGATCGCCTGGCGACGCGCGCGGCCGAGG
>SHBB01000603.1 GCA_004213565.1 Sandaracinaceae bacterium
CCAAATCCAGCGCCTCGTTCCACGATGCGCCTGTATTTGGGGCTAGAAGCGCCGCAGGCGCGTCGTTTTCGGGTGAAGCGAAGGCGGCTTTGCCGCCGCAGCGAGGGGCTTTTGCGAAAAGCCACTGACTGGAATTGGTAGGCCCGGAGCAAGCGCGAAGCGCTTGAGTCGGGTCTACGGGGCCTGGAGCCGGAAGGTCGCGCCGTGCGTGGGGTGGTGCTCGTCCAGCCAGGGCGAGTAGGAGCGGACGCGCACGTCGACGCCTTCGGCGTCCTCTTCGAGCTCCACCGCGAGCAGGAAGCCGTTGCCGTCGCCGCCCGTCTCGGGGCAGACGGTGCCGGTCTGGTAGTCGGCCATGACCTGGTGCACCTCCGCGCCCGCGTCGTTGACGTCGACGCTGTGGGCGAAGCCGTTGGGCACGTGGCCGCTGAACACGAGGCGCGCGTTGGGGGAGGGCGCGATGGCGCCCGCGAAGAGCTCCTCGCCGTCGTTCGCGTCGACGGAGGCGACGCCGTACTCGTAGGGACAGAAGGGCTGATCGCTCGCGTCCTGGTGATCGTAGCGGCGGCCCTCCGCGTCGAGGTAGGCGTGCGTCGAGACGATCCCGATGCGCGTCGGGTGCGCGGCCAGCACGTCGCGGGCCCAGCGCACGACGTCGTCGCGCGGCGCGAACTCGACGCCGATCCACACGTAGTCGTGGCGCTCGCCCGAGAAGAGCCACGCGGTGTTGCCCGGCGCGCCGTCGTAGGACTCGACGAAGCCGGGCGCGGCGGCCATCTCGTCGAGCGGGAAGAAGGCCTCGAGCATGGAGCTCCGATCCGCCGCGCTGCCGCCGACGCCCAGGTCGTGGTTGCCCGGGGCGAGCGCGAGGGGCACGCGGCCGAAGAGCGGCGCGAGGGCGCCCTGCGCGACGCGCCACTGCGCGGCGTCGTTGTGCTCGGTGATGTCGCCGAGGTGCGCGACGGCCCGCACGTCGAGGTCCTCGAGGTGGCGCGCGATCCAGTCGCCCTGCGCCTGGAAGATGTCCGGGTAGTGGAGCGCGTAGCACTGCGTGTCCGGGACGAGCACCACGCGAAAGAGCCCCGCGCGCCGCTCGAAGCCGTCGTCGTCGGCGGGCGCCACGCAGCCGAGCGCGAGCAGGGCGACGAGCGGGGCCGTGATCGGGCGACGCATCCCCCCGATCTATCACTCCTCGGGCTTGAAGCCGTGGAGCTGCATGTCGCCCGCGTCGATCAGCTTGAAGCGCGGCTGGCGCATCTGCGGCGGCACGTGCGCCTCGACGAAGCGGTTCCAGTTCGAGGCCATGACGCTGAGCGCCTGGAAGTACGTGTCCGGATCCATGCGCAGCGACGCGACGACGCGCGCGCGCTCGTTGCCCGCCTTGTGGTCGACCGCGTTGCGCCCCGGGAAGGGCGCGTGATCGGTGAAGACCACCGCGAACTGTCGCGGCGCGTGGAGCACCTGCACGCCGTTCGCGGCGGCGGGGGTCGGCTCGGTGGACCAGTCGATCGGCATCGCCGGACGCTCGTCCGCCTGCTCGTTCGAACGCGCCGCGTCGGCCGCGGCCTCGACCTGCTCGAACGCCTTGCGCGCCTCTTCCTTCTGCTCGCTCACGCGCCGGCTATATCAAGAACGGGCCGAAAAGTATCGGGTTTGCCTTTTCGATCCGTGGCGCGGTGGTCCATCCTCGCCCGCGATGGCGAGCGAACCTCCGGGGCTGGGAAGAGGGCGAGGCAATCGAGGCGGTGGACGCGGCGGCGGGGCCCCCGGCCGGGGCGGTGGCGAGGGCGATCCGCCTGGCGAGGATGAAGGCGAGGGCGACCCGCCGCCCAGCGGCAGCGCGGGGGACGTGACCTTCACGCCCGCGGCGCCGAGCTTCGGGCCCATCCCCGCCGGCACGCCCGACGTGCGCTCGGTGCTGATCCAGAACAGCGGCCCCGAGGCGGCGACGGTGAGCCTGGGCGCGGCGGCGGAGTTCTCGCTCGTGAACGCGCGCGAGATCGAGGCGGGCGGCGAGCTCGAGCTGTTCCTCGAGTACGTCACCTCCGCGGCCGGGAGCCACAGCGACGCGCTCACCGCCGTCGGCGTCACCTCGGGCGTGGAGCTCGGCGCGGCCTCGATCAGCGGCGTGACCATCGACGCGCTGAGCGCGAGCGCCGCGTCGGTCAGCTGCGGGAGCGCCACCGTCGGGGCGAGCAAGGCGACCGCCTTCTACGTCACCAACGCGACGGGCAGCGAGGTCAGCGTCGCGGTCGGCGCGGGCGACTTCACCGTCACGCCGGGGACCGTCCCGTCGACGGGCGTGGCGACCCAGATCCTCGTCACCTTCACGCCGACGGCCGACGGCGCGCGCGAGGCCACCGTCACGGTGGGGGACGACCTCGAGGTCGCGCTGATTGGCACCGGCGTCGCGGAGGCCGAGGAGCCGCTGGCCGGCGACGACCTGACGACGGTGACGACGGACGGCGGCGACGAGGCGGCGGACGCGACCCGCTACAAGGTCTACGTCCCGAGCCACGAGACCCAGCTGACGATGGGCGAGGGGCCGGGCAGCGAGAGCAGCACGAGCCGCGCGTTCACGAGCGTCGACGGGTTCGGCCTCGACACGGACGAGAACTTCTACGTGCACGCGCGCGACGGCCGCTTCTACGCGCGCGCGGGCGGCGACGTCTTCATCCAGGCCGACGGCGCGGGCGGCGGCTTCGCGCAGCTGCACCAGAAGCACGAGGACGGCGCCGCGCTCCTCAGCTCCGCGGGCTCGGCGTACGTCATCGGCGAGGGCGGCGTCATGATCAATGGCGGGCTGGACCTCTGGTGGGACGACGAGGACGACTTCGACCAGAAGCCGGACACGGCGTGGATCGACGGATGGGGGGCTGCGTTCGTTGCTCTCGACATCGTCGTCGGCGCCCTGCTCGCGAAGGACGCCATCGCGAGCTACGCGGAGGACCGCAAGTCGACGCCGCCGGTCAAGCAGTTCCTCGAGATCGTCGGCGCCGTCGGGGCCACCGCCGCGCCGATCGTCGGCTTCTCCAGCCTGGTGGGCGCGCCCCTGCCGGGCACGACCATCTTCGGCCAGGCGGGCGTGTCGATCTTCAGCCCCGCGTTCACCGTGGTCTACGGCCTCGCCGGGCTCGGGCTCGTCTCGACCTTTCCCACGCTCTACGGCGTGATCGACTCGACGGTGTGGGCCGGAGACGACGTGAACGTCACGGGCGCGACCGGCTCGGTGAACGTCTCGGCCGGCACCGCGATCAACCTGCACGCCCACTCGAGCTCGGGCGGCGAGGTCACCATCGAGGCGTCGACGTCGCAGCACCAGGTGGGCGGCGCGGTCAACGTGCTCGGCAAGACCATCGCCATCGGCTCGGCGCTCCCGGACGCGGCCAAGCCGCAGACCCAGACGATCGAGCTCGGCGCGGGCAACGAGCTGACCATCACGGTCGGCCTCGCGAAGATCACGATGTCGGCCGACGGCTCGATCGAGCTCGCCTGCGGCACGACCAACACGCTGAGCCTCACCCCGAGCGGCATCGAGGTCGCGGGCACGAAGATCGACCTGGCCGCGCAGAAGGCCGCGCTGGCGCTCGACCCTGCCAAGGCGGTGCTCAAGTTCGGCAGCGCCGACGTGGTGAAGGCCACGCCCACGGGCACCACGGTCCAGAGCGGCGGCACCAAGCTCGACGTCAAGGCCGCGGGCGTGACGCACACCGGCACGATGCACAAGCTCGGCTGATTCGCCCCGATTTCGCGAATGCGCGTCTGCGCTCCCGTGTCTTCTCTCCGAGTCCGCGCGCCGCGGACCGGAGGAGGAGGGATCGTGATCCAGGTCATTCGCGAGCGCCGCGCGCGCACGCTCAACGGTTGGCTCGTGCTGCCCGCGCTGCTGGGCGGCTTGCCGCTGTCGCTCATCGGCGTCGAGGCGGCGGGGCACGGCGTGGGGGTGGGCGCGAGCCTGCTGCTCTTCGCGCTGTGCTTCATCGGCCTGCGCGGCCTGTTCGTCGTGCAGCCGAACCAGGCGCGCGTGCTCCAGCTCTTCGGCGCGTACCGCGGCACGGTGCGCGACGCGGGCCTGCGCTTCACCAACCCGTTCTACTCGAAGACCCGCGTCTCGGTGCGCGTGCGCAACTTCGAGTCCCCGCGCCTCAAGGTCAACGACTCGGACGGCAACCCGGTCGAGATCGCGGCCGTCGTCGTCTGGCGCGTGTCGGACAGCGCCGAGGCGCTCTTCCACGTCGACAGCTACGAGCACTTCGTGGCGGTGCAGAGCGAGGCCGCGCTGCGCAACCTCGCGGCGCTCTTCCCCTACGACGTGCACACGGAGGGCGACGTCGCGCTCCGCAGCCACCCGCAGGAGGTGGCCGAGCAGCTCCGCGAGGAGATCCAGGATCGCCTGAGCGCGGCCGGGGTCGAGGTCATCGAGTCCCGCATCAGCCACCTGGCGTACGCCCCGGAGATCGCGAGCGCGATGCTCCAGCGTCAGCAGGCGAGCGCGATCGTCAGCGCCCGGCAGACCATCGTCGAGGGCGCGGTGGGCATGGTGGAGACCGCGCTCGAGGAGCTGCGCGCGCGCCAGATCGTGGCGCTCGACGACGACGCCCGCGCGAGCCTCGTGAGCAACCTGCTCGTGGTGCTCTGCTCGGACAACGCCGCCACCCCGGTCGTGCAAGCGGGCGCGGCCAAGCGCTGACGGCTCCGCCATCGGGCCCGCGTCTCCTCCAGGAGGCGCGGGCCCCACTTCGTCCGTCGGGAGCCCGGAGCGGCGTGGGGGACGCTCTTCGTCTTATCGTCATTCGCGAAACGCCTCGGCATCATGGGGTTTCTCCCAATGACGATATGACGATCAGCGTCCCCCCTCTTCGGGGCACGCTGGCGTCCGCTCCCGCTTCCGCGTCCGCTCCCGCCTCCGCGGCCGCTTCCGCCTCCGCGTCCGCTCCCGCCTCCGCGTCCGCTCCCGCCTCCGCGGCCGCTTCCGCCTCCGCAACCGCGTCCGCTGCCGCCTCCGCAACCGCTTCCGCAACCGCGTCCGCCTCCGGAACCGCGTTCGCTGCCGCCTCCGCAACCGAACCGCAACGGGAGCGGCGTCGGCGCCGGCTCGCGGCGGCTGACACTCGAGTCTTCGGCGACCCCTTCCCGCGCGCGCGCAGTTGGAGGGCGGGTGGGAACGAACGAGTGCGCCGGTGTGGCGTCGGCGCTCAGCAGAGATCGCGAAGGAGACTCCGACCGGAGCCGGAGCCCCCCTCGCTTGGCTCAGCCGGGATGCATCAACTTCCACAGCGTGGCACGCGCCTTGTCCGCCCAGTCCGCAGGCCTTTCGACGGCCTCGTCGCTGACGTATCCGAGCGCCGCCGCCGAGAGCAGCCACACGCGGGTCTCGCCCGCCGAGCCGTAGGCCGTGCCGAACCGCTCGCGCTCGTGCCCTCCGCCCCGCCTCTCGCCCTCGGCCAGGTTCCCCACCACGCTCGCCGCGCTGTCGCGCATCTGCCGAGCCAGGTTCTTGTCGTGCTTCGCGACCTGTTCCCAGATCGGCTTCATCGAGCGCAGCCAGACGATCGCTTCTTCGGTGATCCGGAGCATGTGCTCCTCCGCTCTGAGGCGACCCAGATGTCGACCTGACACCCTTCGTCCTCACACCGCCTGGCGCAGGGCGCGGGTGGGCTAGTCAAGGACGAGAGCGCGCAGCGCTCGAAGCCAGCCGAAGGCTGGGGCCGTAGGCCTCCTTTACTCGCCCGCGCGCGTCCGGCACCGTCGATGGTGGAGGACGAGTGCCATTCACATTGCTCTCGTACAACGAGCGGGGGCGGCAGCGGGAGCGGCAGCGAGAGGGGAGGCAGCCACGAGGGCAGCGACAGGGGCAGGGGCAGGGGCAGGGGCAGCGCGGGAGCGACAAGGGCAGCGGGAGCGGAGGCGGCAGCGCCAGGGGAGCGGGCGTGGGCGCGGGCGCGGCAGCGACAGGGCCAGCGGCAGCCACGACGGCAGCGACAGGGGGTAGGGGCAGGGGCAGCGCGGGAACGACAGGGGCAGCGAAGGCGGAAGCGGGCGCGGGAGCGGAGGCGGGAGCGGTGGCGAAGGCGGAAGCGGGCGCGGGAGCGGAGGCGGGAGCGGTGGCGGAGG
>SHBB01000604.1 GCA_004213565.1 Sandaracinaceae bacterium
GCTCATGCGATCGCTGCCGCCCTCGCTCACGAAGGTCAGCTCGCCCGAGCCGCAGTAGACCGCCGCCCCCTCGCTGGTGAGCTCCACCGCGAAGGTCGCGTTGCTCGCGCGCACCGAGCCGTGCTCGGTCTCGATGGTGGTCTCGTTCGCGCTCGAGGCGTCGACCCAGACGCGCCCCTCGCGCAGCGTGAAGCTCGCGAGCTGCACGGCGCCGCGGGTGTCGTGGTCGAAGAGGATCCACGCGCCGGAGTCGAGCCGGAGCCCGCCGCGGCCGTCCTCGGCCGTCGCCGCCTCGGCGCCCTCCTCGACCCGCGCGGTGTCGATCACCCGCTCCGCGTCGCCGTCGCGCTCGAGGGTGAAGCCGCCGCGGATCACCTCCGCGGTGGCGACGGTGGGGGCCGGGTCGTGGTCGCTCCCACAAGCGGCGAGGAGGAGGGCCAGGAATACGGAAGCGCGCTTCATCGGATCTCCGTCAGATCGGTGCCGGTCAGGGTCCACGTGTAGGCGTCGTGAGAGGGGTCGAAGTGGAGGTCGACCAGCTCGATCCGCTCGTCGTCCTCGCCCTCGTTCCAGACGACGACGAGCTGCGCGTCCACCTCCGTCAGCTCGTCCTCCGACGCCATGCGCCGGACCTCGAACCGGTAGGTGCCCGCCTGCTGCTCGTCGAGGTGGAACGCCTCGAGGCCGAACTCGGGGGAGAGGTCGGTGGGCCGCGAGGGGCTCAGCCCGGGGAAGCCCGCCCAGAGGCCGAGCTGCGCGTCGGGGTGCGACCAGACCAGGGTGACCCGGAGATCGCCCGCCTCGCGCAGGATCCCGCTCTGGCGTCGGCGGCGCTCGAGCCGCTGCAGCCGCTCCTCGTCTCCGCCCGCCTGCTTGAGGCGCGCGTAGCGCACGCTCGACCAGAGCAGCGCGGTCCGGGCCACGCCCTGCGACGCGCCCGGCTCCGCGGTCTGCATCAGCCGCCGCTCGAGCCGCAGCGCCTCGTCGACGCGCCCGGCCCCCGCCGCCGCCTGCGCGAGCAGGAGCAGCGTGGTCGGATCGTCGGGCCGGATCTCGGCCAGCGTCTGGTACTGGCGGTAGGCGTCCTCGTGCCAGCCGTGCGCGCGGTAGAGGTCGCCCAGGCGGCGCCGCGCGAGCTCGTCCAGGGGCGCGAACTCGACGATCTCGCTGAAGACGCGGCGCGCCTCGTCGGGCTCGTCCATGCGGAGGAACATCTCGCCGATCGCCGTGCGCACGCCCGGGTCGGCGAGCGGGTCGGCGCGCATCGCGTCGGCGAGGCGCTTGGCCTCCGGCGCGCGCGCGCTGCGCTCGAGGAGCGCGAGCAGGCGCAGCTTCAGCTCGAAGCTGTCCGGGTACTGCCAGGTCAGCCGCCGCAGGGCGCGCACCTTCGCCGCCTCGTTGGGCGCGCGGTCGAGGATCTGCTCGACGAGCTCCCAGTCGATCTCGCTGCCGGTCAGGAAGGCCTGGCGCACCTGGCGCAGATCCTCCGGCGTGCGGACCCGGCGGAGCACCTGGCCGCGCACGAAGCTCCGGCCCGACGCGTCGCTCAGGAGGCGGTAGACATCGACCATGTTCGACACCGTGCCCGCGCGCCCCAGCACGAGGCCGAGGAAGGCGCGGCGGTCCCGCCACGAGCGCGCCTCGCAGTCGCGGATCGCGTGCCGGTAGAGCCGCACCCAGCCGTGCGCGCTGCCCTCCGCGCCGAGCCGCTCGCGCCAGAGCGCGCGCCGGTCGTCCAGGCTCAGGTCCGCCGCGTCGCTGCAGCGGCGGCGCTGGTGGCTGGCCGTGTTCACGACCCGCGTCACCACGTGCGTCGTATTGCTGCCGCCGCCGCCCGTCAGCGTGAACGGATAGCTGACGTAGACCGAGCCGCCGCCGTCCGGGGACGGGAAGGTCCAGCGGCCCAGCGCGCCGACGATGCACTGCTCGACCTGCGTGTCGCCGAGCGTGCTGTCGGCGATGGACGGGTTCAGCACCGCGCCCGAGCTCGAGATCGTGAAGCGGGCGTTGACGCGTCCCTCGAGATCGGGGCGCTGGTTCAGCCCCTGCTCGTAGCAGAAGCGGACCTCGTTGATGTGGCGACGGATCACCCGCCGGATCACCTCGCGGGACAGCGCGCCGCGCACGTCCGCGTCGCCGGTCCGGATCCGGGGCACCGAGCCCACGCGCCGCTCCTGCGCGCCCCGACCGTAGCCGCTGCCCGATCCGCCGCCGCCGCCGTGTCCGATGGTCCCGAGGTTGCCGAGCCCGATCGTGCCCTCGCCCGTGCCGCCGCCGCCGCGGCCGCTGCCGCGCAGGCCGAGGCCGCCGAACCCGGACGTGTCGCCGGCCGTGTTGCCGTTCAGGGCGTCGTCGCGCCCCGCGTAGTAACCCAGGGCGCCGAGCTGGGCCTGGAGGTCGGAGTCGATGTTCCCTCCTTCGCCACCGACTCCGTCGATCCCGGCGAGCGGCGCGTTCGGTTCCGCCGTCGCGGTCCCCCCGGGCGCGTCCCACGCGTCGATCACCGGGCTGGCCTCACGGCGCGCGCGCTCGGTGGCCTGGGGCCTGGCGGGCGCCGCGGCCGCGACCTCCTCCGCCATCTCCTCGTCGGCCATCTCCTCCATCTCGGCCATGGACTCGGCCCCGGTCTCGGGCGCGGGCGCGTTCTGGCTCGAGGGCTCGAGGACCATCTCGGCCGTCCGATCGGCCACCCCGCCGAAGTCGCCCTCGGCCGGCGGCGCGTCCTCTCCCGCCGAGAGGCAGCCCATGATCGAGAGCGGTCCGAGCGCGATGGCGGTGATCACCGACGCCGCCGCGCTCCGCTGGGGCCCGCCCACCGGGAGCAGCGGCCGGTCGATGTGCTGGAGCGCGGCCGCGCCCATCTGGTTGATCTCGCGCCGGCTCGGCACGTAGTAGCTCGTGAAGGGCGTGATCAGGCCGTAGCGGGTGCCCAGCTCCGCGACCTCCTCGCGGCCCGCGCCGTCGAGCAAGAGCTGCCGCAGCCGCTCCGCGGCCCAGCGCAGGCGCAGATCCGTCGTCGCCTCGGTCTCGCCGACCTCGAGCGCGATGGTCTCGGTGAACTCGGCCCCATCGATGACGCCCGTGACGGTGATCTCGCTCGGCGCGCCGTCCCGCACGCGGCCGACCACGGGGAAGACCTCGCCGAGCACGGCGTCCATCGGGACGCGCGGGAACGCGTTCTCGATGCCGTCGCCGAGGTCGACGGTGACGTGGTGCGCGATCGGGCGACTCGCGTGGGCGAGCACCTCGAGGGCCGCGTCCGCCGCCTGGCTGCGCTCCTCGACCCGCATCGCGAGGCCGCCGCCGCGGGTCACCGTCTCGAGCAGCTCGAGGTTGGCGTCGCTGCCGACCGCGACCGCGTAGAGCCGCAGCGGGTCGGGCAGGCGCGCGAGGCGCTCGAGCAGGCCGCGGGCCTGGAGCTCGCCCACCGTCGGCGTGCCGTCGCCCACGTAGATCACCGCGCCGGCCCGCGCCGGGTCGAGCAGCGCCGCGGCCTCCGCGAGCGCCGCGCCCAGATCCGTGGCGCCGCCCGCCGGCACGCGCGCCAGCCCGTCCAGCAGCCGCTCGACGCGCTCGGGCGTCGCCTCGCCGAGCACGGCGTCCTCGCCGTCCACCACCGAGCGGATGCTCAGGTCGGCGCTCACCACGGCCACGCGGTCCTCGGGTCCGAGGTGGGCGGTCAGCGACTCGACCACGCTCCGGCCGAGCTCGAGGTGGCTGCGATCGGTCGCCGCCGAGACGTCCGCGAGCACGACCAGGTCGATCGCCTCCGCGCTCTCGCCGCCGAGCGAGGTCGGCAAGACGAGGGGCAGGTAGAAGAAGGCCCGCTCGTCCGCCTCGTTGGGCATCGCGGGCGTGTTCGGGGCGCGGGCGGGAGGCATGTACGCCGCGGTCCACGCGCGCTGGGTCGCGCCCTCCCCGCCGACCAGCTCGAGCCAGAAGTCGGAGCGCGGCCGGAAGTCGCTGCGCCGGATGCGCACCGCGCCGTCCTCGACCACCGCGCCCATGCCCGCGCGGACCTCCTCGGCGCCGGCGTTCCGCACGTCGACGCTGATGGACATCTCCTGGATGTGCGGGGCCCGGGTGCCGCCAGCCATGGGGTAGCGGTAGAGCCGCGCCTCGCCGCCTGCGGGCGGATGCAGCCACTCGGCGTAGCGGATGACGATGCGGCGCGTCTCGCCGGGCTGGATGGGGTAGATGCGCGCGCGGTAGTGGCCCGGCGCGTCCCACTCCAGCAGGGCCGGGTCCTCGGTGGAGCCGCGGTAGACCTGCTGCTCGTACGCCTGGCGGGCCTGCGCCTTCTCGCGCACGTAGCCGTCGACCAGGCGATCGTCGCGATCGACCGCGAAGCGCTGGAGCACCGCGCCGTCGGGCACCGCGATCCGGTAGAGCCCCTCGACCGTCTCGCTCGCCGGGTTGAAGAAGAGCTGGTCGACCTCGGTCACGGCGAGGTCGCCCTCGACCCGCACGCGCACGTCGAGGCGCCGCACCACGAGCGGCCAGCGCGCGAGCCCGACCTCGTCCGGCACCCGCGCCTCGAGCGTGCCCACGCCGCGGGGGCCGTTGCTGTCCTGAGGCCCCGGCCGCGCGAGGCCGCCGGTCCAGTCCTGCCAGAGCGTGGTCGCCTCGGTCCGGACGTCGTCGCCGAGGTGGAGCGTCTCGCCCGCGGCCGCGAGGCCCCGCTCGGCGTCTTCGCCCTCGCCGCGCGACCAGGCCAGCTCGCCCCGGACCACATAGGCCTGGAGCCGGCCGTCTTCGATCACGGCCGAGAAGGACGCGTCCGACGCCCTCAGCGCGCCCCGCTCGGCGCGGATCTCGAGCTGCTCACGGGCCCCGACCTCCACGAACACGCGGCCCGCGCCCAGATCGATCGCGCCCTCGCCGCGCAGGGTCACCGAGGCCCCCGCGTCGAGGAGCAGCTGCGGACCCTCGTCGAGCCGAACCCGGGTCAGCGCGCCTTCGCCCGCCTCGACCGCGTCCTCCGCCGAGGCCCGCGTCACCGCCGCGGCGGCCTCGCCGGCCACCTGCGTCTCGCCTCGCACCGGGACGACGGTCGCGACGGTCCCATCGACCTCGTCGCTCACGCCGCCGCCGCACCCGACCACCGCGAGCATCGCGATCGCCCCGAACGTGCCTGCTCTCATCCTGCTCCCCTGTCGCGCGGTCCCGAACCCGGGCGGCGCGCCTGCTCCGACCCGGGCTCCCCGCCCGAGCTTGGTGCCCCCGGGCGCGAGGATACCTCACGAGCCGACGCCATCTGGCCGGGAAGGTTCCCGAGGTCGAGATCGCAGTGAAATACGAGCCGAGGGTCTCCCGTAGGGGAGGGCGAGCGTCCGAGGATGCGCCGAAATATCCTCTCATCACGCCCGTATGGACCCGTGCCCGCAGCCCAACCCGCCACCGACCCGATGTTCTTTCCCCTTCACTGGATGAGCGCCCCCGCGAGCCCGGCATACTCCGCCGAGCGGAGGACCGGCATCGAGACGTCGCTCGAACAGCGCGCGGGGGGAGGCGACAGGCGAGCGCTCGAGGCGCTGCTCCGTGAGCACGCGCGCGCCATCCACGACGTCTGCCGGTTCGTGGCCGGGCGAGACGACGCGCGCGACGCCACCCAGGAGGCGCTCGAGAAGATCGTCACGGTCATCGAGAAGTTCGACCCGGAGCGCGGCTCCTTCCGCACCTGGGCGCTGACCGTCACCCGGAACGTCTGCCGCGACCGGCTGCGCCGCCGGGGCCTCGAGCGGCGCACCTTCGTGGCCGACGGAGACGAGGCGACGGGCTGGGTCCCGTCCGAGGCGCCGGGCCCGGAGCGGGTGGCGCTGGCCCGGATCGAGTCGCAGCGGCTGGCGGAGGCGCTCGAGACCCTGCCCGAGAAGATGCGGCTCGCGGTCGTGCTCTACCACGTGCACGGATCGACCTACGAGGAGATCGCGACGACCCTCGAGGTGCCGATCGGCACCGTGATGACCTGGCTCCACCGCGGGCGAAAGCGGCTGCGCGCCGCGCTGCAGGAGGCGGACGCGTGAGCGCTCCCCCCGAGGCGCACCCCCCCTTGGCGCACC
>SHBB01000605.1 GCA_004213565.1 Sandaracinaceae bacterium
TGCTGGACGCGCGGCGCCTGTGATAGATGGATCCTCGAGGCGGGGGAGCCTCGGGGGGGAGTCTGATGCGGCAACTCGCGTTCGCGATCTGCATCCTCGCGGCGTCATCTGCGACCGCCGCGGCGCAGGACGACGAGTCCGCCGGCCGGCGCGCGTTCCGGCTCGGCCAGGCGCACTACGAGAACGGCGAGTTCGCGGAGGCCGCCGTCCAGTTCGAGGAGGCCTACCGGCTCTCGGGGCGCGCCCGGCTCCTCTACAACGCCTACCTCGCCTACCGCGACATGCAGGACCTGCCCAACTCGGCCCGCACCCTGGGCAGTTCCTGGCCGAGGGCGACGACCTGACCGCGGCCGAGCGCGACCAGCTCCAGGCCCGGCTGGCCGCGATCGAGCGGGCGATGGCCGACCAGACCGAGGTCGCGCCCGAGGCGACCCCGCCTCCCCAGCGCGAGGCGCCCGCCGAGCCTGCGCCGCCGGAGACCGTGACCGCGGACACCGAGACACAGCCGGCTCCGGCGAGCGCGACGGGCGGCGGCTTCTCGCCCTCCCCCGTCGGGTTCATCGTCGCGGGCGGCGGCGCCGCGCTCCTGGTCGGGGCCATCATCACGGGCGTCATGTCGAGCGGCGACCTCTCCACCCTGGAGGACCGCTGCCCGATGGATCGCTGCCCCGACGACCCGGAGCTGCGGGACGCCCAGAGCCGCGGCGCCACGCTGGCCACCGTCACCGACGTGCTCTGGGTCAGCGGCGTGGTCGCGATGGCCGCGGGCGTGACCTTGATCTTCGTCCTCCAGGACGACTCGGACTCGGCGACCGCGGGCATGGCCTGCACGCCGGAGGGCTGCTTCGGCAGCGTGCGAGGGAGCTTCTGATGCGCTTGCGCCTCATCGCGCTGCTGTCCGTGCTGCTGTTGAGCGGCTGCTCGGCGGTCAACGACTTCGGCCGCTTCATGTTCGGCGACGACGCCGACTCGGGCGTGCCCGACGGAGGCGTCGGCGACGCGGGCATGGACGAGGACTCCGGCGTGGACGGAGGCGTAGACGACGACGCGGGCATCGAGGACGGCGGCGTCACGCCGCGCGGCCCGAGCGCGGTCGTGCAGACGGGCGGGGGAGCGGTCATCCGCACGCCCGAATATGGACTTCGCGTCACGATCGGCGCGCCGCAGCCCATGGGCTCGGCGTCGAACGGGACGCATCGGCTCCGGGTGGGGCCGCAGGCTCGGTAGCGGGCTCGGGTAGGAGGGGACGAGAGATGCAGCGGAAGCTTCTCATCATCGCAGCGGCGGCCTCGTTCGGCGCGCTGTTCAGCCACCAGGCCATGGCGCAGGGCGTCGCGCCCGCCGTCTTGCCCATGCAGGGGTTCTTGACGGACGGCGACGGCGCGCCCATCGACGGCGACACCTCCATCGAGGTCAACCTCTACGACGGCGACGTGAGCCCGACCGTGCTCTTCACCGAGACGCAGACGGTCATGGTCGACCAGGGCCACTTCACCGCCTACGTCGGCGACGGCGGCGGCGCGCTCGACCTCGCGCTCTTCCGCGACAACGCCGACGTCTGGGTCGGCATCGCGATCGAGGGCGGCACGGAGCTGCCCCGCTTCCAGCTCGGCAGCGTCCCTTACGCGGGCTTCGCGCAGTACTCGACCAACGCGCAGAACCTCGCCGGCATGCCGGCCACCGACTTCCAGGCGCGCGTCACCGGCACCTGCGCGCCCGGCCAGGCCATCACCGCCATCGCGGGCGACGGCACCGTCACCTGCTCGCCCACCGGCGACATCACCGGCGTCGCGGCCGGCGTCGGCCTGATGGGCGGCGGCGCGATGGGCGACGTCACGCTCAACGTGAACCCCGCCGCCGTCCAGACCCGCGTCACCGGCACCTGCGGCGCGGGCGAGGCCATCGTCGGCGTCAACGTCAACGGCACCGTCACCTGCGCGAGCGTGGGCGACATCCTCGGCGTCACCGCCGGCACCGGCCTGACGGGAGGCGGCGCCTCCGGCACCGTCACGCTCGGGATCGCCGCCAGCGGAGTGACGGCTGCCGAAATCGCCCCAGACGCGGTGGGCTCATCCGAGATCGCCGCCAACGCCGTCGGCACCTCGGAGCTCGCGCCGGACTCCGTCGCGACCGGAGCCATCATCGATCGCACGATCGTCGAAGCCGATCTGAACCTCGACTCGGCCACGACGGTCGACAGCACGGTGGACGAGACCGTCATGAGTCGCTTCATCAGCGGCGGGGCGATCAACGGCGTCTCTTCCGGCCGCGTCATGATCGTGACCGGGGGAAGCACGGGGCGAGGTGGACCAGCCGGCGGAGGCGGGACCGCGACGATCGTCTGCGGGGCCACGACCATCGAGACCATCTCGGTCTCGGGCGGAGGTGCGAGAGCTTGGACCTACATCACGCCGTCCTTCGCGCTGGCGAGCTGTTCTGGGCTCGACGTACGGGTGAGAGCGACCGCCGCGACCAGTCCTGTGACGGTGCGCGAAGTTCGTTTTCTCCCGGGCTTGTAGGGCGGCTCGAAGCGCGTCCGTGAAACATCCCACCAGACTGATCACGGCGACTCTCGTGCTGCTGGCGCTCTCCGGCGCCTTCGGATACGCGGATCTCCGGACACGCATCGACGAGCTGCGCGAGGAGCGGTCCTCGTACGACCAGGGCGTCGACCGAGCCGTTGAGCCCGCCACGGTCCCGCCTCCCCCGGCAGTGGCCCAGTGGAGTTGTGACGGCGTCATCCCTCGCTCATCGCTCGCGCGAGTGGTGGGGACCCACGGTCAGGTGGTGTACCAATGTCGCGAGCAAGCCCAGGCCTCGGGCAGACACATTGCCGGCCTCATCAACCTTCACCTACGCGTCGAGGCTTCGGGGCAGGTGACGGCCACGAGACTCAGCGGGAGCATCACCGACTCTCAGTTCACCAACTGTGTTGCCAACGCCGCGCTGGCCTGGCGATTCGAGCCTCTCCAGACCGGTGAGTGCGCCGAAGCGCTGGTTCCGTTCGCGTTCCGCGACGACGATGCCCCGAGCGAATAGCACTTCGGTCAGGAGTCGAATCTCGAGAATCCGGCTGCGCGGCGTGTTCTGAGCCGTCACTCCGCGGCGTCGACGATCGCGGGGGCTTCTTCGAAGTCGATGGCGCGCTCGAGGAGCTGGGCGATGTCGAGCTGCGCGACGTCCTCGCTGCGCTCCTCGCCGGCGATGCCGTCGGTGAGCATGGTCATGCAGAAGGGGCAGGCGCTGGCGATGGTGTCGGCGCCGGTGTCGAGGAGCTGGAGCGTGCGCTTGGTGTTGACGCGCTGCTCGCCCGGCTCCTCCTCCTTCCACATCTGCGCGCCGCCCGCGCCGCAGCAGAGGCCCTTGGACTTGTTCCAGTACTCGGGCTCGACGAGCTTCACGCCCGGGATGGACTGGAGCACCTCGCGGGGGCTCTCGTAGATGGAGTTGTAGCGGCCGAGGTAGCAGCTGTCGTGATAGGCGACGGTCGCGTCGACGCGCTTGGTGGGGTTGAGCTTGCCCGCCACGATGAGGCCGTTGAGGAAGTCGGTGTGGTGCACGACGTCGTACTGCCCACCGAAGCTCGGGTACTCGTTGGAGAGCGTGTTGAAGCAGTGGGGGCAGGCGGTGATGACCGTCTTGCCCGCCGCGCCGTAGCCGTTGAGGGTCTCGACGTTCTGCTCGGCGAGCATCTGGAAGAGGTACTCGTTGCCCGCCCGCCGCGCCGGATCACCCGTGCACGTCGCCTCGGAGCCCATGATGGCGAAGTCGACGCCCGCGTGATGCAGCAGCTTCGCCACCGCGCGCGCCGTCTTCTTGGCCGAGTCGTCGTAGTTGGCCGCGCAGCCGACCCAGTAGAGGACCTCCGCGTCGGGCTTGTCGGCCACGAGCGGCACCTCGAGGGGACGGCCGCCCGCCTCGAGCCCCGACGTCCAGTTGCCGCGGTCCATCGCGGGCAGGTTCCACGGGTTCCCGTTGACCTCGATGCCCTGGAACATCTTCGTCAGATCGTGCGGGAACTCGTTCTTGATCATCATCTCGGCGCGGCGCATCTCGACGATCTTGTCGACGTAGGAGATGTTGACCGGGCACATCTCCTCGCAGGCGCGGCACGTGGTGCAGGCCCAGATCACCTCGGGGTGGATCACGTCGCCGATGAGATCGACCGGCGAGAGCACGCGGTTGTAGCCCTCGGGCGGATCCCCGTGCACGAAGAGGTTCTGGCTGTCCGGGATCACGTCCGGGCGCTCGATGCCGCCCGTGCCGAGGTAGTACGGCTCGAGGTCGTACATGTGGTCGCGGATGGCGAGCGTGTAGTGCTTGGGGCTGAGCTTCTTGCCCGTCGTGTAAGCGGGGCAGTTGTCGCTGCAGCGACCACACTCCGTGCATGTGTACAGGTCGAGCACGTGCTTCCAGGTCAGGTGCTCGGGCCGGGTGACGCCGATGGGCTCGTCGTTCTCGATCTTGCCCTCGAGGTCGGCGATGTCCGGGAGCTTGCCCTTGGGCTCGGTGTTCCCCGCGAAGATGTTGGGGAGCACCGTGATGATGTGGAAGTGCTTCGAGTACGGGAGCAGGTTCAGGAACGCGAGGACCCAGGTGGCGTGGTACCAGAAGCCGAGGTGCTCGAAGAAGACGATCGCGTCGAGCCCGAGGCCGTAGAACGCCATCGCGAAGGCGGAGCCGAAGGGCTCGTACCAGGTCCAGCCAGGCGCCACGCCCTGGGCGCGCGCCGCGCGGGCGAGGTCGCCGCCGACGTAGATGTAGTCGGCGATCATCATCGTGATGATGATGCCGAGGATGACCAGGCCCTCTGCGCCGAAGCTCATCCGGCGCGGCTTGGGACCGACGCGCAGGTAGACGAAGTAGGCCGCGCCGAGGATCGCCGCGAACGCCGACATCTCCTTGACGAACGAGTAGAGGACGGCGAGCCCGTCCCAGACCGGGCGACCACCCGTGAGGCCGGCGCCCCACGCGAAGAGATCGAAGTCCGCGTCGTAGCCGCGGATCCACAGGATCACGCTGTTGAGCAGCAAGACCTGGAACGCGACGAAGATGCCGATGTGCGCGATGCCCGCCAGGCGGTAGCGCTCGTTGTTGGGCATCTTCTTCTGGCCGAGCGCGTAGACCAGCACCAGCCGGATCCGCTCGTTCAGCTCACGCAGCGTCTTCAGGGAGAACCTCGGCTCTTCCTGGCCGACGCGCATCAGGCGCCAGCGACGCACCGCCGACCAGGCGAACGCGCCGAGGAAGACGACGAAGACGAGGGTCATCGCGATCGGGCTCATGGACCTCTGCTCCTCGAGAACCCACCCCGAGATTCGGGACATGGGTTCATCTCACGGTTCGGTCGATGCCGCACCGCGTCAATACGAACGACCCGCCACGATTAGCGTGCGAGGCGGGCCCTGTCCACCGACGGGTGGACCTGTAGACCCCACGTTTTCAGGGTCTAGCGCGTTACGGTCACCGGGTCACTTGGGGAGCTTCGCGTCGAAGAAGGCGCGGAGCTTGATCAGGTTCTTCTCTTCGCGCGCGAACGCGGGCGCCTCGTAGCCGTTGGCGAAGCCGCGGACGTCGCTCAGGAGCGCGTCTCGGACCTCACCGTCGTCGAGGATGTCGCTGACCGAGCGGCCGCGCGCCGCTCCGCGGCGGAGCCCCTTGACGTAGCTCTCGAGCCGCTCGTAGTCGTTCTCGAGGAAGTCCTTGATGGTGTCGCAGTCGTTGGCGAGGTCGCCGAGGACGCGCAGCTTCTCGCCGTCGACCTCCTCCGCGTCGCCGCGGGCCGCGAGATCGGCCGCCACGCGGAGCACGAAGGCGTCGTCGAGGTAGCCGATGTCATCGATGCCGTCGGGGATGAGGTCGAGGGACTTGAACAGGTAGTTCAGCCCGCCCGCCACCGCCTCCTTGGCGTCCTGTCCGAAACCGTCCTCGGTGAGCAGCTCGGAGAGCTTCTCCGCGTCGTCGCCGAGGCTGCGGAGCCAGCCAGGGAAGGTGTCGAGGTACTTCGCTTGGTTGTCGCTCATCGTCGTCTCCGGGACCCCGCCTCCCTGGGCGCAAAC
>SHBB01000606.1 GCA_004213565.1 Sandaracinaceae bacterium
ACGAGACGCGCGCGTGCCTCTGCCCGCCCGACGTCGACGGCGTGCAGGTCTGCGACGCGAGCGGCGAGGCCTACGGCGCGTGTGACTGCGGACCGCCGCCCATGGACGCCGGATCGACCGACGCCGCCGCCCCCACCGACGCTGGCGACGCGCCCGACGCCGCCAGCGAAGCATGCCCGGCCGACCGCCCGTGGGAGTGTCTCCTCGAGAACATGATGGGCTTCGCGGCCGCGGCGGGGACCACCGGCGGGGCGGGCGCCACCGGGGAGCAGCTGATCACCGTGACCAACGCGGACGCCTCCGGCCCGGGCAGCCTGCCGCACGCGCTGCGCGAGGTCGCCAGCGACGCGCCGACGTGGATCCGCTTCGACCTCGGCGACGCGCCCGTGAACATCGACATGGGCGGCGCGATCGTGACCGTCCCACCCAACACCACGATCGACGGGCGCGGCGCCAACGTCACCCTCGACCGGGTCCGTCTGTCGCTCTCGACCAACAACGTGATCCACGGGCTGCGATTCGGCGCCTACACGGTGCAGGACTACGTGCTGATCACCGAGGGCGACGATCAGATCTGGATCGACCACTGCACCTTCCTCGGCCCCACCGAGGGCAACGACGCGGTGAACATCAGCACCGGCGCGCCCAGCGGCGAGGCGCCCGACGGCATCACGCTGAGCTGGTGCCACTTCGAGGGACAGGACGTTGACAAGGGCCTGAACATCGGCTGGGACGACTCGCACGTCGCCGACCGCGCCACCACCGTCACGCTCGCCTACAACTACTACGACGGCATCGTCTCCCGAGCGCCGCTCCTTCGACACGCACGCGTGCACTCCTACAACAACCTCCATCGCCAGTGGCGTGGCGTCACCGGCGCGGTCGGGCTCGGCACCGGCGCGCGCTACGTGTCCGAGCGCAACCTCTACGACTCCGATGGCACGGGCCTCGGCCCCGCGGCCGACCTCGCGCTCCGCAACGCGAACGGCGACGCGGAGTTCAGCTCCATCGAGGACGAGCTCGAGGCGGGCTCGGTCCGTTGCCGCGTCGACGACGCCGCAGGTCCCGGCTTCGACACCGCCGCGGCCTACGCGGAGTACCCTCACGCCGCGCGCGTCGCCCCGGCTCCCGCCGACGACGCCCTCCGGGCCCGCCTCGAGGCGAACGTGGGCCAGCGCGCCGATCCGCGCTGGTGATGTGCGATGCTGTCCGCGCGATGACGCTCTCCCGAGACGAGCAGATCCTCCTCGCGGCGCTCGCCCGCCTGGTGATGATCGCCGACCACGAGCTGTCCGAAGCCGAGGCGCGCCACGCGGCCGACCTCGCCCGGAAGCTCGAGCTCGCGCCCTCCGAGTGGGAGGCGATCTGGGACGAGGCGACCCGCACCCTCCCGAGCGCGCCCGCCACCCTCGCCGCGGCGGAGCAGCTCGAGCGCGTCGAGGCGCGCGAGGCGATCTACGAGCTCGTCTACCAGCTCGCCTCGGAGGCCACGATCGTCGACGACGAGTGGGACCTGCTCGAGGCGCTCGACGAGCGCTGGCGCTAGCGCTCAGCGAGCGCCTCCTGGGCGAAGTCGAGGAAGGCGCGGAGCTTCGCGGAGAGGTGCTGGCGCGCGGGGTAGACGCCGTAGACCGAAGCCGGCTCGGCCGTCCAGGGCTCGAGGCAGGGGACGAGGCCGCCGTCGGCGAGGGCGTCCGCCACGACGAAGCGCGGGGTGAGCGTGAGGCCCAAGCCGGCCAGCAGGGCGCCGCGCAGCGCGAGGCTGCTGTCGACGTCGAGCGGGCCATCGACCCGCACCGTCTCCTGCGCGCCGTCCGGGCTCGTGAAGGTCCACGCCGCGGCGTCGTGGAGCCGCGTGTACCGCAGGCACGCGTGCGTGGAGAGATCGGACGGCACGCGCGGCGCGCCACGCGCGGTGAGGTAGGCGGGCGCGGCCACGAGCACGCGCGGGGCGTCGGCGAGGCGCCGCGCGATGAGGCTGGAGTCGGGGAGCGCGCGCGCCACCCGGATGGCCACGTCGACGCCCTCCTCGACGACGTCCACGAAGCGATCCGTGAGCGCCAGGTCCACCTTCACGTCGGGGTGCGCGCTGAGGAAGGTGGGCAACGCGGGCGCGAGCCAAGCGAGGCCGAACGACATCGGCGCCGTCACGCGCAGCGTCCCGCGAGGTGTCTCGCCCCCTTCGCGCAGCTCCCGCTCGAGCGCGTCGATTTCGTCGAGCAGCGCGGTGGCGCGCGCGTAGTAGGCGCTCCCCTCGGGCGTCAGCCCCAGGCTCCGGGTCGTCCGATGCAAGAGGCGCGTGTTCAGCGCGTCCTCGAGGGCCGCCACGTGTTTGCTGACGGCGGCGTTCGAGAGCCGCAGTCGCCGCGCCGCCCGCGCGAACGCGCCCTCGTCCACCACCGCCCGGAACACCCGCATGGAGGTCAGTCGGTCCATGGTTCATTGATTACCAAGCGTGAACGGTGCCGTCACGATCGGATGGATTATCCGTTCGCGGTGCACGGCCTACCTTCCGGTCATGCAGCCTTCACCCCTGGCGCTCTCCATCGGCTCACCGCGGGACCGCGCGTGGCTGACGCTGCGGACGGCGCTGGCGCCGATGGCGTGGGGCGCGACCTACTGGGTCTTCACCGAGACGCTGCCCACGAGCCACCCGCTCACGGTGGGCACGCTCCGATCGGTGCCGGCGGGGCTCCTGCTGCTCGCCTTCGCCCGGCCCCGCCTCCCACGCCGCGGCGCGTGGCTTCGCCTCGGCGTGCTCGGGCTGGCCAACATCGGAGTGTTCTCGGCGCTGCTCTTCGTCGCGGCCGCGCGCCTGCCCGGGGGGACCGCGGCCACGCTCATCTCGACCCAACCGCTCATCGCGACGCTGGTCGCCTGGCCCGCGCTCGGTCACCGCCCGTCGGTGGCCGCCCTGGGTTGCGCGCTCTTCGGCGTCGTCGGCGTGGCCTTGCTCACCAGCGGCGCCGACGCGACCGACACGCTCGGGGTCGTCGCCGCGCTCGGGGCCGCCTTGAGCATGGGGACCGGGACCGTGCTGGTGAAGCGCTGGCGTGGCCTCGCGCCGCCTCTCTCGCTCGCCGCCTGGCAGCTGATCCTCGGCGGCCTGGCCCTCGCCCCGGTGGCGTTCGTGCTCGAGGGCCCGCCTCCGCCGCCGACCGTCACCCACCTCGTGGGTCTCGCGCTGCTGGTGACGGTGGGCACCGCGCTGACGTTCGCGCTCTGGATCCGCGGCGTCGCCGTGCTCGGCCAGGACGCGGCGTTCCTCGGGCTGCTGAGCCCGCTCGTCGCGGCCGCGATCGGGGCGCTGTTGCTCGACCAATGGTTTTGCGGAGAGCAGCTCGTGGGCGTCGCCCTCGTGCTGCTCGCCGCGGTAGGAGGCGCCGCCCTCGGCCGCGCCCGCACAACTGGAGGAGAATCATGAACGACCGAACCCCCGACCACCCGATCGACCCCCTCTTCGTCCGCCGCTGGTCGCCGCGCGCCTTCGAGCCGACGCCGATGCCCGAGACCGATCTGCTGCGCGCGCTCGAGGCGGCCCGCTGGGCGCCGTCTGCGTACAACGTGCAGCCGTGGCGCTTCTTGTACGCGCTGCGCGGCGACGCCCACTGGGAGGCCTGGCTCGACCTGCTCGTGCCGTTCAACCGCTCGTGGGCCGAGAACGCGTCGGCCCTGGTCTTCGTCGTGTCCGACTCGCTCCTGCGCTACGAGGGCGAGGAGACGCCGTCTCGCAGCCACAGCTTCGACGCGGGCGCCGCCTGGGCGCAGCTCGCCTTGCAGGCCGCGAACCTCGGCTACCACGCGCACGGCATCGGCGGCCTCGACTACGAGCGCGCGCGCGAGGTGCTCGGCGTCCCGGACAGCTTCCACGTGGAGATGGCGGCCGCGATCGGGCGCCGCGCCTGCCCCGACACGCTCCCGGAGGGGCTCCGCGAGCGCGAGCACCCCAGCCCGCGTCGCCCCACGCACGAGAGCGCGTTCCGCGGAGCGTTCCCGCGATGACCCCCGAGGAGCTCGACGCCTACCTCGCGCGCGTCGGATACCAGGGCGAGCGAGCGCCGCGCGTCGCGGTCTTGAACGCGCTGATGGAGGCGCACGTCCGCGCGATCCCGTTCGAGAACCTCGACGTGCTGCTCGAGCGCGAGATCTCCCTCGCGCCGGACGCCGTGCTGGACAAGCTCGTGCGCCGCCGTCGCGGTGGCTACTGCTTCGAGCACAACGGCCTGTTCGCGCGCGTGCTCGGAGCGCTCGACTTCCGGGTCCGTCTCCTCGCCGCGCGAGCGCGCGTGGGTCGTGAGCGGCGCGAGACCCCGCCGCGCACGCATCTCTGCCTCGAGGTCCAGGCGGAGGGTCGGCCATGGCTGGTCGACGTCGGCCTCGGCGGCCTCTCGCTGACGGAGGCGATCCCGTTCGAGCGCGACACCGTGCACGCGACGCCGCACGAGCCGCGCCGCCTGCTGTGGGAGGGCGAGCGCTGGTTGCACCAGGCGTGGCTCGGCGATCACTGGGCCGACGTGTGCGAGCTGACGGGCGAGACCATGCCGCCGATCGACCAGGAGATCGCCAGCTGGTACGCGAGCACGCACCCGGAATCGGCCTTTCGCCGCGAGCCGATGGTCGCTCGCGCGCTCCCCGACGGCGGCCGCCTGACGCTCCGCGGAGATGTGCTCACCCTGCGCCGCGGAGAGCATGTCGCGCGGACCCAGGTGGGCTCGGCCGACGCGCTCCTCGCCGTGCTCGACGAGCACTTCGGCCTGCGCCTCTCGCCGGGGACCGTGTTGCGGGGCTGCCGCGTTCCCCGAGTCGCCGGGCGCCCCGAAGGGCTCGGCTGAGCCCCGGGGCGCGCGGGCCGGTCCGATTCAGTTGAGGCGGAGCCGGTACATCGGCCGACCGCCGAGATCGGTCATGTAGAGCCAACCGTCCTCATGAACCGAGCATGAAGCGTTGCAGCCGTGGTCGACCGGGTAGTCGGGGATCCGCCGCCAGCTGTTGCCCGCGACGTCGTACTGGAAGAACGTGCTCCCGCCGCAGCCGAGCGCGGCGTAGATGTGGCCGGAGTGGTCCGAGCACATCGCGTCGCTGAGGTTGGCCTCCGGGAGAGGGGCGACGCTGGAGTCGAGGGTCGAGGTGTCGATGTCCCAGCGATACAGAGGGGTGCTGAAGGCGCCGCCGAAGAAGATGCTGTTCGTCGTGGGGTCATAGACCACGCGCGTCTGAGTCGTGGCCGACACCCCGGTGGGGAAGTAGCTCAGGGTGTCCGCGACGGGATCGTACCGAACGAGCTGGTTGCTGCTGTTGTAGCTCCAGATCCGGCCGCTCCCGTCGGTCGCGTTCTGGGCGTCCGTGCGGCTCCCCATCACGTCCGAGCGCACCGTGCTCCACATGCTGGTCGCGATGTCCCAGCGCGAGATGCTCGGGTTCGTGATCCCCCAGATGGCTCCCCCGGAGTGGGCCGGGGCAGCGAAGCTGCCGAAGCTGGCCGGCGAGCTCGCGATGGAGCTCCACGTCTGGGTCGCGATCTGCCAGCGATGAATGCTGCTGCCGCCCGCCGCGTACATGTGGGTCTGGCCGAGCGGGACCCACGACTGCAGCCCACGCACGGGAGCGGTGCCGGGCATCAGCTCCCAGGTCGCCCCGGTCGTTCCGTCGAATCTCGTCGTCGCCCGGCACGTGCCCGACACGCAGGCCTGCCCGATTCCGCACGCGTTGCCGCACGCGCCGCAGTTGGCGGGGTCGTTGGCCGTGTTGGTGCAAGTGCCACCGCAGAGCGTCGAAGGCGCGGCGCAGGTCGGAGTGCAGGTGCCCGACGAGCAGTACTCCGCCATGCCACATGCGACACCGCAGCCACCGCAGTGCGCAGGGTCGTTGCTGGTGTTGGTGCAGGTGCCGCTGCAGTCGCTCAGCGGCGCGGGGCAGGTCGGGGAGCAGGTCCCCATCGCGCAATACTCGCTCGCGCCGCACGCCACGCCGCAGCCCCCGCAGTTCGAGGGGTCACTGGAGGTGTCCACGCACGCGCCGCCACCGCAGTCCGTTCGCGGCGCGGCGCACA
>SHBB01000607.1 GCA_004213565.1 Sandaracinaceae bacterium
GGACTCGGTCGCGGCTGCGGACTCGGTAGCGGCTGCGGTCGCGGACTCGGACCCGGTCGCGGGGGGCGGTCGCGGGTGCGGTGGCGGACTCGGGTGCGGCTGCGGTCGCGGTGGCGGCCTCGGTTGCGGCCTCGGTCGCGGCTGCGGTCGCGGCTGCGGGCTCGAATCCGGCCCCGACCCCCGCGAGGCCCCCACACGAGAGCACGAACGATCGTGCCGCAATTCGGGCCGAGGTCTCCAGGCCCCGCCTACCTGAACGCCCGAGCTGGTGCCTTTACCCCCCAGTGGATCACCGGCGATCCACCCCTTACCACCCCCTCCGTCACCGCCCGGAAACCCCTATGAACACAGGCTAGACCGCCCGATCAGAATGAAGTTGACACCCCCGTGACCCCCCCGTAGGGTCCGACTCGGTGGTAAGGAGTGGTAAGGAGTGGCATCCGTCTCTGGGATGACGCTCACCCCCTCCGCGAAGCAGGTGTCCGCGGGTGTTCCGAGGTCAGTACGAGCACGCGATCGACGGTAAGGGACGCACGTCCGTTCCGTCGCGTTTTCGGGAGGTCCTCTCCTCGGAGGAGACGTCCAAGCTCGTCGTGACGACGGGGCTCGACCCCTGCCTGGTCGCCTACCCCATGGCCGAGTGGGAGGCCTTCGAGGCGCGGCTCGCGAAGCTCCCGAGCTTCGACCCGAGCGTGGCCATGATCCGCCGCATCTACGTCTCCGGGGCGGTCGAGGTCGAGATGGACAAGCTCGGCCGCGTCCTGATCCCCGCCGCCCTGCGCAACTACGCGACCCTCGAGCGGAACGCGCTCTGGGCCGGCATGGGGCGGCACCTGGAGCTGTGGTCGAAGGAGCGCTTCGACGCCCTGCGGTCCACCGTGCTCGAGGACCCGAACCAGCGCGTCGAGATGGCGCAGCGTCTCGCGGAGCTCGGCCTGTGACGGAAGCCCGCACCCCCACCACCCCGTTCCACCACCGAACGGTCATGCTCGACGAGACGCTCGCAGCTCTGTCGCCGCGCTCCGGCGGCCTCTACGCCGACGCCACCCTCGGGGGCGGCGGGCACACCGAGGGCATCCTCCGGGCGAGCGCCCCGGACGGGCGCGTGATCGGCATCGATCGGGACCCCGCGGCCCTCGAAGCCGCGCGCGAGCGCCTCTCGGAATTCGCGCCGCGGGTGACCTTCGTGCACGGCGCGTTCGCCTCCGTGGCCCAGCTCCTCGCTGAGGTGGGTGAGCCCCAGGTGGATGGCTTGATCGCCGATATCGGGGTCAGCTCCCCCCAGCTGGACGCGCCCGAGCGCGGCTTCTCCTTCCGCTCCGACGGCCCGCTCGACATGCGCATGGACCCGACGACGGGCCGGACCGCGGCCGAGCTCATCGACTCGCTGACCGAGACCGAGCTGGCGGACGTCATCTATCAGCTCGGCGAGGAGCGGAAGTCGCGCCGCATCGCGCGCGTGATCAAGGAGGTCGCGAACGCGGGGCAGCTCCACACCACGGGCGACCTCCAGGCGGCCGTGCACCGCGCCGTCGGAGGGCGCCGCGGCAAGATCGACCCCGCGACCCGCACCTTCCAGGCGCTGCGCATCGCGGTGAACGACGAGCTGGGGCAGCTCGACCGGCTGCTCGCGTCGCTCCCCGACGTGCTCGCCGACGACGGGGTGGCGGTCTTGATCTCCTTCCACTCGCTCGAGGACCGCCGGGTGAAGCGCTTCTTCAAGGGGCACGACGCGCTGGCGCCGCTGACCAAGAAGCCGGTCGTCGCGGGCGACGCCGAGCGAGACGACAACCCCCGGGCCCGCAGCGCGAAGCTGCGCGCGGCGCGGCGCATCCCCCGCGAGGAGGCGGCATGAAGGCGCGCTTCCTCGTCCTCTGGAGCGTGGCCGTGCTGGCGGCCGCCGCGGCCTTCGTCTCGCACCTCGCGCTCCGGCAGCAGACGGTGCAGCTCGGCTACGAGGTCGGGCAGGCGCGTCGGCAGCAGCGCCGCCTCATCGAGCAGCGCCGGCTCCTCGCCATCGAAGCGGCCACGCTGCGTCAGGCGGAGCGCATCGAGACCATCGCGCGCGGCCGCCTCGAGATGGACGTGCCCGAGCCGGCGCGCGTGATCCCGGTCGGCAACGAGCGCCGCCAGCGGCGCATGGCGGGGAGGGTGCGATGAGCGACCTCCTGACCGATCCGAAGCGTCGCCGCTGGATGCGGGTGCGCATGGTCGTGCTCGCGCTCTGTGTCGGCGCCGGCGCGCTGCTCGTCTCCGCGCGCGCGTGGGAGCTGACCATCCAGCACGGCCCGGCCCTGCGCGCGATGGCCGAGTCGCAGCAGCTCCGGGACATCCGCCTCGCGCCCAAGCGCGGCACCATCTACGACCGCCACGGGGCGGAGCTCGCGGTGAGCGTGGACGTCGAGAGCGTCTTCGCGAACCCGCGCCTGATGCGGGCCGAGGGCGTGGACACGGAGTCGGCCGCGACGCGCCTGGCCAACCTGCTCGGCGTCGACCGCGACCGCATCGCGGCGCGCCTCCGCTCCGACCGCTACTTCGTCTGGATCGAGCGGCAGGTCACGCCCACCGAGGCCGCCGCGGTGCGCGCGCTCGGGATCGAGGGCGTGCAGATGACCGACGAGGCGCGCCGCTTCTACCCGAACCGCGAGCTCGCCAGCCACCTGCTGGGCTTCGCGAACATCGACGGCGTCGGCATCGAGGGCCTCGAGCTGGCGCTGGAGGATCGCCTCCGCGGCTCGGTGCAGCCCGTCCCCGCCGTGCGCGACCGCCGCGGCCGCGTGGTCTTCAGCGACCAGCTCCTCGACGACCGCGCCGCGCAGGGCGACGACGTCTTCCTCACCATCGACAAGACCATCCAGCACATCACCGAGCGCGAGCTCGCGCTGGGCGTGCGCACGGCCGAGGCCGCCGCGGGCAGCGTGGTGGTGATGGATCCGCGCACGGGCGAGATCCTCGCGATGGCGAACTACCCGACGTTCAACCCGAACGAGCCGGGCCGGGCCGAGGTCGCGCACCGCCGCAACCGCGCCGTCACCGACCGCTTCGAGCCGGGCTCGACCGTCAAGCCGTTCACGCTGGCCGCCGCCTTCGCGGCGAACGTCGTGCACCCCGAGGAGGCCATCGACTGCGAGGAGGACGGCCAGCTCGAGATCGGCGAGGACACCATCGGCGACGGCGGTCACCGCTTCGGCATCATGACCCCGGCGCAGATCCTCGCGCGCTCGAGCAACATCGGCACGGCCAAGATCGGCATGCGCCTCGGGCGCCGCGGGCTCTTCCGCTCGTTCCGGCGCTTCGGCTTCGGCGAGCCGACGGGCGTGGAGCTCCCCGGCGAGACCGGCGGCATCCTGCGCCACCACACGCGCTGGTACGACCTCGATCTGGCGACGATCAGCTTCGGGCAGGGCATGAGCACGACCACCCTGCAGCTCGCCACCGCGATGAGCACCATCGCGAACGGCGGGCGCCTGATGCACCCGCACATCCTGCGGCGCACGGTGGACAGCCGCGGCGCGACCACGAGCGAGACGCTCCCGCGCGTGCGCCGGCAGGTGATCCCGCGCCGCACCGCGCGCCTGATCGCCGACATGCTCACCGCGGTCACCGGCCAGGGCGGCACGGGGCCCGAGGCCGCGATCGACGGCTACCTCGTCGCCGGCAAGACGGGCACCGCGCAGAAGGCCGACTACCGCCGCGGGGGCTACCAGGAGGACGTCTACATCGCGTCCTTCGTGGGCTTCGTCCCCGCGCAGGATCCCGCGCTCGTCATCGCCGTCGTGATCGACGAGCCGGTGGTCGATCACTACGGCGGCACCGTCGCCGGGCCGATCTTCCGCCGCATCGGGGAGGCCTCGTTGCGCCACCTCGGGGTCCCCGCCGACACGGGCGGAGAGGCGCTGGCCGAGCTCGAGCGGCGGCATCGTCAGCGCGAGCGTGAGCGTCGTCGCGCGGCGCGCGGCGAAGGCGCAGCCGAGCCCGAGACGCTCACCGCGGTCGAGATCGCGGTCGTGCCCGAGCGAGAGCCCCGCGACGGCGAGGTCATGGTCCCGGATCTGACGGGGCTCACCGCGCGCGGCTCGCTCGGCGCGCTGCGGCGCATCGGGCTCGACTTCCAGCTCGAGGGCAGCGGCCTCGTCGTCGCGCAGAGCCCGCAGCCGGGCGCAGTGGTGGACCGCGGCAGCGAGGTGCGCGTGATCCTCGAGCGACCGGAGCTGCGCCCCGAGGCCGACGTGCCCGTCACGCCGACCCCCGACGGAACCCTCGCGCAGGTGACGCCATGATCGCGCTGCGAGCGCTGCACGAGCGTGGGCTCGGGGTCGAGCTCGTCGGCGACGGCGAGGTGCAGGTCCGCGGCGTGCGGCACGACTCGCGCGCGGTGGAGCCGGGCGATCTCTTCGTGGCGATCAGCGGCCAGCAGGCTGACGGCGCGCGCTTCGCGGCGAGCGCGGTCGAGCGCGGCGCGGTGGCGGTGGCGGCCGAGACGACGCTCGCGCTGCCCGCCGACGTGCCGCAGCTCCGCGTGGAGAACGCGCGGGTCGCGCTCGGCGCGCTCGCGGCGGCGGTCTACGGCGACCCGACGGCCGAGCTGTCGGTGGTCGGGCTCACGGGCACGAACGGCAAGACGACGACGGCGTGGCTGGTGGACGAGGCGCTCGGCGCGCTCGGTCAGCGCCCCGCGCTCCTCGGCACGGTGGAGAGCCGCGGGCCCGGCCTGCGTGAGCCGGCCCCGTTCACCACGCCCGAGGGCGACGCGCTCGCGCGCTTCGCGCGCAAGGTCGTCGACGCGGGCGCGACGCACCTGGTGATGGAGGTCTCGAGCCACGCGCTCGGCATGCACCGCGCGGACGCGGTCCACTTCGCGGTCGCGGCGTTCACCAACCTCACCCAGGACCACCTCGACTACCACGGCACGATGGAGGCGTACTTCGCGGCGAAGGCCCGCCTCTTCACCGCGCTCTCTCCGGGCGCGTCGGTCATCAACGTCGACGACCCGCACGGCGCGCAGCTGGCCGACGAAGTGCCGGGCTGCCTCCGCGTGTCGCGCGAGGGCGATGGCGACGTCGCGGTGCGTACCTGGACGATGGACCGGGACGGCATGCGAGCGACGGTGACGGCGCTGGGAGAAGAGGTCGAGCTCCGCTCGGTGCTCATCGGCGCGCACAACCTCGACAACCTGCTGCTCGCGCTCGGCGTGCTCGTGGCCCTCGGCTTCGAGGCCGACGAGGCGGCGAAGGCGCTCGGCGCGGCGAAGGGCGCCCCCGGCCGGCTCGAGCGGGTGGACGGGCTCGAGGACGTGCGCATCCTGGTCGACTACGCGCACACGCCGGACGCGCTCTCGCGCGCGCTCGCGGCGCTCCGGCCCATCACGCCGGGGCGACTGTTCGCGGTGTTCGGCTGCGGCGGGGATCGCGACGCGGCCAAGCGCCCGCAGATGGGCCGCGCGGTCGCGCGCGGCGCCGACCTCGCGGTCATCACCAGCGACAACCCGCGGACCGAAGATCCCATGGCGATCCTGGCCGCGATCGAGCCCGGCGTGAGCGGCGAGGGCTGGGACGCGTGTGACGACCTCGTCGCCTTCGCGCGCGCCGACCGTGGCCTCTACCGGGTCGAGGAGGATCGCCGCGCCGCCATCCGCGAGGCCGTCTCCGCGGCGCGCCCCGGCGACACGATCCTCATCGCGGGCAAGGGCCACGAGGACTACCAGATCCGCGGCACGACGAAGATCCACTTCGACGACCGCGAGGAGGCCCGCGCGGCCATCGCGGGGAGGTCGCAGTGAGCGCGACGCCCATCCCCGACAACGCCGCGCGCTTCACGCCGGACGAGCTGGTCGAGGCGACCGGAGGCCGCTGGCTCGCGCCGCCGACCCGCGCGCTCGAGGGCGTCCAGCTCGACAGCCGCCGCGTGGCGCCGGGCAACGTCTTCGTCGCGCTGAAGGGCGAGACCCACGACGCGCACGACTACCTGCCGCAGGTCATGGCGGCCGGCGCGCACGCCGTCGTCGTGGACCGCGACGTCGAGGCGCCCGAGGGCGTGGGCGTGCTGC
>SHBB01000608.1 GCA_004213565.1 Sandaracinaceae bacterium
GCTTCGTTCGTGGGGGCTGACGCGTGTGGGTTGGCGCGAACGGGCGATCGGCCACACCCTGACCATGTGGTCACCGGCCAACCGAAGCGAAAGGGGCGCGCGTGGACGAAGGCCGCCGTGGCGTCCTCCGCGTTCGCGCTGCTGCTCGCGTTGCCCCTCCTCGTCTGCGGCCAGCGCCCGGCGAGCCTAAGGCCCGCCATCGAGGCGCGCTACCCCGCCGTCCGCTGGGTGGACGTGCCGCGCCTCGCGGGTTGGATGGCGGACGGGGACCTCGCGCTGATCGACGCGCGCCAGCCGGAGGAGTTCGCGGTGAGCCATCTCCGGGGCGCGCGCCGCGTGGATCCCGACGCCCCCGATCTCGACGCGCTCGGCGTCTCCCGCGACGCGAGGGTGGTGGTGTACTGCTCGGTCGGGTGGCGCAGCGGCGGCGTCGCCGACCGCATGCGCGAGGCTGGCTTCACCGACGTCTACAACCTCGAAGGCGGCATCTTCGCCTGGGCCAACGCGGGCCGCCCCGTGTTCGATGGCGCCCGTCGGGCGCGGCAGGTGCACCCGTACGACGAGGTCTGGGGCCGCATGCTGCGCGCTCCGCTCCGCGCCCCGCTCGAGTAGTGACTACAAGATGTCTCGGAGCCGCTCCTTCAGCGCGTCGGCGTCGAGATCGGTCAGCTCCTTGTCCAGCTCGCCGTCCACGAGCTTCGCGGTGGGCGGATCGAGCTTCTGCCGCAGCAGCCCGAGGAAGCCCGGCTCGGCCACGAGGACCACGCGGTGCACGCCCTTCTCCTGCCGGAGCTTGGCGAGCGCGTCGGCGACCTCCTTGGCGAACGTCTCGGCCTCGTGCTCCTTGGCCGAGCGCTCCGGCCGCATGGCCCGGCTCTGAGGCCCCATGCGCTCGTGCTCGCGCCCGGGCGAATCGGTCACCAGGTCCCCTTCGTGCAACCGGGCGGCCGGGTGCACCAGATCCTGGATCTCCTCGAGCGGCTCCGATCGCCCCTCGAGCCGAAAGAAGCGGGCTTTGGCGCGCTGCGCCACGGTCACCAGGGTGCTCATGTAGTCCTCCAACGGGGTAGGTGGGCGCCGCCGACGCCCCGTCAACCTCGGCGCTGTCTCGGAATTGGGGTAAGTTTCGAGGCGAGGGCGTCGTATCCACGACGGGGGGGCCTACGACTTCGGCACCACCACATGCACTCCAGGTCTCAGTCCGGCACGCAGCTCCGCAGCATCACCTTCGGCTGCGTCCCCGTGCGCGATGACTTCGACACCCGGGCCCGACTCGGCGATCTCACCCACGCCATGTCGAAGCTGGTAGGGCTGCCCATCCGGCCCCACCGCGCGCCTTCGGTCACGGCCCTGACCCACGCCTACCGGGCCGGCCGCGTGCAGATGGCCTGGATCTCGCCGATCCTCGCGGCCTGCGACGAGGCCTTCGGCGACGCGACGCCGCTCGTGCGCTCGGTCCGTCAAGGCGTCTCCCGCTATCACGGCGTGCTCTTCGCGAGCCGCGCGGGCCGCGTGCGGCGCCTCGACGACCTGGACGGAGCGCGCGTGGCCTGGGTCGAGGAGACCTCGGCCGCCGGTTACGTGTTCCCGCGCCTCGGCCTCACCGAGCGAGGCTTCGAGCCCGCAACGGTCTTCTCCGAGGAGCGCTGCCTCGGCTCTCACGGCGCCGTCGTGCGGGACGTGCGCAGCGGACGGGCCGACGTGGGGGCCACCTTCGCCGTCTACCGAGAGGGCGACCCCTCGCGCGAGCTGGTGCGGGCGGGCTTCTCCGAGGACGGGAGCGCGCTCGACGAGTTCCGCGTGCTGCTGACCACCGCGGCCATCCCCTCGGACGTGGTCGTCGCCGCGCCCGCCGTGCTCGCCACCGCGTCCGGAGATCTGCGCGGCGCGCTCGAGGGCCTGCACGAGGATCCGGTGGCGCAGAACGCGCTCAGCCACGTGCTCGGCGCCGAGCGCTTCGCCCGGGCGGATCCGGCCGAGCTGCGCACCTTGCGGGAGCGGCTGACCGTCGCGCGCGTCGCCGCGTCCTGAGGCCGCGCTCGACTTCGGGCGGCGGGCGGTTTACCCCGGGCCGTGTCCGTGGGCCCCGAAGACGCGCTCGAGGCGGTGGTGGCCGCCGCGCACGCGCGCGACGCGCAGCTGTCGAAGGCGGAGAGGCGTCGGCGCGGCGTGGTGCACACGCCCCCCGCGGTGGCGCGCTTCGTCGCCCGCGAGGTTGACGCGGCGCTGCGCGGGCTCGGCCTCCGCGGCCTCGGCGACGAGCGCGTCGCCCTGATCGACCCCGCGTGCGGTCCGGGGATCTTCCTCGCCGCGTGTCTGGCGGAGGCGGGCGAGGGGGCGCCGGGCGCGGCCCTCGGGCTCGACGTGGACGCGCGCGCGCTCGGCGCGGCGGAGGCGCTGCTCGGGCCGTCCTTCGGGCGCCGAGGCTGGCCTCTGTCGCTCCGTCACGGCGACACGCTCTCGGGGCCGCCGCCGCCCCTCGAGGGCCGCGTGCCCGTCGTGATCGGCAACCCGCCGTGGGCTGGCCGGAGCGCGAACCGCGACGCGGCCTACACCGAAGGCCTGCTCGACGACTTTCGCCGGGACGCCGAGGGCGCGCCGCTCGGGGAGCGCAAGATCGGGGTCCTCTCCGACGACTACGTGCGCTTCTTTCGCTGGGCGGCGGAGGTCGCGCGCGCACACGAGCGTGGCGTGGTGGCGCTGGTCACGAACGGCTCGTTCCTCGACGGGCCCGTGCATCGCGGCATGAGAGCCGCGCTCCTCCGCTGGTTCGAGCGCGTCGACGTGATCGACCTCGGCGGCTCGGCCCTCCTCGCGAAAGGAGGCGCGCGCGACGGCAACGTCTTCGGCGTGCGGGTGGGCGCGGCGATCACGCTCGCGGTGCGCGGCGGCGAGCGGCGGGCCCCGCGCCACGCGGCGGTCCGGGGCCCCGTCGACGCCAAGCTCACGGCCCTCGAGGCGCCGCTCTCGTACACCTCGCTCCGGGCTGCGCCTCCGCTCTACCGGCTGGTCCCGGGCCCCGCGCTCGATCCCGAATACGAGGCCTGGCCCACGCTGCCCGCGCTCATGCCCTTCCACCGCGAGGGGGTGCAGACCAACCGCGACGCGTTCTGTGTGGACGCCGATCGCGACAGGCTCCTCGGCCGGCTCCGCGCCTTCGCGAAGGGAGAGCCGGGCCCGTGGCCGGGCAAGGTCGACGTGCGCAGCGGCCACTATGATCCCGCCGCCGCGCGCGAGGCCGTCGGCGCCGCCCTCGCCGCGGAGCCCGACGGCGCCTTCCTGCGGCGCGTCGCCTACCGGCCGCTCGACACGCGCTGGATCGCGCCCATCGGCAAGCTCTGTCACCGGCCGCGGCCCCCGCTCCAGGCCGCGATGGCGCGCTCGAGCCTCGCGCTGCTCACGGTGCGCAAGGACCGCGGTCAGCGACCCTGGGCCCACGCCGCCGCGAGCCGGCACCTGGTCGACAACTGCTTCCTCAGCGCGCGGTCGAGCTGCCGCACCCGCGCCTTCCCCACCCACGATCCGAGCGGGGCCCCGAACCTCGACGCGCCCGCGCTCCGCGCCTGGACCCCGTCGCTCCCGTGGGAGCCCGAGCCGCTGGTCCTCTACGCCCTGGCCGTGCTCGCCTCGCGTCGCTACCGGGAGCGCTACGACGGTCAGCTCAAGGCCGACTACCCGCGCCTCCCGCCCCCGCCCGACGAGCCCACCCGCGCCCGCTGCGTCGAGGCGGGCGCCGCGCTGGCCGCGGCCTTCGACGCCGGGGCGGGCGACGGCGACACCGAGGTGTGCGTTGGGCATCACCGCGTCCTCGGCGCCGACCGCCTGCGGTCCGCGCTCGACCTCTGCGACGCGGCGGCGGCGCACGCGCTCCGCGATTGACGATCGCGCCAACGAGGGACAACCTCTCGGACGAATGGCCGCGGGAAAGAAACCTCGCCTGACGGCGAAGCTCCGCCGGGCGCCGACGCAGTACGAGCCCAAGGCGCGCCTGGCCGCCGGGGGGATGGCCGAGGTCTGGCGCGGGGACGCCGTCTTCGAGGACGGGGGTCGCCACCCCGTGGCCATCAAGCGCGTCCTGCCCGAGCTGGCCGCGCAGCCGGTGTACCGCTCGATGTTCGAGGACGAGGCGCGGCTCGGCATGATGCTCATGCACGAGAACATCGTGCGCGTCTACGACGCCCGGCACGTCGGCGGGACGTTCATCATGATCATGGAGCTGGTCGACGGGACCTCGCTCAAGGATCTGCTCGAGCGGGCCCACTCCCGGCAGGCGGCGATGCCCGCGGCGACCGCGCTCTACGTCACGCTCGAGCTCGCCAAGGCGCTGCAGTACGCGCACACGGCCAAGGACCCCGAGGGTCAGGCGCTCGGGATCATTCACCGCGACGTCTCCCCCCACAACCTGCTGCTCAGCCGGCGGGGCCACGTGAAGCTCGCGGACTTCGGGCTCGCCGACGCGAGCGTGCACGAGACGCAGCTCGGCGACGGCATGCTGGGCGGGAAGCTCGGCTACCTCGCGCCCGAGATCATCCGCCAGGAGCCCACCACGCATCAGGTGGACCTGTTCGCGCTCGGGATCGTGCTCTGGGAGATGCTCTGCGGCCGGCGGCTGTTCGTGGGCGACGACGACGCGGGCACCGTGCAGGCGGTGGCGCGGTGCGAGGTCCCGCCGGCCCGCGCCTACAACAAGGGCGTCACCGACGACGTCGAGCGCTTCCTGCGCGACGTGCTTGCGAGCCACACCGAGGAGCGTGTCTTGACCGCGGCGAGCGCGGTCGCGCGGCTCGAGGCCATCCTGCACGACCTCGACCGAGACGTCGGCCCGCGCGACGTCGGCCTGCTGGTCGGCCTGCACCTCGCGTCGCAGGCTCGCGCGAAGGCCCCCGAGCCGCCCGCCGCGCTCGCGGAGCTGCTCGCGGCGGAGCTGGCGATGTTCGCCGAGGCCGCGGCGGAGGACGGCGCCGCGCCCCTCGGCGCCACGCCGCTCGACCCCGACTCGTTTCTCAGCGGTAGCTGAGCGTCACGCGCCCGCGCCGCACTGCTCCCCCGCGTCGACCGCGACGCAACGCCCGCCGCCATCGGCGCAGGCACGAGCGGGACGGAGCTCCTCTTCCAGCACGTCGCCGGCGGGCGACTCGCAGCAGCACGCGACGTCGTCCAGGCTCAACTCGAGGGTGGCCAGGGAGCACTCCTCCGCCGGTCCGACCGGGACCTCGACGGCCGAGAACAAGAGCCGCTCCGAGGTGCAGTCTCCCTGGTCGTAGACGTGCAAGGTGAGCGTCTCGGGTGAGACGTAGTGGACGTCGCCCTGGCGCACCGTCAGGGTGGAGCCGTCGACGTCGAGCCCGTAGAGTAGGCGGTCGATCTCGTCGCACGAGTCGTGGACCACCTCGCCTTCCCAGACGACGCGGAGGGCAGTCGGCGCGGGCTCGTCGAACTGGACGGTCACCACGAGCAGCCCTTCGCATGGTTCGATGACCGGGGTCGGCGAGGTGCACGCCGCCAGGGCGATCAGCGCGAGCGCGGGGACGCGGTGGGTGAGCATGTGCGCCCGCATCCGCAAAGAGCGTGCCCCGCCCGTCGCGCGGGTGGTGTCAAAAAGAGCTGTGCCTCTTTGTGCAACCTGGCGTGCTGGATGGGCGAAAGCGCACGTGGGGTGGGGAAAGACGTGCCGAAGGGCGAGGCCGGCCGCGGGCACGAGAAGGAGACGTGCAGGCGCGCGACGACCGGGTCGAGCGCGGGAACGCGGACGAGCGCGACGACCGAGCCGAGGAGCGGAAGCGGCGGCGGACGCGGCCTCGGGCTCGGACGCGAAGGCGGACTCGGGCGCGGAGGCGGACGCGGAGGCGGAGGCGGAGGCGGAGGCGGGAGCGGACTCGGACGCGGAGGCGGGAGCGGGAACGGGAGCGGGAACGGGAGCGGGAGCGGGAACGGGAACGGGAACGGGAACGGGAACGGGAACGGGAACGGGAACGGGAACGGGAACGGGAACGGGAACGGGAAACCGCACGACGACGTGAACGATCACGAGGGCGCCGAC
>SHBB01000609.1 GCA_004213565.1 Sandaracinaceae bacterium
CATGCCTCCGAACGCCTGCGTGGGGAGGCCACGGCGCTGCTCGGACCGGACCGCCGCGACGCCGCCGACCGCGTCGATGTACGCCTCGGCGAGCTGCATCGCGGTGTCGTAGCGAGCGGTGCGGGTGCGCGACATCGCGCGCATCACCACCGCCTCCACCCCCTCCGGCACGTCGGGCCGGGCGGACCGGAGCGGCACCACCTGCGCGTTCAGGATCGCGATGATGAGATCGGTGGGCGTCGAGGTCAGGAACGGAGGCCGGCCCGCGAGCGCCTCGTAGAGGATCACGCCGAGCGCGTAGACGTCGACCCGCCCGTCGATGTCCGGCTCGGCGCCCAGCTGCTCCGGGCTCATGTAGCGGGGCGTGCCGAGGATCTCCCCCGTCTGCGTGAGCTTCTCGCTGCCGTAGACCTTGGAGATGCCGAAGTCGAGGAGCTTGACCTGAACGCCGTGCTCAGTAGGACAGAGAAATATATTGTCCGGCTTGAGATCGCGATGCACGATGCCGCGGGAGTGCGCCGCGTGCAGACCCGCGCAGGTGCCAGCGACGATCGGGGCGAGCTCGGTCGGCTCGATCGTCCCGCGACGCATGCGCGTGCCGAGCGTCTCTCCCTCGAGCAGCTCCATCACGAGGAAGACCGCGCCGTCGTCCAGGAGCCCCCACGACTCGACGGAGACGATGGCCGGGTTGTCGAGCTCGCTCAGGACCTTGCCTTCGCGCTTGGTCCGCTCCACGGCCTCCGGCTTGGCGGCGATGTCGGCGTGCAGGACCTTCACCGCCACGCGTCGCAGCGGCGCACCACCCTCCCCGGACGACATGTCGTCGGCCGAGAACACCTCGGCCATGCCGCCCTCGCCCAGCTTCTGGTCGAGCCGATATCGCCCGGCGACGATCGTGCCCGACGCGAGCGCCCGCGCCGCGCGTCTGCGCGCTGCCCGGCTCACTCTTCACCTTCAGGCACGCGTACGTCTCTCCGGAGCGCGACCCTCGAGATGGGGCGCGCGATCAGCTCGCAGCGTACTGGATGCCGACCTTCACGCACCAGACCGCGATGCTGACGAGCGACAGGGCGATGGCGATCTTCTCGGCGTGCAGACGGTCGAGGGTGTCGACCACGGGCAGCTTGCGGACCATGCCGAGCAGAGAGACCGGCACCATGGCCGCGGTGCAGAGGAAGAGCAGGATGCCGAACGGGTTGGCGTGGAAAGCGCCGAAGACCTCGAGCCGGATCATGTGGCTGAACGAGGTGGTCAGCCCGCAGCCGGGGCAGGGGTAGCCGGTGTAGACGAGGAAGCCGCACGGAGGCAGCCCGAGCTGCGTGTGGGTCCCGTGCCCCGCGATGGAGGGCGTCAGGGTGGCGGCGGTGATCAGCACCGCGAGGGGGCCGGCGAAGAGCACCGCCCACACGAGGAGCGACACCCAGCTGCCCTCACCGACCAGGTCGGCGCCGAACACCGAGCCTCGCGGCGGGGCTCCGGTCCGGGGAGGTGCGCCCGCGCTGGGAGCTAGCGCCGCGCTGTCGGCCACCGTCGAGGTCTCGTCCATCGAGGGAACTGAAACGCACGGGGTGGTCCCCGTCAAGCGGGCCTCGACGATGTGCTACCCCTTCGAGGAGATGCCCGCGACCCCTCTCCTCCGCCGCCTCGCCCGAAGCGCCCTCGCCGCCCCCTCCCCGCTGCGCCGCGGGCTCGCCGGCCCGGCGCCGCGCAATGACCGAGGCGTCCGGCTCGACCCGCAGCTGCACCTGATGCTCTCGCTCCTCGGGCGCGCCAACCGGCCGACCCTGGAGGAGCTCGGCGTCGACGAGGGCCGCGCGGAGATGCGGCAGCTGACGAAGCTCTCCGACGTGCCGCCCCGGCCCCTCCACCGCGTGGAGGACCGCTGGATCGCCGGACCGACCGGGGAGATCCCCGTCCGCCTCTACACCGCCCGCCCCGGACGTCGCCCCGCCATCCTCTACTTCCACGGCGGCGGATTCGTGATCGGGGACCTCGACACGCACGACGGGCTCTGCCGGCTGCTCGCCGATCGCGCCGACGCGCACGTCATCGCCGTCCACTACCGGCTCGCGCCCGAGAACGCCTTCCCCGCCGCGGTGGAAGATTGCGTCGCGGCCTTCCGGCACGTGCACGCCAACGCGGACGCGTTCGACGTCGATCCCGATCGGATCGCGGTCGCGGGCGACTCCGCGGGCGGCAACCTCTCCGCGGTCGTCTGTCAGCAGACCCGCGGCGGCCCCACGCCGGCCTTCCAGTGCCTGATCTACCCGGCCACGGAGATGACGCGCTCGCACACCTCTCACCGCACGTTCGCCGAGGGCTTCTATCTGACGACCCCGATGATCGACTACTTCCTCGCGAGCTACCTGACGACGCCCGAGGAGGAGACCGATCCGCGCGCCTCCCCGCTCGTCACGGCGGAGCTCACCGGGCTGCCCCCCGCGCACGTGGTCGTCGCAGGCTTCGACCCGCTGCGAGACGAAGGTGAGGCCTACGCGGAGGCCCTCATGGGCGCCGGCGTCCCGACCACCTTCGCCGACTACAGCAGCCTCATCCACGGCTTCGCGAACATGGGCGGCCTGATCGACGCCGCCCGCTGGGCGGTGGAAGACATCGCCGACGCGCTGCATCGCGGCCTGCACGGCTGACGGAAGCGAAGAAGCCCGCCCCCGGGAGGGAGCGGGCTTCGACGGGGAGCTTCACAGTCTCTCAGCGGCGGCGGTAGAGGAAGACGCCGAGGAGCCCGAGGCTGAGCAGGAGCGCGGCGGGGGAGGAGCCGCTCGAGTGGCCGGCCGCGGTGCAGGCGCAGCCGCCGTCTTCCACGCTGTCGCGGTCCGACGGGAGGTCGGTCGACGGCTCGGCGGGCTCCATCGGGGGGGTCAGCGGGATGCAGCCGTCGGCCGAGCAGACCATGCCCTCGCCGCAGGAGGCGTCCGCGCCCTCGTCGATGTTGCCGTCGCAGTCCTCGTCGACCGCGTCGCAGGTCTCGGCCATCGGCTCGACGGCGTCGGCGCAGGCGCCCCAGGCGCCGCTCTCGCAGAGCTGGACGCCGGGCATGCAGGCGCCGACGTCACTGCCGCAGGGGCGGGTGTCGCCGCTGAAGCAGTCGCAGCCGGGGTCGATCGTGCCGTCGCAGTCGTTGTCGAGGCCGTCGCAGAGCTCCGGCGCGCCGGGGTAGACGGTCGGCTCGGAGTCGTCGCAGTCGCGGCGCTCGGGGTCCGGGTCGGCGCCGGGCTCGGTCGGGTCGGAGCCGCAGACGTTGTGGCCATCGGCGTCGACGTCGAAGCCCTCGTCCACGGTGCCGTCGCAGTCGTTGTCGAAGCCGTCGCACATCTCGTCGGTCAGCTCGCGGGCGATGCCGTCGAGCGCCATGCGGAGGTCGGTCAGGTCGTTCGCCTGCAGGTAGCAGTGGTTCATCGCGGCGGGATCCGAGAGCGTCGGATCGCAGCCGGGAAGATCGGTCCCCGCGGCCACGGCGGCCCGGTTGAGGGTGAGCGAGTCGACCGAGGCGCCGAACCCGACCACGTGCACGGTCACGCCCATGTCGCGGAGGCGGGTGACGGCGTCGACCGGCGTGAAGCGGGTGGAGGCCTCGTAGGGGTCACACCACTGCCAGCCGTCGGTGATGAGGATGAGGTGGTTCTGGCGGGCGCCCACCATGCGGGGCGCGTAGTAGTCGCGGGCCGCGTCGAGGGTCTGGGCCATCGGCGTGTAGTTGCCGCCAGAGGGGGGCGGATCGCCGAGCGCGACCATGAGGTCCTCGGGGGCGTGGGTGCCGAAGTCCAGGGTCACCGCGCCGGGCGAGCACTGATTCGGGTAGGGGAAGACCTGCAGCCCGAAGTCGATGTTCGTCGAGTAGGAGCTGGTCAGCTCCCCCAGCGCCATCCGGGCCGCGTCCCACTTGGTGCCGCCACCGGGGAGGCCGCCGAGCATGCTCGAGGACTTGTCCACCGTGAGCAGGATCTGCGGTGCGTCGCAGCGCTGGGCCTCCGAGACGGAGGGGGCGATCCAGAACAGCAGGGCCGAGAGGCCCGAGAGGATGCGAGCGGTACGAGTCAGCATGGTCACGGACTGAGCAGGCTCCGTGCCAGCCCTCTCGAGGCCGGTGTATCGGCCGGGATCCGCGGTTTTCCGGTCGCGCGCCGCCTCCAGGTGGCGACTGGACCTGCCGTTTGCCCGGGGTCTGGAGTGGCGAGTGGCCACCGCGCTCGCCAGCGCTCGGGTGGTCCGAGCTCACCCTCGGAATGGAGTGACGCTGCCGGAGAGTGGTGGTAGGCTCAGCCCTCGGCTCGAGCGCCGGAAGAACGCACGATGGCTGGGTCCCCCCTCCTCGGATACAACACGAACGTCCGGCATCTGGGGAAGCTCTACCACATCCAGACGGAAGACTCTGGAGCCTCCCACGGCCACATCTTCACCCATCTGTTCGCAGATGGCGGGCGCATCATTGCGTCCAAGAAGACGACGTACAGCCAGTACATCGGCACCGCCGAGTTCGCGGCCGTCGTGAAGCAGCTCATGCGGGAGTCGCACAAGGCGATGTTCATCGCGCTGCGCGACGGCCTCTTCGACGAAGACGAGGCGGCCGGCGCCCGCACGATGATGGAGATGGAGATCACCCTCGACGGGCAGGCTCCCGCTCCCAAGGCCGCTCCCGCTCCCCCCGCGCCCGTCCCGAGCGGGGAGATCGACGTCGACGCCCTCGAGCGCGCGGCCGAAGCCAAGCTCGCGGAGGCGGCCGAGAAGCAGACCCCCAGCCAGGTCCCGGCCCCGCAGCGCCCGCCCCAGACCGAGTCCGGACGCTACGCGCCCACGCGCCCCGCGGTCGCCAGCGCCGGCAGCCACCGCCCCGCGCCCCCGAGCGCCCAGCGCCGCAGCACCCGCCCCCCGGACCCCGCGTCCGAGTCCATCTTCGGCAGCGACCTCCTGAGCGAGAAGAGCCTCGACGAGGTCATCCTCAGCTACCTCGCCGAAGACGTCGACGACGACACCTGACGCGCGGATAGAGCCCCCTCCCTCCATTGGACGACCGGGGAACGCCCCGCGCCGACCTTCGGGCAGCGCGGATCGAGGCCGGCGGCGGTGCGACCACCACGCGATCGTCCTCTGAACTGGCGACCAGGCCCGCGCGTGCGGGCTCGCGCGATTGATCGGTTCGCGGACTCGGGATCGGGCGTCTCCTCGGAACGGGAGCGGGAGCGGGAGCAGGGTCGGGAGCGGCGGCGGGAGCGGAAAGCGGGAGCGGACGCCGGAGCGGAAAGCGGGAGCGGACGCGGGGAGCGGACGCGGGAGCGGGCGCCGGAGCGGACGCGGGAGCGGGAGCGGGACCGGGATCGGGATCGGGATCGGGATCGGGATCGGGATCGGGATCGGGGTCGACGCGAGCTCGGGACCAGCCCCTGGATCGGTCCACATCCCGCGCTGAATCTCAGCCGCGAGGATCGAGGCCGGATGCGCGTCGGACCAGCGATCGCGGGAGCGGTCGCGGGAAGCGGTAGCAGAGAGCGGCCGTAGGAAGCCGTTCGCAGAGGCGGACGCGGAAGCGGTTCGCGGAGGCGGAGGCCGCCAAAGAGGCGAAGCGTCAGCGAGCCAAGCGCAGCGGGCGGAGCGCAAGCGCCAGCGAGCACAGCCTCCATCCCGCCAGGGCGGCCAGCTCCCGCAGAGCGCGAGCGCGAGCCGCGGGCGGCGCGAGCGAAGCGCCAGCGAGCGAAGCGCGAAGCGCCAGCGAGCGAGGCGCAGCGAGCGAGGCGCAGCGAGCGAGGCGCAGCGAGCGAAGCGTCAGCGAGCGAAGCGCCAGCGAGCGAAGCGCAGCGAGCGAAGCGCCAGCGAGCGAAGCGTCAGCGAGCGAAGCGCCAGCGACCTCCATCCCGCCAAGGCGGCCAGCTTTCGCGAAGCGAAAGCGCGAGCCGCGGGGGCCCCAGCGCCCCGCGCTGGGGTCGGCGACCGAGCGCGCGGAGCGCGCGAATCGCCGTAGTCGGGAGGGGGGCCCCATTGGCGCTTTGCCCAATGGGGGGAGGGCCTGCGTTCAGGCCCTCC
>SHBB01000061.1 GCA_004213565.1 Sandaracinaceae bacterium
AGCGGCAGCGGCAGCGGCAGCGGCAGCGGCAGCGGCAGCGGCAGCGGCAGCGGCAGCGGCAGCGGCAGCGGAAGCGGAAGCGGCAGCGGAAGCGGATTCGGCAGCGGCAGCGGCAGCGGCAGCGGCAGCGGCAGCGGCAGCGGCAGCGGATTCGGCAGCGGCAGCGGCAGCGGCGGCGGACTCGGAAGCGGAAGCGGCAGCGGCAGCGGAAGCGGAAGCGGAGGCGGCGGCGGACTCGGTAGCGGAAGCGGCAGCGGCAGCGGATTCGGCAGCGGCAGCGGATTCGGCAGCGGCAGCGGCAGCGGATTCGGCAGCGGAAGCGGAAGCGGATCCGGCGGCGCCGTGAACGCCTCGGCCGCCCTCGATCTCGAGGCGCGCGTAGCTTCTCCCCGCCCCGGCGTCTGGGGCCTCGACGGCCGGCCCACCGCGCTGACCGCCCTCGCCAGCGACGGCGTCCAGGTCGACGGCGTTCGCGTCGCGCTCTCCGATCTCGAGGCGCTCGCGGACCTCGAGCTCGACGCGGCCGGGGACGCGCGCCTCCGGACCGACGCCGCGCTCGAGGCGTCCGCTACACTCGAGCACGACACCTTGCCCACCGCGGGCGGCGAGACACGGGTGGTCGTGCGGGTCCGGGCCAGCGACTCCCTCTCGCTCCCGCGCGGCCGCCTCCGCGTGCACCTCGTCATCGACCGCTCTTCGTCGATGCAGCGGACCTGGGACCGCGTGCTCGCGTCGGCCCGCATGTTGATCGACCGGCTACACCCGGACGACGAGCTGCAGATCGTCGCCTACGGGACCGACGCCATCGAGTCGTACCCCGCCCAGCGCGTCGGCGACGGACGCGCGGCGATCCGCGCGCTCGAGGAGATCACGGTCGGCGGTGGCACCCACATCGAGGCGGGCCTCGAGCTCGCCTACGCGCGCGCCTCGACCGACGACACACGCAGCCTCTGCATCCTCCTCTCCGACGGCGTGCCGAACCACGGCGCCTTCGAGGCGGCCGAGCTGGGCAGCCTGGCTGCGCGAGCGCGCCGCCGCGGGGTGGTCACGAGCGTGATCGGCCTGGGCACCGAGTTCGACGCGCGGGTGCTCCGCGCGGTCTCGCGCCAAGGCCAGGGTGGCTACCACGTGAGCGCGGATCTGAGCGGGCTCTCCGCGGGGTTGCTGGCCGAGCTCGACGCGCACGCGCGCGCCGCCGCGCGCCAGGTCTCGGTCCGCGTGCAGGTGCCGGAGGGCGTCGAGGTGCTCGGCGTCGAGGGAGAGACGGCGGCGAGCGTGACCGGGGAGTCCGCGCGCCTGGATCTGTCGAGCCTCGACGCCGGCGAGGAGCGGCGGCTGATCGTCCGGGTCCGCGTGCCGGCCGGGCACCGAGCGCGAGCGGTCGCCTCGGTGCGCCTGTCCTACGAGAGCGGCCTCGGCGGCTCGGTCGCGGACGCCGCGTCGCTGGGCGTGTCCTTCGGCCCGCGGGCCGTGGTCGCCACCGGTGAGGCGTCGGCCGCGGTGCTGGACACGGACCTCTCGGCCAGCCTGGACGTCGCCTCGGAGGCGATCGCGATGGGCGACGTCGAGGCCGCGCGCGGCGCGCTCCTGGCTCACGCCACGCTGGCGGAGGGGCGCGTCGAGCACCAGCGCAGCGAGCGGCTCCAGGCGCGGGTCAGGGTCGTGCGGCGCGTCGCGCGGGCGGTCGAAGACCTGCTCCCCGGCGCGAGCCACGGCCAGCGCCGGCAGGTCAGCCTGGCGTTCGGGGATCTGGCGGCGCGACTCGGCCGCTGAGCACCGGAAGGACCACCCCCGCCAAGATCAGCGCCGCCCCGCCCAGCTCGCGGAGCGAAGGCCACGAGCCGAGGAAGGCCACCTCGAGCGAGAACGCGAAGATCGGCGTCAGCAGGGTCAGCAGCTTGGCGCGCGACGCGCTGATGTGGCGCACCGCGAACATCAGACAGAGCCGGCTGATGAACGGCCCGCACGCGGCGGCGAGCGCGGTCATCGCCCACGCCTCCACGGGGAGCCGCGCGAGCCCCCCCGTCGGACCGAGCCAGAGGCCCATCACCAGCACGGCGAGCGCGAGGCGCGCGACGTTGACGCCCACCGGATCGATCCGGGTGATGACCTTGCGCGTGTAGAGGAGCATCGCGCCGAAGCCGAGCGAGCCGAGGAGGGCGAAGAGCACGCCGACGACCTCGATGGACGCCTCGCTCGGGTCGTCGATCGCGATCACGCCGAAGCCGCCGACCGCGAACACGGCGCCGATGACGAACGCCGGGGTGACCTTCTCCCCGAGAAAGAGCCAACCGCCCAGGCCGACGAAGAAGACCTGGGTCTGGAGGATCGTGCTGGTGAGGCCGGGGTCGAGGTGCGTCAGAGCGCCCGCCACGCCGACGTTGCCGAGGATCGTCAGGACGGCGAGGACGAGGGTGGCGACCACGGCGACCTTCGGGGGGCGCGAGGGTCGGGCGCGCAGGCGGGAGGCGGCGAAGCCCGCGTTGAAGACGGTGGAGCAGGCGAGCATCGCGAAGACGGCGGCGTCGCGCGGCGCCGCCTCGTTCGCGGCGCGAAAGGCGAGCAGGAAGACGGCCGCGAAGACGGCCGAGATCAGCGCGAGGAGATCGCCTCGGCGAGGGCGGGCGGGCTCTCCGTCGTTCACGCGGGAGGAGTGCCCCGACCTGGGACGAGGCGCCAGCCCGCGACAGGTTGGCGCATCCAGCGCGCCGGTGGGGTCCGAGGTCCCCGGCGTACCTGGCGCATCTCCGGTTCCGGGCGTCCGATTTCCGGGGGAAGAGCCTCGATCGAGGCTGGCATGTCGCTCGCTTTAGCAGGCTCGTAGCGACCGAACGGAGAAGATTCCAGCCAGGTCGTGCTAGGATTGTCGGAGCATGCGTCTCGTCACGGAACGGAAGAAGCCCTCGGCGAAGGTCCTCGCGACCTCGAAGTCGGGTGTGGTCTTCGTCGAGTACGTGGCGCTGCTGACCCTGGTCACCGTCATCGGAGCGATGGCGGTGGTGGGGCTCGGCATCCCGCTGCTGAAGCTGTACCGCTTCTCGCAGATGGTTCTTTCTCTGCCAGTGCCGTGACGGCGCGGGCGCACCTACCCCAAATCGAACAGCAAACGAGGGCGATGGCCATGAAGATCAAGAAGTCCGACCGCATCGAGGGCCTTCTTTCCGACGAGCGAGGCCTCACGACCGTCGAGTACATCATCATTCTCTGCCTGATCGCCGTGGTCGGCTTCGCCATCTGGAAGAAGTTCGGCGAGACGGTCAAGGGCAAGGTCCAGGGCGCCGACGGGCTCGTCGACACCCTGCCCACCGAATCCGCACCGTAGCTCGCTGGCCATCGCCCGCGCGGCGTCCACCGATGGACCGCCGCGCGGGGTCGATTCCCGGCAGCACGGTCCATGGGAGCTCCATGGGAGCACAGAGCGTCATCGACCCCTACGCATTGCATGGGGTGATCCTCGCGATGGCGGCCGTCGCCGCCTTCACCGACGTGCGCTCGGGGCTCATCCCCAACTGGTTGACGCTCCCCGCGATCGTGCTCGCGCCCATCGTGCACGGGTTCCTGGACGGCATGGGCGGCCTGCTCGGATCGCTGATCGGGCTGCTGGCGTGTGCGCTGGTCCCGCTGCTGATCTTCTACCGAGGCGGCATGGCGGGCGGCGACGTCAAGCTCTTCGCCGCGCTGGGCGCCGTCGGTGGGTACGCGCTGGGGCTCGAAGCCCAGTTCCTCTCCCTCGTCGTCGCTTCGATCTACGCGGTCGGTCAGCTCACCTGGAACGGGCGACTGGCCACGAGCCTCGGGAACTCCGTGTTCATCGGGCTCAACCCCGTCCTGCCGCGCAAGTGGCGCAGGACACCCCCGCCAGAGCTGATGCATCGCATCCGGCTGGGCGCCGCGATCGCGTTCGGCACGCTCATCGCGGTCTTCGGACGGCATCGAGAGTTCTGGGGATGATGGAGCTTTGGCCATGATCAGGAAGACCGACCGAGACGCTCAGGGGCTGCGTGGCCAGCGCGGCGCCGCGTACGTCGAGTTCCTGATGGCGTTCATCCCCCTCTTCATCATGTTCCTCGGCATGGTGCAGATGGCCCTGATGTACGCGGGCGATCTGGTCGTGCAGCACGCCGCCTCCACCGCGGCGCGCGCGGCGGTCGTGGTCATCGACGACGACCCGCGCCGGTACGGCGGCCAGGAGCGCATGGACGTCTCCGAGTTCTCCGTGACGAGCGGGGAGGACGCCATCGGCACCATCCTCGGTCTCTTCGGCGGCGGCGCCTCCTTCGGCGGCGTCGGCTTCCGCCCGCAGGGCCCGCGCATCGACGCGATCCGCAACGCGGCGTCGATCCCGCTCCTGTCGATCAGCCCGAGCCTGCCGCAGCTGATGGGCCGCAACGAAGCCGTGCGCACCGCCATCGGGGACCCCGAGACGCGCGCCGCGACGGGCGCGCTGATGTACAACGGCTCCGCGATGGGCGTGACCTTCCCCGTCGCGCCGGGCGCCAACGAGTACCGCACCGACTTCGACCACGGCGACCAGGTCACCACGCGCGTCACGTACCTGTTCCACTGCGGCGTGCCCCTCGCGAACCGCATGATGTGCGAGACCTACCCGACGCTCCGGCTCGGGCCCGCCGCGGCCGCCATCGAAGGCATCGTGCGCGACATGGGCGACGGTTCGCTCAGCTTCGACGAGGCGATGGAGCGGCTGCGCCGCGCGGACGTCGCGCGCCGCCGCCACGAAGAGGCCCGGCCCGCGATCGAGGAGCTGGAGAGCGCGAGCGGCGACTCCCTCCTGTACCTCACGTGGGCGACCGGCTCGCGCTTCAAGGTGCTCCGCGGCGAGTCCACCATGCCCGTGCAGTCCGCGCGGTACTGCTACCCGGACGACGACTGCGCGCCCTGGTGGCTGCCCTGATCGAGATGTGGCTGCCCTGATCGAGATGTGGCTGCCCTGATCGAGATGCGGCTGCCCTGATCGAGATGTGGCCCTGATCGAGATGTGGCTGCCCTGACCGACGCCTGAACGGCGTCCGGTTTCTCTGCGACGGAAGGCAGCGCATACTCGCCGCGCCGATGCGCTACGTGAAAGCGACGCCGCTCGAGGTGGGGTACCGAGTCTGGCAGCTCCGTCCACCGCAGCCCTCCATCTCCATCGCCGTGAAGGGGACCTTCGATCCCGTCGCGGGCGACGTGGCGGCCGGCACGGCGTTCGCGGAGGAGCAGCTCCCGACCACGGGCGAGGCGCACTGGGAGGACGACGTCGAGCGCTCGCTGCGCCACGCGTCGGACCTGCCGCTCTTCAAGCCGAAGGGCGAGTGCTTCGTCGTCGGAAAGGCGTGGGCACCGGGCGGCCGCCCTGCGTCGAGCGTCGCGTGCCGCTTCCAGATCGGCACGGTCGACAAGAGCTTCCTCGTGTTCGGCGACCGACGGTGGGAGCGCGGCCTCATCCAGCGCCTGACCGCGCCCGAGCCGTTCGTGTCGATGGACCTGTCGATGGAGCGCGCGTTCGGCGGGCCGGGCTACGCGGCGAACCCGTTCGGGCGGGGCCGCGCGAGCGCCGACGGCGAGACCCCGCTGCCCAACCTCGAGCAGACCCGCCAGCTCATCGACTCGCCGTCGAGCAAGCCCGCGCCCGTGATCGTCGGTCCGCTGCCCATGATGTGGCCCGCCCGATCCCGCTTCGCCGGCACCTACGACGCGACCTACATGCGCGAGCGCTGGCCGTGGCTGCCCGCCGACTTCGACTGGCGCTTCTACCTCGCCGCGCCGCCCGACCAGCAGCTCCGCGAGGGCTTCTGGCGCGGCGACGAGCGCGTCTCGTTCGAGGGCCTCCACCCGAGCGTCCCGCGCGTGCAGGCCCGGCTGCCCTGCATCCAGCCACGCGTCTGCCTCGACTACGCCGGCATGGACCGCTTCCAGGAGATCCAGACCGTGCTCGACACCGTCGTGTGGGACGCGGAGATCGGCAAGCTCATCTGCGTCTGGAGAGGCATGGCCGAGGTTCCGAGCGAGACGCTCGACGAGCTCGCCCACATCTTCGTCGCGCACGATCCGCTGGCAGGCCCCCACCGCAGCACGGCGGAGCTCCGCGCGGAGATGCAGCGCCTGCTCGCCGAAGAGGAGGCGGAGGAGACGGAGGCCGAGGGCGAGGAGCCGCCCGAGCCGGACGCCGACAGCGCCCTCGACCAGCCCGCGGAAGAGGCGGCCGCGGAGGAGGCGCCACCCGAGGATCCCGAGCTCGACGCACAGATCGCGGGCCTGAAGGCGCGGCTGGAGAAGATGCAGTTGAGCGCCCCGGAGGCCCCCGAAGCGCCGGGTCCGGCCGCGCTCATGGAGAAGATGCGAGCGACCGGCGCGGAGATCCCCGAGGAGCTGGCGGCGATGGTGGCGGGCGAGTCCATGGAGGACGACGCAGAGGTCTCGCCAGCCCCGGAGCCGCCGCCCGCGCCCGAGGGTCGCGAGGTCGTGGAGGCGTGTCTCGCGACCGGAACCCCCATGACCCAGCTCGATCTGACCGGCGCCGACCTACGCGGCCTGGATCTGAGCGGACAGGATCTCGGCGAGAGCATCCTCAACGGAGCGCAGCTCAGCGAGTGCCGTTTGAGAGGGACGCGATGCGCCGGCACCGCGTTCGTGGGGGCCGACCTCTCCCGGTGCGATCTCCGTGACGCAGACTTCACGGGAGCGGACCTCAACACCGCAAAGCTCGACGGCGTGGACGCGACGAGCGCCACGTTCGCCGACGCCGATCTCGAGGGAGCGACGCTTCGAGACGCGAATCTCGAGAGCGTGTCCGCCCCCCGCGCCTCCTTCGTGCGGGCCGACCTCGAGCGGGCGGCGATGCGCGCTGGCGATTTCACCGAGGCGGACTTCGAGCAGGCGAAGATGACGGGAGTGCAGGCTCCGGAGGCCAACCTGCAGGACGCGATCCTCGAGGCGGCGACGCTCGACGGCGCGGTGCTCGATCGCGCGGTGATGCGAGGTGCGCGTGGCGAGGGCATGTCCGCGGAGGGCGCACGGTTCGGCGGAATCGACGCCGACGACTCCTTCTGGGAGCGCGCCCGCCTATCCCGCGCGGACTTCTCGCTGGCCTCGCTCGCGCGCGCAGATTTCTCGGAGGCCGTGCTCGTCGGCGCCGAGATGGACGGCTGCGTTCTCGAGCAAGCGCGCTTCGAGCGAGCCAACGCGCACAGCCTGCGCGCGCGGAAGGCGAACCTGATGGAGGCCTCCTTCGAGTCGGCGGATCTGTCGTTCTCGGATCTGCGAGGCGCGAACCTCTTCGGCGCAGAGCTGTGGCGCGCCACCACGACCCACGCGGAGCTCGAGCTGGCGGTCCTCACCCGGACGAAGCTCGCATGACCCACACGATCGCGAACACCGAAGCTCTCCTCGTCTCCGCGCGCAGCGGCGTGCTCGAGGACGCGCGGATCGAGGGCCTCGACCTGAGCGCGCTCACCCTCGCCGGGCTGACGCTCCGTCGCTGCGCGCTCTCCCACGTACGGCTCTGTGGAGCAGACCTGTCCGCGAGCCGGTGGGAAGAGGTGACGCTCGAGGACGTCGATCTCGACGACGCGGATCTCTCGGGCACGCGCTGGCGATCCGTGAAGGTGGTGCGCGCGACGATGCGGCAGGTCGACCTGGGCGGCTCGGCGTGGGCGGACGTGTCTCTCGAGCAGGCCCACTTGAGCGGAGTCAGAGCAGCCTGCACGCAGTGGGCCCACGTGCGGGCGACCATGGTCGATCTGACCGACGCCGAGCTGTCGCACTCTCGATTCGAACAAGTCACCTGGACGGATTGCGTGCTGAACGGCGCGCGGTTGGTCGGCGCCCACTTCGACGGCTCGGCCATACGCTGCGAGGAGATGCGCTTCATCGAGGCGCGCGGCCTCGATCTCACCAGCGCGCACGCGGCAGAGCTGACGCTGGACCGGGTCGCGATGCCGGAAGGACGCCTGGACGGCGCAGACCTGACGGCGGCGGCGCTGAGTCGCTGCTCGATGGGGCGCGCCAGCGCCCGCGGCGCGCGCTTGCCCCGCGCCAGCCTGGTGCAGACCGACCTGACTGGCTGCGACCTACGCGACGCGATCCTGGTCAACGCGAACCTCTCGGGGGCCGGCCTCCTCGACGCAGACGTCAGGGGCGCGGACCTGAGTGACGCAGACCTCACGGGAGCGCACCTCGCGGGCTCGCGGATGTCTCGCTGCGTGCTCACGCGGGTGCGCTTGAATCGCGCCGCCAACCTCCCTCGGGATCTCCGCAGCGCCGCGCTGCGGGGGGCGGATCTCAGCGGCGTGGACGCGGGCGAGCTCGACCTTCGCCACGGGGATCTCACGCGGTGCGACCTGTCCAAGTCGTCACTCGTGGGGGCCATGCTGATGGGCGCACAGCTCGGAGAAGCGGAGCTGAACGGGGCCACCTTGGCCGAGGCCGACCTCTCCTTCGCGGATCTGCGCGGGGCCTCGCTCGACGGCTGCGATCTCCGCCGCGCCAAGCTCGACGGGGCCCAGCTGGCGGCCTCTCGGTCCCGCCACCTCGACCTCCGCGAGGCGTCGCTGACGGAGGCCAACCTGGACGGCGTGGAGTGGGCTGCGGCGCAGCTCACGGGGTTGTGCCTCGACGGCGTCAGCCTGGTGGGGGCTCACCTCGAGACGGCGAGCCTGCGCGAGGCCTCGTTGGTGGGGGCCGACTTGACGGGCGCCCATCTCGAGCGCGCCGACCTCTCCAACGCGGTGCTGGACCGGGCCTCGCTGCGCCGCGCTCAGCTCGGAGCGGCCAACCTGGCCGGCGCCCACCTCGAAGACACAGACCTGCGCGGCGCGGACCTGCGCGCGGCCGGCCTGGAAGGTGCGACCCTCCTTCGGCTGGACGCGTCGGCGGCCCAGCTCGCCGGGGCCAGGTTCGAAGGCGCATCGCTGAGCGAGGTGCGTGCGTTCGGGGTCGATCTCGGCCACGTGACCTTCACGGACGAGCAGCGCGCAGGGCTGACGGGCGGCCTGGCGGAGGGCCCGATCGAACGACAATTCGGCGTCTCGGCCAACGAGACCTTGCGGGGCGGCCAGATAGTGGGCACCAAGGAGGGGATGAGGAACGGGGGAGACGGACTGGAGGGCGGCACGTGAATGAGCCCTGGTCCGACGCCCGTCGCCCCGCGACGGCGGCTTCGACCGCTCGCTCGGGCCCAGCGGTGGTGCGCCGAGTGCGGCATGCCGGCCAGATCGAGCTCGCGTTCGAGGGCGACGATCTCGGCGCAGAGGCTGGGCTGGCGGTGGCGGGCTACGCGCCGCGCATCGGCGACCGGGTCCTCGCCTTCACCGACGACTCGGGAGCGGTCTGGGTCATCGGCGTGATGAGCGCCAGCCCGCTGCTCGACGAAGCGCTTCAGCAGGCCGAGGCGGCGCCTGCTCGGGTCGTCGATCGGCGCGGTCAGCTGCTCTTCGAGTACGACCCGGCCACCGATCGCGCCACGCTGCACGCAGCGGCCGGGGACCTGGAGCTGTGTGTTCCCGCTGGTGCGCTCAGGATGTCCGCGCGAGACGGCGTCCACCTGGAGAGCGACGCCTCCGTTCAGCTCCGCGCCGGTCGCGAGCTGGAGCTCGTCGCCCAGAGGGACGCGGGCGAGGCTTCGCGCGTTCGGCTCCAGCCCGGAGAGCTCTCCCTGGCTGGCTCCATCGTGACCCTCGCCGCGGGGAGGGCAGAGCTGTTGGCGGAGCGCGTCGGGCTGCGCGCGCAGCAGCTCGAGTCACACGTGGAGCGGGCCCGGCACGTGGCCAAGGTGGTCGACGTGCGCGCCGGTCGCATCGTGGAGCGAGCCGTCGACGTCTATCGCGAGGTCGAGCGGGTCTCGCAGACGCGCGCGGGGCGCTTGAAGCTCATCGCGAAGAAGGCGGCGCAGATCGTGGGCGAGACGACCCTGATCAAGGCGCGTGACCGCGTGAAGATCAAGGGCGAGAGAATTCACCTGGCTTAGGAGGGCGCGATGTTTCCGGCGACGACAAACGGGGGTGGGATGTGCATGGGCTTCCCGGACGTGTGCAAGGTCCCGGCGCCCCCAGCGCCGTTCGTGCCGACGCCGTTCCCGAACATCGGCCAGTGCACCCAGGCCAAGGGCAGCACCTGCGCCAAGAAGGTGAAGATCCTCAACAAGAAGGTCTGCACCAAGAAGACCGAGATCAGCCGCAGTCAGGGTGACGAGGCCGGGACGCTCAAGGGCATGGTCTCGAGCACGAACATGGACAAGGTGAAGCGCTCCATGGCCTACGCGAAGGTCAAGGTGGAGGGCGCACAGATCGTGACCGTCATGAAGATGACCGGCCACAACGGCAGCAACTCGAACGCGCCGCCCGGCCAACAGCTCGCGCCGAGCCAGACCAAAGTCATCTGCATGGGTTGAAGACGATGTCCACCACACAGCTCGACAACACGCTCACCTTCGAGACGACGGCCCCCGGCATCGAGTCCGCGGACCTCCACCTGACCGAGATGCGCGGATTCGAGGCGCTCTCGACCCCCTACGAGTTCAAGCTCACGCTCGAGAGCGTCATCGAGGGCGGGCTCGCGCCCGAGTCCGTCGACGAGCTGCTCGCCGCGACGAGCCAGATCGGCTTCGGCCCCGGCGGTCTGCATCGCGTCTCGGGGGTGATCAGGCAGATCGAGCTCGTCGAGATGGAGCTCCAGGGGAGCCGGTGCCTGTACGAGGCCTATCTCGTCCCACGCTTCTGGCTCTCCACGCTCACGCGCCGATCGCGCTGCTTCAACGAGATGTCCATCCCCGACATCATCTCCACGGTGCTGACGGAGATGGGGCTGGCGGATGGCACGGACTTCGAGCTGCGCCTCGTCGAGACCTACGCAGCAAAGGAGTACGTGGTCCAGTACGAGGAGAGCGACTTCGCCTTCCTGAGCCGTTGGATGGAGCGGCTCGGGATCTTCTATTGCTTCGAGCAGAGCGAGGACTGCGAGAAGCTGGTCATCACCGACGCCAACGCGCAGCTCGTCCCCGCTCCCGACTATCCGACGGTCACCTACGCCATGCACGAGCAGGCGGGAGTGGCCGGCGGGATCCATCGGATGCGTCGCCGCGATCGACGCGTCCCCGCGTCCGTCCACGTGCGGGACTACAACTGGCGCACCCCCTCGCGCGGGGTACGCGGCGACGCCGACGTCGACGCCGAGCACGGCTTCGGGCTCCAGAGCTACACCGGCGACCACTTCAAGGACGACGGTGAGGGGGCGACACAGGCGCGCATCCGCGCCGAGGGCTTCAACGCGACGAAGCAGACATTTCAGGCGTGGAGCGTGAACCCCGACTTCGCGCCGGGGTATCGGATCACCGTCACCGGCGCGCCCGTGGGCGAGCTGGACACGGAGTACGTGCTCACTCGGGTCGTGCATCAAGCGGCTCAGCACGGTGAGGGAGCGGGCGCCGGCGTGTACCGGAACGAGCTGGAAGCCATCGGGTACGAGGTCCCCTACCGCGCGCCTCGGCTCACGCAGTGGCCACGCATCGACGGCATCATCCACGCGAAAGTCGACGCGGAGTCGATCAACAGCGCGGCGCCGATCGATGACAACGGCCGATACCGCGTCGTCTTCCCGTACGACCTCTACGGGGCGCACGGGGGGCGCGCGACCCGCTGGGTTCGCAAAGCCGAGCCCTACAGCGGCCCGAGCTACGGCATGCACTTCACCTTGCACGTCGGGTCCGAGGTCGCCATCGCGCACGTCTATGGCGACCCCGACCGCCCGATCATCGTCGGCTCCGTGCCGAACCCGGCGATGGCGAGCCCGCTGGTCGACGCGAACGCCACCCGGAGCGCGATCCGCTCGCGCTCCGGCATCCTGATCGACTTCGAAGACGACGCCTGAGACGATTGGACTGATTCATGAGCGACATCGACGATCTCACCAACGTCCAGGACATGCCTGTCGCCCCCGACCAGTGCGCGGCGGGGGACAAGCAGCGTCTTCGCATCCACGTGCCCAACGTCTCCACGACGCTGACCATGGGCGCGAAGTCCGAGCCGGACGGAGTCCGCAACTTCGACGGCGGCCCGATCAACTACGACGGCTTCGGCGTGCACACGAAGGACGGGCACGTCTACATCCTCGCGGAGGACGGCGTCGCGGCGGTGAAGGCGACGAAGGAGGTCACAATCCATTCGTCGGCGAGCACCCTCGACATCCGCTCGAAGGAGAACGCCTACCTCGGCTCGGACAGCCAGACCTACATCCACGGACGCACGGGGACCCTCATCGTCGGCGGCGACTCCACGGCCCCCGCGTGGCACGAGTCCCTGGTCAACAAGTTCTCGGGGAACAAGTTCTATCCGAGCAACGAGGACCCCGACCCCTGGGATCTCGAGGAGCTCGCCGAGGTCAACGAGGTCCAGCAGTCCACGGTCCAGACCTTCACCACCGTCCAGGGCGTGATCATGGGCATCGAGAAGATGCTCGCCGGTGAGTTCAAAGGCTTCGGTTGGGTCACGGTGGGCTTCGGCCTGATGAAGGTGGTCAGCTCGCTCCTGGCCAAGAAGCCGGGCCCCGGAGTCGGCATCCACGGCACGGATGGGGTCCTCATCACGTCGCCCAAGATGATCGCGGCGCACGCGCACCAGACCATCCTCCTGTCGTCGGGATTCACCGCGGACATCCAGGCCGTGCTCTCGACCAGCATCGGGTCGGGCCTCTCCACGTTCGTCGGTGCGGGCATGAGCACCACGCTCATGGGCGGAAAGGGCATCAAGGTCATCGCCGGCAAGGACACGGAGGTCGCCAGCCGTTTCGGCGAGGTCAAGGTCATGGCGCCGACCATCAGCTTCGGCATCGTCGCGCCGGCCAAGCCGCAGATGCCCACGAAGACCGTGGCGGTCGAGTCGAAGGAGAAGACGTCGGTCAGCTCCGAGGGTGACTGCGCCGTCATCGGCGCAAAGGGCGCCTCGATCGGCGGGGGCAAGACCGTCGATGTCGTCGCCAACGACACGGCCAGCGTGGGTGCCAAGGACGTCAACGTGGCTGCCTCCAAGGCGCTCTCTCTGTCGGCGGGGACGAAGTTCGCGATGATCTGCGGCAAGAGTCAGGTCTCGGCCGACAAGAACCGCATCGTGCTCAGCGTCGGAGACCCCGCGCCGAAACCCGACATCACGGAAGACGACTTTTACCAGAGCCGGAACTGGGCGAACTTCAACGAGTTCCTCAACGCGTGGCGCGCCAAGCAAAAGGACTACCACGCGAAGCTGAAGCACGCGAAGAGCAGCTGGACGCAAGTCAAGGTGACGGACTCGAAGATCCAGCTGAAGATCAAGGGCGGCGCCGAGATGAAGGGCGACAAGTCCGGCTGGAAGGTGGGCGGAAACACCCTCGTGGTGAAGAAGTAGGGGCGCTCAGCTTCGCGAGGAGATCCAGATCGCGGCTGCGATGAGCCCCAAAACGACCAGGATTCCGCCCATGACCGCGAGGGTCACCCCGGTTCCGGGGATCTTGCGTCGATCGAAGCTGGAGCTTCCGCCGGCCATCGCGCCGATCAGCTCGAAGACCCACCAAAAGCCGACGACCCAGAACGGCCGCTCTGGGATCGGCTCGGGCTCGGGCTTCGCTTCGGCTTCACGCCGCGCGGCCCAATCGCGGGCCATGTCGCGCGCCGGGTTGTCGCTCCGCTCCGTGGCCCGCGCGGCGGGCCTCTGGGAGGACGCGGCGCGCTCGGCGAGCTGCCCTCGGAGCGACCGCAGCTCGTCCTCCATCGCGCCGCGGTCCGCCTCGGCGTCTCCCAGGCGGTCCTGGGTCTGCGCCAGCATCGCCTCGAGCCTCTCGACCCGCGCCTCGAGATCGCGCTCGTCTCGGTAGCCCACTCGCGGACGATAGCTTCCTCGCTCGGATCTGTCAGGAGAGCGGGCGCTCAGCCCGGCCGGAAGCGTTCGGCCGCCGCCAGCTCTCCGTCCGTCTGCTGTACGTCCCTGGCCTGCGTGTTGCGCCAGATGGCGCCGTCGACCTTCGCCTCGTGGACGCGCGCGCCGTCGATGACCGCGTCGGTGAAGTCCGCCAGCTCGAGCCGACAGTGGGAGAAGTCCGCGTACCGACAGCTGGCCTGCGCGAAGCGCGCGCGTCGACAGTCCGCGTGGGGCAGCTGCGCCCGGTCGAGGCGCGCCAGGTCGAACCGCGTGTCGAGGCACGACGCCTCCTCGAGCTGGGCCCCATGCAGGTCGGCGCCTCGGAGGTCGGCGCCGTCGAGGTTCGCGCGGGAGAGGTCGGCGTCCCGGAGCTTCGCCGTTCGAAACGAGGCGCCTCGCAGGTTCGCGCCTTCGAGACACACGCGCGTCGCGTCGGCGCGGTCGAATACGGCCTGCGACAGATCGGCGTTGGTGAAGTCGGCGTCGACCAGCACGTGATCTGCGAAACGCGCGCCCGGGAGCTTCGCGCCATCCAGGGAGGTCCGCTCGAAGCGCGCGGCCTCGAACGACGCGCCGCTCAGATCGACCCCGTCGAAGTCGCAGCCCGTCAAGTCTGCCCCGTCCAGGCGGAGCTGACTGGCGTCGGCGCCGCCGAAGTCAGCGTCGGTGAGGGTGGCGCGGCTGAGGTTCGCCTGCGCGAGCGTCGCCCCCGCGAAGACGGCCTCGGGGGCGTGCGCCTCCTCCAGCACGGCGAGCTCCAGGTTGGCGCCGCTGAAGTCGGTTCCGTCGAGCCGCGCGCGGCTCAGGTTCGCGCCGCTCAGGTCCACCTCGGAGAGATCGGCGCCGCTCCACGTGGCGCCGACCGCGCTGCACTGGCGAAGCTGCGCCAGCACCCACTTGCAGCTCGTCAGATCCAGCCCGTCGAGGCGCGCCACCTGGAGAGACGCGCCGCCGAGGAAGGCGTCCTCGAAGATCGCCTCCGTCAGATCCAGACCACGCAGGTTGGCGCCCTCGAGGTCGGTCCGGATGAGCTGCGTCCCCTTCAGAGACGCGTCTCGCAGGTCCGCCTCCTCGAGCACCGTGTCCTGGAGGCGCGCACCGTCGAGCTTGGCGCCCTGGAGGTTGGCGCGGGAGAGGTTCGCGCGGCTCAGATCGGCGCGCTGCAGATCCGCCCCCGAGAGATCCGCCTCGACGAGGTACGCGTCGCTCAGATCCAGCCCCGCCGCGTTCAAGCCCGGCAGCCGCGCTCCGGGCAGGGACGCTCCCGACAACGAGCCGGCCACACCCTCGGCGCTCTCCGCGCTCAGGTCACTCAGCTCCACGCCCGACAGCCGCGCTCCGTGAAAGCGCGACTGGTGCAGCACGACCCCGTCGAGGTCAGCGCCTTCGAGGTTCGCGTTCTCGAACGACGCCCCCGCGAGCGTCGCATGCGCCAGGTCCGCCTTGCTCAGGTCGCAGCGGGCGAAGACCGTCTGGAGACAGACCGCGCCCGCCAGCGTCGCGCCCCGGAGGCTCGCCCCCTCGAGGTTCGCCAGCGAGAGCTGCGCGTCGCGGAGATCGGCCCCGTCGAAGCGCGCGCCGCTCAAGTGTGCGCGCTCGAAGAGGATCTCGGGGAGGCTCGCGCCGCTGAAGTCCGCCTCGCGCGCATCGAGCGGCTCCTCCTCGAGCAGCCCCGCGACCAGCGAGAGCGACGCGTCGCGCCACGCCGTTCGCGCCAGCGACGTCCCGCTCGAGAGCAGCCCGACGACCCGGGCTCCGACGAACTGCGCGCCCATCGCCTCACAAGCACGGAGCTTCACCTGCTCCATCGTCGTGCCGTCGAAGCGCGCGTTCGAGATGCCGCAGCGCTCGAGCTCGGCGTCGTGGAAGGACGCGCCCTCGAACACGACGCCGTCCATCTGGCAGTCCTCCGCGTGGAGCTCGACGAAGCCCGCGTGCGACAGGTCGGCCTCCCGCAAGTCCACGCGCTCGAGGCGCACCCGCTCCCACCGCGACCGGGGGAGCTTGGCGCTCATCAAGACGACGTCCACGAGCTCCACGTCGCTGAGGTGGAAGAGCTCCGGCTCGAAGCCGCGCAGGTCGACCCCCTCCACACGCACGCCCTGGAGCGCTCCCGTCTGCGCGAGCCTGGCCTTCAGCGCCTCGACGTCGGTGATGCGCTCCATGGGCGCCGAGTCTGGCAGCGCGGTCGCGTCTGGCCAAGCTCAACCGTCGTCGAGCGTGAAGCCGGCTTCGCCCGACTCGACGCGCTCTCGGGCGCGGTCGGTGATGCGCTGGCCTCGCCGGGCCTGGCCCTCGATCTGCTCGAGGCACTCGGCCTGGTGCTCGCGGAAGTAGCTCTGGTCGAAGCAGCGGCGCATCGCCTCCGGCATCGCGGCGCAGGCGGCGCGCATCTCGTCGCGGGCGGGCGCCGCGGCGGGCGGCTCACCCGGGTGCGCCATCTGGCCCTCGGTCGCCTGCATCAGCGTGTGCCACTGCTCGCACGCGTCGTCCTCGGGGTCGACCTCGCCCTCCATCTGCTGGCCGAGGCGGCGCGTCAGCGCGTCCACGTCGCGGGGGTGGGCCCGGTCCTCGACGCGGGGCTGCCAGTCCTGAGCGCGGTCACCGAAGCCCCCGCCTCCGCCGCCGCCGCCGCGCGGATCGTCCTCTGGCCCGAGCAGGCGCTCGCGCTCCCGGCGCTCGGCTTCGGTCAGCTCACGGCGGTTCAGGTGAGGCTGCACGATCTCGGGCGGAGGAGGCTCGGCCGGGCGCGCCCGCTGAGAGGGATCGACCTGGAGCGGCTGGACCTCCCTCGAGGGGCGGTCCGCGCAACCGACCGCGAGCGTCAGGGCGAGCGAGAGGAGGAGCCGGGTCATCGATCGCTGTGGAAGACCGCCGCCGTGGCGCCGCGGTTCTCGACGTCCGGGCTGAGCACGATGGTCACCATGCGCGGCCCCTTCTCGGCCGTCAGCACCGGGTCGCTCGCGGTGGACAGCGGGGTCTCGGGCTCGATGACCTCCCAGCCGTTGGCCGCGAAGCTCCGGCGGTAGTGGCGCTCGAGCTCGACCTCCGAGCCCGGCGACCAGTAGACGGCGAGGGACTGCGGCTCGCCCGCCTCCCACGCGGACAGGGTGCGCGTGGCGCGCGGCGGCCGGGCGAGGTCGTCGACGTCGCGGCCGGGCGCGTCGCCCTCCTCGGGGAACATGTTCGCGACGTTGAAGCTGCCGTTCGTCCACATCGCGACGAAGTGCGTCCGGGTGCGGCCCTCGAACTCGTACTCCTCGCCGAACACGTAGCGCATGTCGCCGATCTCACCGACGTCGCCGGTCTGACCGTAGCGTCCGATGCGCGCCGCCAGCTCGTCCACCGAGACGGGGTCGGCGCCGAGATCGAGGCAGGCGACGTAGCCCTCGCCGTCGGCCTCCTCGCGCATGGTCGGGTCGCTGTCGTCGGGCAGGTCGTGGTCGTGGTCGGGGTGGGCCGCGGCGAGCTCCTCGAGCTGCCCCGCGAGCTGACCGTTCACCGCGCCGCAGCGCCGCTCGAAGACGTCGAGCACTTCGCGGAGCGGCTGGTCCACGTGGCCCGAGCTGAAGCGGATGGTCTGCCCGTTCAACAGCAAGGTCCGTGGCGCGTCCTGCGCCTCGCCCTCGGCGTAGTACATCATCTGGTCGCCGAGGCCGAAGAAGGTCTCGGACATCTGCGCGCGGACCTGGTGGTAGACGCCGCCCACGGCCAGCGCGACGACGAAGATCACGCCGAGCCCGACCTGCAGCGCGCGGCCGCGGCGTGACGGAGGCGCCTTGCTCCCGGGCTCCTGGCCCTCGGGATGCTTGCTCTCGGGCTGCTTGCTCTCGGGATTCGGGGTGCGGCGCTTCATCAGAAGAACAGCCCCCAAGCCGCGTCCCAGAGGGACGGATCCCCCCGGTCTGGCTCGTTGCACATCACCGTCAGCGAGTGCTCGATGTTGACGGAACCCTCCCCCAGGACGGCCGGTCGATCCACCGTGTCCTGCCGCTCGCCGCGGATCTCGTCGATGGAGAAGCCGGGCGCGATGGTGAGGAGGAGGTCGACGACGCCGCTGATGAAGCCGGAGCTGTCGTCGGAGCTCTCGCCGATGCGCGTGTTGCCACTCGGCGGGCCGCCCTCGCACGCCGCGAACGCGTGCTGCCAGACGTGGGCCCGCGCGAGCTGCCCTTCGTTGATGGCCTTGCGGTAGCGCTGGTGCGTGTAGGCGATGCCGCCCCAGATCACGACGAAGATCGGGATCATGATGACCGTCTCCGTGGTGGCGTTGCCGGCCACGTCGCGCAGCCAGCCGAGCAGCCCCGGGCGGCGCAGCTTCTTGGTCGGCGTGGTCGCCCGCTTCTTCGCGGGGGAATGTCGCGCGCTGCGCATCAGTGGATCACCACCGCGTCGACCGCGCTGCCCAGCTCACCCAGCGCGCCGCACGCCGCGCCGCCGCCGCAGGCCGCCGAGAGGCTGCCCACGCCGGTCGCGCTCAGACGCCAGCGCCGCAGGCGCGCCCGCCACTTCTGGTGCCAGAGCCACTCGCGCCAGTCCTCCTCCGGGTAGTCGTAGAAGAACTCGCCCTGCGCGAAGCCGATCTGACCCGCCGCGGTGAGCCGCGAGTACATCGCGCCCGCGTCGTCGCCCTCGCCCCAGGTCGCCACGGCCACCGCGTCCTGCGACCACTCGAAGTCGTGGTCACCGATCATATAGGCCTGGACCTGGTACTCGTCGTTGCCCATCTCCTGGGCGTCGTCGGTGATGCGCTGGAAGTAGCCGTCCTCGCACCACTCGTCGGTGATGCTCGGCGCGCGCAGCTCACCGACCGCGATGCCGCCGAGCATGTAGGGAGAGGGGCTGCCGAAGAGCCACACGCCGATCGGCGCCGCGATCCGCACCTTGGGCAGCACCTTCTCGCGGCAGGGCCAGTTCGTCTCGTCGTCCTGGACGGGCAGCTGCAGGCGCAGGGGGGGCGCCATCACGCCGAGGTTGGTCACGGGCGAGTAGACCTCCCGGCCGTACCCCACCACCTTGGCCTGCGCCGCGATGGGCACGCCGTTGCGGATGCCTATCGCGTATCCGCGCAGGCCCCGCATCGCTCCCTCGACGAAGCGGTCCACGCGGTCGGAGATGCGATCGGCGCGGCGGTACTCCATGCCGTGGCGCACCGCGTAGGGGCACGCGCTGCAGCAGGGTCCGCACCACGGGCCGCAGAAGGCGCAGACGAAGCTCGCGGCCGCGAACGCGGCCTGGATCATCGCGGTGATGGTGGCCATCGTCGCGGCCACGAACGCGAGCGCGCCCATCACGATGTTGAGGAGCGCGATCATGTTCATGCCGCGCGCGTGGATGACGGCGGCGCTGAACGCGGCGGTGTCGGACGCGTCCTGCATGCGCTCGCGGTGGAGCACGGCGTCGCCGATGCCCCACACGTAGTAGATCATGCCGACGAGGAGCACCGCGATGAAGACGCCCATCACCATGGTGGCGCCGCCGCGATCGACCAGGAGCCGCTTCGCTCCCGGCCGCTCGGATGGCGGCCGCTCGGGTAGTTGGTCGTCGGTCTTCAGACGCATGCGCTCGATCAGCCTATCGGGACGCCCAGGCGATGTCGACGGTCGTCCAGCCAGAGACTCTGTCCCTCCCGTCGCAAGGACCGAGCCACGCACGCTGCGCCTGACCTGCTCACCCACTCGCCGGAGGCCCTAGGGACGTCAGACCCCAGGGATCGCGCAACTCTGTCACGACTGGAACCTCAGGCGCGCTGTTCGGCCAGGAACGCGATCAGGTCCGAGACCACCTCGTCGCGGTTGGTCTCGTTGAACATCTCGTGGCGTCCGCCGGGGTAGATCTTCCGGGTGACGTCGGTGAGCCCGGCCCCGCGGAGCTGGGCCTCGAGCGCGGCCACGCCGCTCGCGCCGCCCACCGGGTCCTTCTCTCCCGCCATGAGGTAGACCGGGAGTTTGCTCGGGAGCCGCCTCCGGAAGCCGGCGTCACCCAGCCGATCGAGCGCACCGAGGAAGTCGATCCAGAGCTGGTTGGTGCACCGGAAGCCAGAGAGCGGATCGGCGATGTAGGCGTCGACCTCGTCGGCGTCGCGCGAGAGCCAGTCGAACTCGGTGCGCACCGGCTGGAAGGCCTTGTTGAACGAGCCGAACGACAAGAAGGCGAGCAGCGCGCTCTTGCCGCGCTTGCCCAGCCTCAGCCGCTCGAGCTTGGCCACCGCGCGCCCGGCCTTCACGGCGGCGCCGCCCAGCTCGTTCGAGCCGCTCAGGACGAGCGCGTCGACCTCGCCGGGCGCGTCGCACTGGTCGAAGAGGGACAGGAACGAGCCCATGCTGTGCCCGAGCAGCACGAGGGGCCCCTCCGGCTGGCGCGCCCTGCCCTCGCGCCGGACGCGCCGCATGTCGGCCACGACCCGCCGCAGCCCGCCTTCGTCGCCGTAGTGGCCCAGGTCGTTCGCGGCGGCGGTCGCGCCGTGGCCCCGGTGATCGTGCGCGATCACCGCCCAGCCGGCCTCGTTCAGCTTCTCGGCGACCCGCTCGTAGCGCGCGCAGTGCTCGGCCATCCCATGCACGATCTGCACGAGCCCCTGTGGCGAGTCCGGCGCCCACCATCGCGCCGCCACCGGATGGCCGTCGTCTGCCTCGACCGTGAAGTCTTCCCGCGCCGTCATGAGCGCGAGTATGCCCACGTCGGGGTCGACTTCGAAGCGCGGTCGTCGCATATCATCGGGCCGGTGCGCGAAGTACGCCTCGACCAGGTGCTCGAGCGGCTCCCGAGCGGTCTGCCGCTGCCGGTGGCCTGCTGGGTGATCGGCCGCGCCGCGAGCGCGATCGCAGCGCGCCCCCGCGTGCTGACGCCCGCGGACCTGCGCATCCGTGAGGACGGCGCGGTGCGTGTGGACACGACGGACGCGCCGATCGCGTTCGGATACAAGGCGCCCGAGATCATCCGCGGCGGCGGTGAGACGCCCCGATCGGCCGTCTTCGCCCTGGGCGCGATCCTGGTCGAGGCGCTGACCGGCCGGCCGGCGTTCACCCGGATGACCGACATGGAGACGCGCATCGCGGTGGTGGAGGAGTCGGTCGCGCGGCTCCACGGGCGCGTCGCGCAGGCCTCTCCGGCCCTGGATCAGATCGTCGCGCGGGCCCTCGCGAAGCAGCCGAACGATCGCTTCGCGTCGACGGTGGAGCTGGCCGAGCGCCTCGACGGCTTCCTCGACGACGAGCTGCACGAGGTGGGGCCGAGCGAGACGGCGGCCGCGGTGGCGGCGGCGCTCCAGGGCGCCGACGTGCGGGAGGCGGTCCAGCGCGCCACGAACCGCCCGGTCCCGGCGTCGCCCGAGCCCATCCAGGAGGCGCCCCCGCAGGAGCCGGAGCCCGAGCCGGAGGCGCTGCCGCGGCCGGTGCCGACGCCGCCCCCGCCCGCCCCGGAGCCCGAGCCCGCCGCGCCGCCGCGTGACGACGGAGCGGCCGCGGCCATCCTCGGGGCCGAGCTCGATCTCCGGCCGGAGACCCAGCGGCGCTCGGCCCCGAACAAGCCGCGCTTCGACCAGGGTCTGGTCCGGGTCCACGATCCCCACCAGGGCGGCGGCGGCGCGGGCATCACCGACGCCTCCGTCACCGGGGTGCGCGACTCGAGCCCGCACGGGCGCCGCACCGCCGCGGGCGTTCTCGACATCGACGAGCGCGCCCTCGAAGGGGAGCGACAGCGCCCCATCACGGTGATGGAGGAGCCGGAGCCGGAGCCCGGCCCCAACTGGATCAAGCGCATCGGCCTCTTGCTCGTGGTGCTGCTCGCCCTGGCCATCGCCTGGCAGTACGCGCTGCGCCCCCTCCTGAAGCCATGACCTTTCTAGCTCGAATTCCGCTCGCCTCGCGGGCTACCATCCGGCGCCGTGGCTAAGAAAGCCATCATCGCCGCCATCGCCTGCGCCGTCGCCGGGCTCGTCATGCTCTTCCTCTACATGCAGCGCTTCGAGGAAGAAGCATCGGGCGGCCCCGCGATCATGGTCGTGGTCGCCACGCGTGACATCCCGCTCGGGACCGCGCTGAGCCAGGACATGCTCGGCACGCGGCCGCTGCCGCAGAGCTACGTCGAGGACCGGCACATCCCGGCGTCCGAGGCGCAGCGCATCATCGGCGTGCGCGTGACGAGCGGCGTCCGCGGCGGCGAGTCGCTCCTCTGGACCGACCTCGCGACGACCAGCGAGCAGCGGCGTGACCTCAGCGCCCTCGTCCGGAACGGCATGCGGGCCATCACCATCCGGGCCGACGTGACGGCGAGCTTCGGCGGGCTGCTGCGGCCCGGCGACCGGGTGGACGCGCTCCTGACCGTGCCGCGCGAGCAGCGTCAGCACGTGACGATCCCGCTCCTGCAGAACCTGCTCGTGCTCGCGAGCGGCCGCGACACGGGCGCGCCGGTCCGGCCGGGGGAGCGGCGCAGCTCGAGCCAGGGCTCGATCAACCAGGTCACGCTCAGCGTCACGCTCGAGCAGGCCGGCGTGCTCGCGCTCGCGCAGGAGCAGGGCCGCATGACCCTCGTGCTCCGCAACCCGGACGACATCGCGGTGGTCGAGAACCCGCCGGACACGACCACGGCCGACATCATCGAGCCCGAGCGGCGACGACGCGTGCAGCGCCGCCAGCCGCAGGTCGAACAGCCGACCATCCCGCAGCGTGTGGAGTGAAGAACGTGCGCATCCCCTCGAAGCTCAGCTCGCTCGTCTGCGTGGTCGCGGCCGGGATCACCCTCGCGGCCGCGCCGGCCCTCGCTCAGCAGGATCGCGACCTCGACCTGACCGTGGGCGAGCAGTCGACGGTCAGCGCGATCGGCGTCGAGCGCTTCTCCGAGGGCATCCCCGGGGTGGTCGACATCCGGGTGACGGAGCGTGAGTTCATCCTCGTCGCGCTCCGCCCCGGCACGACCTCGCTCGTGCTGTTCTACGCCAACGGCCGCCGCGTCACCTACCAGATCACCGTGCGCGACCCGAACGCGCAGCACGCCCGACCGGGCAGCGTCGAGGCGCGCGAGACCATCCGCCTCGACCTCTACTTCGTGGAGCTGAACGAGACCTACAGCCACAACATCGGCGTCGGCTTCCCCGGCACGATCGGCGGCGCGGGCATCGGCAACGCGACCCTCAACTTCGACTTCCTCGGCACGCCGGCGGACCGCACGCCCGGGTTCACCACCGCGAGCCTCGCGCTGGTCAACCAGGTGCTCCCCCGCATCGATCTGGCGCAGTCGCAGGGCTGGGCGCGGCTCCGCCGTCAGGCGATGCTCGTGACCGCGAACGGCACGCCCGCGTCGTTCAGCGGCGGCGGCGAGGTGAACATCATCGTGTCGGGCGCCCTCGCGGCGCGGCTCGAGAAGATCGAGTACGGCTCGGTGCTGCGCATGACGCCGCGCTTCGACGCTCAGACCGGGCGCATCGAGATCGCGATGGAGGCGGACCTGTCCGAGCTGACGGATCCAGCGTCGGCGGGCGGCCCGCCGGGGCGACGCGTCACCCACCTCGAGACGGTGGTGAACATGGAGCCGGGCCAGGCGATGATGATGAGCGGGCTCGTGAGCCGCTCGGAGCTGGAGTCCCAGGGCGGCCTGCCGGGGCTCAGCCAGATCCCCATCCTCGGGGTCTTCTTCGGCAGCAACCAGCGGCGCGGTGAGGCGACCCAGAACGTGCTCTTCGTGGTGCCCACCATCGTGCAGTCGGTGCCGCGGCAGCAGCGCGATTACATCCGCGAGGCGCTCGAGACCTACCAGCGCTTCAGCGGCTTCATCCACGAGTACGAGATGTTCGAGGCGACGCCGCCGGGGTACGGCCAGCCGGGCGGGCAGGGTCAGGTCCGACCGGGTCGGGCGCGGCCCGGGCAGGACACGCCCGCTGGTTCACAGTAGGTTTTCACCGCGGAGGCTTCGCGGGTGTCCCTGAACATGACGATCGAGATGGCGGACGGCACGGTGGAGACACTGGCCGTCCACGAGCGCGGCCCGGTGGTCATCGGGCGCGACCCCTCGTGCCACATCGTGCTGCCCTCCCCCGACGTCTCGCGCCGCCACCTCACCATCGAGAAGACGCCCAGCGGCTACCACGTGACCGACGCGTCCGCGAACGGCACGATGGTGGGACAATCACACTTGCACAGGACGACCATCGCCGCGCCGGGCGGGATCCCGATGCGGGTGGGTCCGTACGTGATCTGGCTCGAGGTGCACGGCCACATGGCGGAGCCCGCGCCGCGTCAGCCGCAGCAGCCGGCTCGGCCGCCCGTGAGCGCGCCCGCGCCCCCGCGCGCCGCGCCGCCCGCCGCGCCGT
>SHBB01000610.1 GCA_004213565.1 Sandaracinaceae bacterium
GAGGACGCGCTCCGAGCGGCAGTCGGCCTCGGGGGCGCCCGGCATCACGTCGCGCGCTCCCGCGCAGGCCGCGAGGCCCTGCCACTCCTGGGTGTGGAGCACGCGGAAGCCCTCGGCGCCGCCCTGGAGCATCGTCCACTCTTCGTGCACCCACGCGGACTCGCAGCCCGGGATGCGGCGGTTGGTCTCGGAGTGATACGACTGTCCGGGAGCGAGGCGCACGCGCGGCGCCACGAGGAGGGGCGCGTCCATGTCCGGCACGGGGGCGTCGACCGCGCCCGCCTCGACCAGCACGGCCACCTCACCCATCACGCCGACCGCGCGGTGCGGAGAGCAGGCGTCGGTGTCGGCGCTCGCGCTCAGCTCGTAGATGCCCGGCGCGACCTCGTCCGACGGATGCGCGCTCGCGCAGCCGAAGCTCGAGAGCGCCAGGGTGATGACCACTGCGATTCGCTGGCTCATGGATGCCTCCCTTGTCCGCAAACGACTCGTCGCCCGAGTCGGCTCTGGCTCACAACGACGGTCGCCCCCGTCGCTGAACCGATCTCGGCCGTAACTGGTCCGCGGCTCGGCGGTCAAAAAACACGCTCGAGGTAGTAGACTCCGGAGGTGGATCTCGATGAGCTCGAGCTTCGTCCGGCGCCCGTGCCGGTGCGCGTCGCGCCCCTCGTGCAGCGGCGCACGGACACGCCGCTGGAGATCGAGGGCCGCTTCGCGGCGTCGCGCGCCGTGCTCCTCAAGTCGCCCGCGTCCGGCGTGATCACCGGCCTGTCTCTGCAGCTCGGCGACGCCGTCGAGGAGGGCGCGGTGCTGTGCGCGATCGGCGACGCGATGCTCCGGCAGCGCGCCCTCGCGAGCGAGGCGGCGGTGCACGGGCTCGAGGCCGCGCTCGCGGAGCGGGAGGACGCGCTCGCGCAGGCCGAGCAGCGAGGAGAGCCCGCGGGGAGGCTCCTCGGCTTCGAGGCCAAACGCCGCGCGGCCGAGCACAAGCTCGCGCAAGAGAAGGTGCAGTCGAAGCGGCACGCGCTGCTCCTCGAGAACGCCACCGTGCGCGCGCCGTTCTCCGGTCGCGTCTCCTCCGTCAGCGTCGCGAGCGGCGCGACCGTCGTGTCGGGCAACCCGATCGTCGAGCTGGTCGAGGTGGATCCCGTGGTGCTCGTGGTCGACGTGCCCACCTGGATCGCGCGGACGCTGAAGACCGGCGACGCGGTGTCGGTGCGGGCGCCGTCCATCGAGGGCGCGCTGCCGGGCGTGATCCGACGCTGGTCGCCCACCTCGGCCGACGACGTGCGACGCGTGCTCGTCGACGTCGACAACGCCGAGGGTCGGGTCGCGGCGGGAGAGCGCGCGACCGCGGTGCTCGACGTCGGGGAGCGCGACGGGTGGTTCGCGCCGCGGGCCGCGCTCCATCACGAGAAGAAGGCGACCCAGCTGCAGCTCGTCGAGCACTCGCGGGTCCTCGTGCGCAACGTGCGCGTGGTCGGCGGCGACGAGCGGCAGGTGGAGGTCGCGGGCCGGCTCGACGCCAACCACCTCGTGGTCCTGCACGCCGAGCGCCCCCTGAAAGAGGACTCCGAGGTCGTGATCCGCGGGGATCATTGAGCTTCTCGGCGTCGGTGTGAAAAGGCGCACGCGACGCGGCGCGGCCGGGCGCTATGCTCCCGTCCCGCAGTCACTCCGAACGGACGAGAGGATTTTCCGACATGAAGCTGGCCACGCTCCGCCAAGGAGACCGCCGCGACGGCGCGCTGATCGTCGTCGATGCCGAGGGCGAGCGGTACGCGTCCGCCAAGGACATCGCGCCGACGATGCAGGCCGCGCTCGACCACTGGGAGGGCACCGAGGCCCGCCTCCGCGAGCTGTCGCGCGACCTCTCGGACGGCAAGGTCGAGAGCCGCGAGATCGACTTCGAGAAGCTCGGGCCGCCCCTGCCGCGCGCCTACGAGTGGGTCGACGGCTCGGCCTACATCAACCACATCGTGCTGGTCCGCAAGGCGCGCAACGCCGAGCCCCCCGAGACGCTGGAGACCGATCCGCTCGTCTACCAGGGCGGCTCGGGCGTCCTGCTCGGTCCGCGCGACGACATCCCGCTCGTGAACGCCGAGTGGGGCCTCGACTTCGAGGCGGAGATCTGCGTGATCCTCGGCGACACGCCGCAGGGCGTCACGCAGGCCGAGGCAAGCAAGTACGTGCGGCTCCTGATGCTGGCGAACGACGTGACCCTGCGGAACCTGATCCCGCCCGAGCTCAAGAAGGGCTTCGGCTTCTTCACCAGCAAGCCCGCCACCGCGTTCTCGCCCTTCGCGATCACCCCGGACGAGCTGGGCGACGCCTGGAAGGACGGCCGGCTGCACCTGCAGATGCGCTCCACGCTCAACGGCGAGCTGGCGGGCGACCCGCACGCGGGCCCCGAGATGCACTTCTCGTTCTACGATCTCATCGCGCACATCACGAAGACGCGCGCGTTCACGGCGGGGACCATCCTCGGCAGCGGCACCATCTCGAACGAGGACGAGGCGCGCGGCGTCTCCTGCCTCGCCGAGCGGCGCATGCGGGAGATCATCGCGAACGGGAAGCCGACGACGGAGTTCCTGAAGGTCGGCGACCGCGTCACGGTCGAGATGCACGACCCGCAGGGCAAGAACCTCTTCGGCACCATCGCGCAGACCGTCGCGGCCCCCCAGAAGCGATGAAGCCGCCCGCGATGAAGCTCTACGGCTACTGGCGCTCGAGCTGCTCGTACCGCGTGCGCATCGCGCTCGCCCACAAGGGCCTGAGCGTCGAGCACGCGGCGGTGCACCTGGTCAAGGACGGCGGGCAGCAGCACGCCGCGGACTTCACGCAGAAGAACCCGATGGGGCAGGTCCCGGTCCTCGAGATCGAAGGCGACGGCGGCCCCGTCCGGCTCGGGCAGTCGGTGGCGATCCTCGAGTACCTCGAGGAGGCGCACCCCGAGCCGGCGCTCTTGCCGTCCGACGCGGTGCTCCGCGCGAGAGCGCGTCAGCTCACCGAGATCGTCAACGCGGGCATCCAGCCGCTCCAGAACCTCCGCGTGATGCAGCTCCTCGAGCGCCAGCACGGCGTCGACGCGAAGGCGTGGGCGCGCGGGCACATCCTCTCGGGGCTGCTCGCGTTCCAGGCGGTGGCGGAGAGCGTCGCCGGCCGCTATTGCGTGGGCGACGCGGTCAGCTTCGCCGACTGCGCGCTGGTCCCTCAGCTCTACAACGCGCGCCGCTTCGGCATCGACGTCGAGGCGGAGCTGCCGCTCCTGCACCGCGTCGACACGGCTTGCGCCGCGCTCGAGGCCTTCCAGGCGGCGCACCCGGACCGTCAGCCCGACGCGCAGCCCAGCTAGCCCGCCCAGAGTCCCGCCGTTCAGACAACGAGCCCCGGAGAACGACACATGTCCAAGGTCGAGCCCATCGGCATCAAGCGGATCGAAGCGCTCCACTACTACGTCCACGACCTCGAGCGCAGCCGCCGCTTCTACACGGAGCTGCTGGGGTTCGCCGAGCTGGGCGTCAGCGGGGAGGAGCTGAACGAGCGGGCCAAGCAGCGCTCGGCGCTCTTCAAGGCGGGCTCGATCCGCGTCCTCGTCAGCGAGCCGGTGGGCGAGGGCGGCCGCGCGGCGCGCTGGCTCGCGAAGCACCCCGACGGGGTCGGCACGCTGGTCTTCGAGGTCGAGGACATCGAGCGCGCCTTCGTGCTGCTCGAGGGCCGCGGGGCCACGCCGATCTCCGACGTGGTCCACACCGACGTCAAGGGCGGCAAGTTCAGCACCTTCTCCATCACGACGCCGTTCGGCGGCACGACGTTCCGCTTCGTGCAGCGCCAGGGCAAGCCGGGCCTCTTCCCCGGGTTCGTCGAGCACGAGGAGCCGAAGGGCGGCGAGAACGGCTACGGGTTCACGGGCATCGACCACATCACGAGCAACTTCGAGACGATGAGCCCCGCGCTGCTCTGGATGGAGCACGTGATGGGCTTCGAGCGCTACTGGGAGATCGCCTTCCACTCGACCGACGTCTCGCAGAAGAAAGAGGAGGGCTCGGGCCTCAAGTCGGTCGTCATGTGGGACAAGCCGAGCGGCGTGAAATTCGCCAACAACGAGCCGATGCGGCCCTTCTTCCGCAAGTCGCAGATCAACCTCTTCCACGAGGATCAGCGCGGCGACGGCATCCAGCACGCGGCCCTCGGCGTGAGGGACATCATCGAGTGCACCCGCGCGCTGCGGGCCAAGGGCGTCAAGTTCATGCCCACGCCCGGCACGTACTTCGACATGCTGCCCCAGCGGCTGAAGGACATCGGCGTGGGCAGCATCGACGAGGACATCGAGGTGCTGCGCGAGCTGGAGATCCTCGTCGACGGGAGCGCGGAGCACAAATACCTCTTGCAGATCTTCCTCCGCGAGTCGGCCGGGCTGTACGAGGACCGCGAGGCCGGGCCGTTCTTCTACGAGATCATCCAGCGCAAGGGTGACGCGGGCTTCGGAGGCGGGAACTTCCGCGCGCTCTTCGACAGCATCGAGCGTCAGCAGCGGGACGAAGGCCGCATCTGATGCTCGACCGGATGCAGGTCGGCGAGGTCCCGCGCAAGCATCACATCGCCTTGCGCGATCCCGAGGGCAACCTGCGCTGGGAGGAGTGCCTCACGCGGGACGGCTTCGAGGGCCCGTACACGATCCTCTATCACGAGGGCCGGCCGCACGAGCAGCGCGTGGCCGAGACCTCGCGCGGGTGGAAGGTGCCGAGGCCCGAGGGCGCGCGGCCGCTGAAGAAGCGGCACTTCCGCTCGCAGGACCTGGGCGCGGGCGGCGCGCCGATCGACGCGCGGGTGCCGCTGCTGTTCAACGCGGACGTGACGATCTCGACCCTCCAGCCCGACGCCTCCGATCCGGTCTACTTCGTCAACGCCGACGGCGACGACCTCTTCTTCGTCAAGCAGGGCGGCGGCGTGCTCCGCTCGATGCTCGGCGACGTGCCCTTCGCGCAGGACGACTACGTCTTCGTGCCCAAGGGCGTGCTGCATCGCTTCGAGCTCGCGGACGGGCCGCAGGAGTGGCTCTCGATGGAGCTCCATGGCGGGCTGCATCTCCCCAAGCAGTGGCGCAACGAGGTCGGGCAGCTCCGCATGGACGCGCCGTTCTGCCACCGCGACTTCCGCCGCCCGACCTTCGAGCCGCCGCGCGACGAGGGCATCCGCGAGCTGGTCGTGAAGCGCGACGGCGCGTTCCACGGCTTCTCGATCCCGCGCAGCCCGCTCGACGTCGTCGGCTGGGACGGCACCGTCTACCCCTGGGTCTTCCCGATCCTCAACTTCCAGCCGCGCGCCGGGCTCGTGCATCTGCCGCCGACCTGGCACGGCACCTTCGGCGCGCGGGGCGCGCTCGTCTGCAGCTTCGTGCCGCGGGTGGTGGACTTCCACGAGGAGGCCGTGCCCTGCCCGTACCCGCACAGCTCGGTCGACGTGGACGAGTTCCTCTACTACGTGCGCGGCAACTTCACGAGCCGCAAGGGCGTCGGGCCGGGGAGCATCAGCTTCCACCCCGCGGGCATCCCCCACGGGCCGCACCCGGGCGCGTACGAGAAGAGCCTCGGCACCACGCGGACCGACGAGCTGGCGGTGATGCTCGACTGCCTGCTGCCGCTGCACGCCACCGAGGCGGCGCAGGGCATCGAGGACGCGGGCTACCACGACACGTTCATCGAATAGTAGACTGCGTCGCAGCCATGAACGAATCGATCCGCCCGCTGGGCGCCGCGCTGGTCGCGCTGCTCTCCTGGCTCGCCGTCGGCACCGCCGTCGCGCAGCCCAACCAGGTCCCACGGGCCATCGTGCTCCGCTTCGAGGGCTGGCGCGCCGAGCGCGCTCGCGAGGCGGTCGTGAGCGAGCTGGCCTCCTTCGTGGAGCTCGTCGACGAGGAGCAGGCCGTCGGCACCGCACAGTCGCTCGGCGTCGACGTGAGCACCCCCGACGGGATGGCGCAGGTCGTCGAGAGCATGGGCATCACCCTGGTCGTGACCGGCAGCGTCGAGGGGC
>SHBB01000611.1 GCA_004213565.1 Sandaracinaceae bacterium
CCCGCCCGCCCCCCCGGCCTGACACGCCGCCCGTCCCGAAGGCCCCGTCGGAGCGCGCGCTCCGGCGGGGCCGCTTTGCGTCGTCAGCCCATGATGGCGACGTGGGCAACGGCCCGTGCGCGCTCGTCATCTGGCGAGAAGGCACCGCGTCCCCGGTTCGACACCCCTTCAGGGGCGCTCGAACGCGCCCCGGTCCGGCGCGCTGCCGCTCGGAACGGCGGTACCCACGATGTCGCGGGTGAAGCCGAGGTCGGACGCCGTGTCCACGGCGGGCGATGACCCGAGGAGCTCGTATCCCGCTCCGGGGGCGTCGCGCAATCCCGGGTCGGTGAAGGAGCTGTCGGCGCCGTGCCCGGTGCCGGCCTGGAACGCGGCGAAGTCGTCGTACCAGGCGCCGCCCCACTCGAAGGGGACGCTCGAGGAGACGTTGGAGAAGTAGAGGTTGTGGTCCGTGGTGGCGGCGCTGAGCTCACCGTCCTCGAGGGCCACCCCCGAGCCGGCGTCGTGGACGCAGATGTTGTTGACGAACGAGGCGAAGTCGGGCGCACCGAGGGGGGACCCATTGGAGAGACACGCCGCCCAACCGGACCCCATCACGTGGATGGTGTTGTTGGCGTAGACGGCGTCGACGGCGCCGGCGCTGCAGCCGTCGTCCGCCCCGTCGCAGCCGTTGTAGATCCCCGGCATCTCGCCGTAGATGAGGTTGTGGTGTGCGCGCAAACCGTCGGCGCCGATGTTGTTCACTCCCCCCAACCCGCAGTCGTGGAGGCGGTTGTAGCGGAGGATCACGCCGGTGAGGCGGCTGTGTCCGTTGGAGTTGAGCTGAACGCACATCTGGTTGTTGTGGTGGATCTCGCAACCCTCGACGACGGCGTCATCGAGGCCGAGCGTGCCGTCGAGGTAGATGCCGTGCTGCTCCTCGGAGCCGCTGATCCTGGTGCGGCGGATCAGCAGGCCGCTGACGCCGCTCATGTAGATCCCCCAGGTCTTGGCTCCCTCGATGAGCAGCCCCTCGATCACGAGGCCCCTCGAGGTCCCACCCTCGCTCCATACGCTGATTCCGCCAGCGTTTCCGCCGCCCGGCCGACCGCAGCCATCGAGGTGCAGGTCGCGGAACACCAAGTGGCTGCGCGGCCCGACCCATCCGACGCAGCTGCGGTCACCCTCGCCCGTGAGGCGCGGCGGGGCGCCGGTGCCGTAGGCGCCGAACACGATGGGGCGATCCGACGTGCCGGACGAGGGAGGCGTGAGGCTCTCGCCCCAGCTGTCACCCCGCCGGAACCACACGCAGTCGCCGGGCTGCAGGTCGGCGCCGTTGACGTCGCCGACGGTGGACCACGGGTCGTCCATGGTCCCGGCCGCGCCCGATCGGCCTGACGAGGCCACGTGGAAGCTGCGGTCGCACACGGGTTCGGTGCCCGGACCCGCGTCGGCGCCGGCGTCGACGAGCCCGCCCGCGTCGAGGCCCGCGCTCCCGTCGAGCTGCGCACCGCCGTCGGGCCCAGCGCCCGCGTCGAGACCCGCGTCCGGCCCCCCGTCGGCGCCGGGCGTCCCGTCCTGGCAGGCGGCGAGCGAGAGCGACAGCAGGCCGATGATCGCCGGCGCGAGCTTGCGTGCTCGAGCCCAGTCCTCGCATCGCAGCGCGCTTTGCTTCTTCACTCGTGGCGACTCGACGCGGATAGCTGGCATGACGACCTCGGAGCGTCGTTCTATCACCTTCCGCGAAGCGCGGCGGCGGGGGTGAGAGGGCGATCGCAGCTGGCCGCGAGCGCGAGCCCGAACAGCCAAGGCACGAATCAGCGGGCCTCGAAGGCGCCGAGGTCGGGGGCGGCGCCCTCGTAGGGCTCGCCGAGGTCCTCGCCGGCGTCGACGAGCGGGCTGCCGGGCGCGGGCCGGAGGAAGTCGGAGGCGCGGAAGAGGGCGAGGGCCTCGGCGGCGCTCTCGTCGCCGGTGAGCTCGGGGGGCGTGGTGCCGAGGAAGTGCGCCGGCGTCACCTCGATGCCGAGGTCCCAGGCGTTGCTGCGGGGCTCGTCCTCCATCGTCTGCACCGCGCCGGAGCGGGAGGCGAGGGCGACGCTGTTGGTCCAGGCGTTGGTCGCGTGGCGGTTGTTGAAGCCGTAGCGGTCGTCGAAGCTCGTGCAGTGCTGCAGGCTGCTCATCGAGTTGCAGTTGCTGTCGAAGCCGCGCCGCGGGTGACCCCAGGAGACGTTGCGGTACGACTCGATGCCGGTGGAGTCGCAGTTGCCGAGCTTGAAGCCGTTGCCGTCGCCGGCGAAGCCCTCGCCGCCCCAGCGGTCGATGCCGTTGCCGTAGGCGTAGGAGTGCTCGATGCGGGTGTCGAAGGAGCCCCAGAGGTCGTAGCCGTCGTCGGAGTTGCCCCAGCTGATCGTGCCGGTGATCAGGCCCCGGCGGCAGTGGGCGAACGAGATCCCGTCGGCTCCGCCGCCGTCCGCGGGCAGGCCTTCGGCGTCGTACTGGTTGTAGCTCAGCGAGATGAGCGAGTCGGAGACGCGGCCGTCGTCGGCCTCGAAGAAGTTGATGCCGGTGGTGCCGCAGCGGCGCACGGTGACGTCGTCGATCCAGACGTGGTCGCCGAACACCCGGATGCCGGGGCCGGACGAGTCCTGCACCCAGATCCGCCGCACCTCGTTCCAGGAGCCGCTGACCCGGAGCTGCTCGACGAACGGGGTGCCGCCGCGGCCGGGACCCTCGAAGACGACGGTCTCGCCCGGGTAGCCCTCCCAGCGGATCGGCGCGCCCTCCTCGCCGGAGGCCCGGATCACGCCCGGCTCCCGGTAGGTGCCGCCGCGGAAGTAGACGAGGTCGCCGGGCGCGACGACGGCGTCGGCGGCGGCGAGGGTGGCGAACGGCGCCTCGAGGGTGCCGGGGCCGTCGTCGTCACCGTCGGGGCTGACGTAGTAGTCGGCCATCGGCGGGGGCCCCGCGTCGCAGATGTCGCAGCCGCCGTCCTGGGGCGAGCCAGCGTCCGCCGGCCCCGTCCCCGCGTCGCTCGGGCTCGCGTCGACCAGGCCCGCGTCGGTAGCGGCGGCGTCGGGCGGCGGCGCGCTCCCGTCGCAGCCGGGCGAGAGGAGCAGGAGGGCGAAGGCGAGCGCGACGCGGTGGTGCATGCGCGCAGCCTAGCCGTGGCGCGGCGTCGGGCGGCTGGCTCGAATCGCACGGTGATCGACAGCCGCTCTCGGTCACCGTGCGATCCGGCGCGCAGCTCGTCCTCCGTTGAGTCCACCCGTCCGCCCACGTCGGCGGGTGCAGACGTCTGCACCCAGATGGCGCACTCTCCCGTCGATGGTGGGACTCGAAGACGCGCGGGAGATCGCGGATGAATACGCGAAGCGCACTGGGTCCCACTGGTTCGAGCCCGACCTGATGGAGCGTGACGCCTACTGGGTCGCCCGCGTCGGATTCGTCGGGTCGATGGGGGTGGTGATCGACAAGGCCGACGGGAGGGTGACGGTCCTCGGCTCGGCCTACTCACTCGCGGACTGGCTGTGGGGCTATGAGCACGGGCTACTGGAGGTGGATGGAACCTTGCGGGTCCTGGCGGTCCACGACGAGAAGGAGCCTCAGCCCGCCGACCCGTTCGGATGCATGAAGTGCTCGGCGATCTCCAAGACGCGCGCGCGAGTGATGCCCTCCCGCTGCTCACGAGCGAGAGGGTGGTCGGTGGGTTCCAGCTCGACGAAGGGACGCTGCCCGACGGGACGAGTGTGAACTCGCGCTTCGAGGAAGAGCGTTGGCTCAGGGTATGGGAGCCGGTCACACAGCCTCCCGAAGAAGGGCGGCTCGGCTTCTCGTCCTTCCTGCTCCCACAGCTCAGACGCGCGCTCGAAGCTCGTCTCGCTGAGGGAGACCCACACGAGCCACGCGAACGGCTCGTCTTCATCGACGACCGGGATCTCCAAGCGGCCCCTCACGAAGAAGTGGGTCTCGCCCGGTGTCTCGATGATGCACTGGTCCGCGTTCAACCCCGCCCGGTCACGGTCCTCTGGAGCGAGGTCGTAATAGGGAGCTGGCGCGTCTGCCCCCCAGACCCGCGGAGGGTCCGGATGCCGCCCCCCACACGTTCGACAGGTGAAGCCGGTCATGTGTCGGTTGTCGCCCCACCCGGCGCGCCGCACAAGGCGTCTCGACCCCATCGGGCTGCGCGCGCCGAAAACAGAAACGCCCCGCACGAGGCGAGGCGACAGCAAACAGCATCGAAGGGCGGGGTATTGGGGGCGCCCCTAGCTAGAATCCGTGAGCGCCTTCGTGACGCCCTCGAAGCCTGGGAGCGTGATGGTGACCGAGGCGAGCTTCGTCGTCGCTTGCTCGCGCTCCTGATGGCCCTCGACGGCCACGACGAGTCGGTCGCGTCGACGGCGGTCTTGCGTTCCGCCGGGGTCCGGTGATGATCCCGAGCGACATGGCCGCCGCCGACAAGGTCTCCTGGCGCGGGGAGGTCCTCTCCGTCCAGCCCCGCATCCGCCTGACCCGCTCTTTCGACGAGCGGAGCCACGAGTACCTCGGCTACTCGCTGCGCCTCTACGGCAAGCTCGGCGACGAGGACCGCGCCTTCACGGTGGCTGTCGGCAAGGCCGCCCAGGACAAGCACGGCTTTCGTGTCGGCATGGAGGTCAGCGGGCAGGGCCAGCCGGTCGTCGATGGGCGGCGCGAGACGGCGGACTTGCACAAGGCGAGTCGCGTCAAGGTGCTCTCCACGCCGCCCGAGCCGAAGCGGGGCCCACCGTGGACGGCCGCGCCTCCCGAGCTGCCCGTCTACCGCCAGCGTGGTCATCGCCGCCTCGCCAAGCGCACCTTCGACGGCGAGATCTGCCGCGCGTGCATCTGGGGCTGCGAGATGCCCGTGGAGATGATCATCGACCACTGGAACCCCGGCCATCGTCGCTACCGCACCGAGACGTTCTGCTACGGCCCGAAGAGCTGCAAGATCTACCGCGCGGGTCCGACCCGGAAAGTGCCCGGGCGCAAAGGCATGACCTACACCGAAGAGGACTGGGTCGACGAGGACGCCACGTCGCACCGTGAGGACGACGATTGACGGATCAGCTGGAGGCCCGAAGGCAGCACTTCTTGTGCTTCTTCCCGCTGCCGCACGGGCAGGGTTCGTTGCGACCGACCTTCGGCTCTCGTCGGGCGGTGCGAGGTCCGCCTGACGCGGTCGCCGCGCTCACACGGGCCGCCGCCAGGCCGTGATAGGCATCGAGCACCCTCGCATCGAGGTCATCGCCGACCCGCTCGCTCGGTCCGACACCGTCGGTGATCGTGATGATCGGAGTCGCCCAGGCCATCGACTCGATGTCGAGGCACCAGTCGTCATCGAGGTGGACTCCGAGCGCGTAACCCTCGCACCAATGTCGGATCCCTTCGGTGTCGTCCGGCGAGGGACACAGAGGGGCGTCGTGCGCGAGCTGGTCGACCACCATGTTGTAGAGCCGCAGTAGGCGGACCAGCAGCGGGCTCTCGCTCCCGATTCCTTCGCGCTCGCCGAGTGCCAGGGGGAGCCAAGCGCTCGGTGGGATCGTGCTCGGTGCCGTCGCGACGGCGTTGAGGAGGCCGCAGATGGTCTCCATGTTGGGTCCGCCCGACGCTGCGAACAGGGCCTCCATCTCGTCCCACTCGTCGTCGTCGATCCGCTCGGAGAGGTCGGGGTGGTGGTGCATTCGCGGGACCTGCCCGAGGTATCCGAACCGGGCAAGGCTCACCGGCGCTTGCGCTTCTTCCGCTTCTTTCTCTTGTTCCTGTCCCGACGCCGCTGCCCACCGCTCGACGTGGATGCGGTGGCATCCACCGTCGTGTGACGGTCCTCGGGGGGTCGCATCGGCTCCGATCGCGCGCAGCTTCTCGATGAGGCGCGCCTCGTCCAGGTCAGGCATCGTCGGGATCGCGGACCACGATGGTTGGGGGCTCGTAGATCTCGTCGTCCGGGACGAAGCAGAGGCGGAAGCCCCACCCGGCGTAGGTGGTCATGGTCGTGCCGAACTCGGCCCAGCTCATCTCCCGGCCGTCGACCTC
>SHBB01000612.1 GCA_004213565.1 Sandaracinaceae bacterium
TGCGGCTCGCGCTCTCGCTTCGCGAGTCTCTCACTCCTCTTCGCCCCGCTCCGTGCCCGCCCCGCTCTCGAGATCGTCCAGCGCCGCGCGCGCCGCGAGCTGCTCCGCGCGCGCCTTGGAGCGGCCTTCACCCCGGGCGAGCTCACGGTCTTCGAGCCGCACCGCGACCCGAAAGAGGCGCTCGTGATCGGGCCCTTCCGTCCCGAGGAGCGTGTAGGTCGGCGCGGGGTTGCCGCCGCGCTGCAGCACCTCCTGGAGCCGGCTCTTGTAGTCCCGCTCGCCCGGCTCGAGCGCGTCGACGTGGGGCGCGAGCAGCCCGCGCGCGATGGTGATCGCCTCCTGCTCGCCGGCGTCGAGGTAGATCGCGGCGACCGAGGCCTCGAGCGCGCTCGCGAGCAGACGCGGCTTCTCGCGGCCCCCGCTCTTCTCCTCGCCCTTGCCGAGGCGCAGCCCGATGCCCAGCTCGAGCTCGTTCGCGATGCTGGCGAGCGAGCGCTCGCAGACGAGGTCGGCCCGCCGCCGGCTCAGCTCTCCCTCGCGCGCCTCGGGGAAGCGCTCCCAGAGCAGGCACGACGCGGCGAGGTCCAGGATGGCGTCGCCGAGGAACTCCATGCGCTCGTTGTCCGTGCGGGCGAGCCTGGGGCGCTCGTTGACGAACGAGCGGTGGGTGAGCGCGTCCTCGAGGTGCTCGACGCGCGTGAACCAGTGTCCGAGCCGCTCTTGGAGGCGGCGGAGGGGATCCTCTTCGCTCATGGCCGGCGGACCATAGCAGTCCGTCACACGGGTGGCCGCGTGCATCGGAGCGGTCTTCGGGTGGCCTTCGAGGTCGGCCCCGCACGCGCTCGCGGAACACTCTGCCTTCCCGGGTGTCGACGCGTCGTGCGACGCGTGCTCCTCCCCTCCCTCGCCCTGCTCACCCTCACGCTCGCGGCGTCCGCCCAGGCCGAGAACGAGCGCGAGCGTCCGTGGCCCGACGAGTGGCCGATCGTGCTGCCGCCGATCGAGGGGCCGCTCCCGCCGGCGCCGCCTCCGGCGCCGGAGACCCCCGCGGGGAGTCGCGCCGGGGCGCGGGTCGTGGAGGAGATCGAGGCGCTCCGCCGCAACGTACGCCAGACCCGCTACCAGCATCACCGCGTGGTCCGGGAGCGCACCGGCACGTACTACTGGGACTGCTCGCTGATGGTCCACTGGGTGCTCGAGCGAGCGGCCCGGCGCAGCGTGCACCACCTGCGCAACCTGCAGCGCGCGCGCGCGGAGCACTTCGTGCGCACCATCGAGCGCGCCCCGACCGACACCTACCGTCGCGGCTGGCGACGCATCGAGCGCATCCAGGACGTGCGGCCGGGCGACGTCTTCGCGTGGCGCCGCCCGCGCGGCTTCCCGAGCCGCAACACGGGACACACGGGCTTCGTGATCGGCGCGCCGCGGCCGGTCCCGCGCATTCCCCACGCCTACGCGGTGCGCGTGGCCGACGCGACCGGCTCCCGCCACCAGGACGACACGCGGCCCTGGCCGGGCGAGGGCGGCTTCGGGATCGGCACGCTGGTGTTCCTCACCGACGGCGACGGCCACGGCACGCACTACGGCTGGGCCGGCACCCGGAGCGGAGGCTACGTGGTCACGCCGATCCTGTTCGGGCGCGTCGGCCCGTGATCAGCTGACTTCGATCTCGAGGTCGTCGTCGTCCAGCGAGGCGAGCACGTCGGCGCGGAGCTGGGTGCCGCTCGTGGTGCGGCGAGGCTCGCGGGTCTCGTCGTCGTCGATCTCGATGAGCACCTCGCAGTCCGGCTCCTCCTCGACGGGCTGGCCGGTGGCGAGGGCGCGGAGATGCGACAGGCCGCGCGTCGTCGGCTGCCCGAGGGTCAGGAACCCGAGTCCGTCGGTGGCCCACCAGCCCGCCTGTTGCCAGCGCTGCAACACGCGCATCACCTCTTCGGCCGCGACGCGAAGGCACGCGTGCTCGAGCGGATGATCCTCGATCGAGCTGAGGGCCATCTCGGCCAGGATCGATTCTGCGGTGGGTCGTTCCATGATCGCGCCTCCGTGGCGCCTCCCCGACCCCGGGAGTGTACGGCGAGTTTGTAGGTCTGTTTATGTCCCTGGACGGCGTCGGTGATCCCCGGACGCGTGCGGCCGCTCAGAGGAAGCGATCGGTCCCGCGGGTGCCGTCGCTGGCGAGGTCGGTCGAGAAGCGATGCCGCTCGTCGACCAGGCCATCGATGCGCAGCATGACCCGGTCGACCACCTCCTGGAAGGCGTCGCGGTGCGCGGCCTCGGCCTCGCTCGTGAACGGGACGAAGGGCACGCGAGGGGCGATGTCCGCGAAGTCGTCGGGGTACATGGGCTCGCCGATGCGGTAGACGATGCGCCCCGGCTCGGACCGCATCGAGCGGCCCGTGTAGACCAGGTCGGAGCCGTTGCAGCCGACGGGCACCAGGGTCGCGCCGAGGTGCAGGACCAGCTCCGCCAGCCCGATGTGTCCGCGCGAGAGTCGCACCGAGCGGGTGCCCTGCGGGAACACGAGGATGTCGAGCCCCATCCAGTGGGCCTGCTCGTTGAGGCGGACGAAGCGTCGGTTCATCTCGGCGAGCACACCCCGGAGCGCGGCCGACCAGCGCTCACGCGTGGGATCAAAAGCATGCCCCATCATGTCGCGCGGCTTCTGGAGCACGGCCTCGGGCACCGGGCCCGACACCGGCTGGCCGTCGTCGACCGCGTCCCGCAGCGCGCGATACTCCTCGGGCTCGGGGCGGCGGCCCATCACGTTCAGGAAGTCTCGCGTGATCAGGTAGCCGCGCGACGCGATCGGGATGTTGTTGGTCAGCCGCATGAACGTCGCGGTGGCCACGTCCTCCCAGTTCTTCCCCTTCACCCAGGTGGCCGTGTAGCGCTCGCGCTCGCGGTGCAGATAGTACTGAAATGGCCAGTAATTGAAGTTGTCCGTGTGGTTCATCGCGTAGACCACCGGACGCGGGGGGATGCGCTCGAGCCCCTCGACGCGCAGGTCGAGCTTCCGGTAGTCGAAGCGGAGGAACCAGTCCGCGATCAGCCTCTGCACGGGCGGCTTGGAGCGCAGACGGATGCGGTCGTAGAGGGTGAGGTCGAGCACCCGAGTCGTGTCCGACATTCCGACCCCCGCGGTCAAGGCCTCTCCGCATCGGCGAAAAAGTGACCGTCCAGGCTTCATCTGGAGTGGGCCGACCGGTACTCTGACCCCCTTGGAGGCTTGGATGGGAAGAAGTACCAGTGGTCTGGCGCGCTCCGCGGCGCTGATGTTCGGGGCCCTGGCGTTCGTGGCCGGGTCGACGACCGCGGCCCCAGTCAGCGCGCAGGCGCCGCTGATCAACACCTACGGTGGGCCCGTCGGCTTCGGCAGCAACATGCTGCCCATCAACGACGACGGCTCGTCCGACCCCATCGACCTCACGGCCGCCTTCCCGGGCGGCCTCAACTTCTTTGGCGGGCCCTACACCCAGGTCTGGGTGAACAACAACGGGAACATCACGTTCTCCGGCCCGGTGTTCAACTACACGCCGACGCCTTTCCCGGTCGCGGACCGTCCCATGATCGCGCCGTACTGGGGTGACGTGGACACGCGCGGCGGCGGCACGCCCAACAACAACGGCGTGTTCTATCACCTCGAGCCGGGGCGCATGGTCGCCACCTGGCACAACGTCGGCTACTACAGCTCCAACGACGATCGCAAGATGGATTTCCAGCTCATCTTGACGAACTCGCTCGACTGCCGCGCCGGCGACTTCGACGTGGAGTTCCGCTACAACCGCTGCGAGTGGACCACGGGCGACGCGTCCGGCGGCAGCGGCGGTCTCGGCGGGACGCCCGCGCAGGCGGGCTTCGACGCGGGCAACTCGATGGACTTCGTCGAGATCCCCGGCTCGCGCACGATGGCCATCCTCGACGTGTGCACCACCTCCAACGTCGGCATCCCGGGCGTCTGGCGGTTCAGCGTGCGCGGCGGCGAGGTCAGCTGCCCCGGCACGGGCGAGGTGTGCGACACGGGCATGATGGGCGCCTGCGGCGTGGGCGTGACCCAGTGCGTGGGCCGCGACGTGGTCTGCTCGCCCGTCGGCACGATGAGCGCCGAGCGCTGCAACGGCACCGACGACGACTGCGACGGCTCCACCGACGAGGGCGGCGACCTCTGCAGCACCGCGGGCGACATCTGCGTGCGCGGCAGCTGCGTGCCGCCGTGCTTCGAGGGCGGCTGCGGAGAGGGCGAGAGCTGCAACGCGGACGGCATCTGCGTGGAGTCCGCGTGCGTCGACGTGACCTGCCCCGAGGGCCAGCGCTGCCGCGGCGGGAGCTGCGTCGGCGCGTGCGACGGCATCGTCTGCCCCCACAACCAGCAGTGCGTCGCGGGCCGCTGCACCGATCTCTGCGACGTCCTGACCTGCCCCGACGGCGAGCTGTGCGTCGACGGCGCGTGCGTCGCGCAGTGCCCCTGCCGGGAGTGCGACGCGGGCCAGACCTGCCTCGCCGACGGCAGCTGCATCGACTCCGCGTGTGACATCGTCACGTGCGATCCTGGCTTCTACTGCGAGGCCGGCGAGTGCCGCGACGCGTGCGCGGGCGCGGTCTGTCCCGAGGGCCAGCGCTGCCAGGCCGGCGACTGCGTGGACGGCCCGGCGCCGATGGCGGACGCTGGCGTGCCGCCCGGCACGGGCGACGGCGGCGCGCCGCCTCCCCCTCCGGGCATCGACGGCGGCGGCATGGAGGACACCGACGGGGGCGTGGACCGCCGCCCGCCGGCGCGCGGTGATCCGGGCTGCAACTGCCGCGCGGCGGGTCGCGACCGGGCTCCCTCGCTCGCGTGGCTGCTCGCGCCGCTCGCCTTCGTCCTCTGGCGTCGACGAGGCGCGCGGTGATCGCGCGTCTCTCCCTCGCGGCCTTCCTCCTGCTCGGCGCGCTCGGCTGCGACGGCGGGGAGGATCCGGGCGACGGCGCGGTCACCCCGGGCATGGACGGCTCGACGTCGCCCGGGCCCGACGGCGCGCCCCCGCCCGGCCCGGACGGAAGCCCTCCGCCGACGGGTGACGCCGGCTGCGAGCTCCAGGTGGAGATCTGCGGCGATCGCATGGACCAGAACTGCGACGGCCGGGACCAGTCCTGCGGCGACAACGACGGTGACGGGGTGGAGGCGTGCCGCGAGGGTGACGACCTGACCCTGTGCGACTGCGACGACACCCGCACGGACGTCCGCCCGCCCTTTGGCGGCAGCGTCCCGGGGGCGCCGGAGCTCTGCGACGGCCGCGACAACGACTGCGACGGCCGCATCGACGAGTCCTCGGAGTGCTGCGCCGGCTGCGAGGGCATCGAGCCCTCCCGCGCCGACCGCTGCGACGAAGCGGGTCAGTGCGACTGCTCCACCGCGTCCGGCGTGGGCCCGTGCCCCGAGGGCAGCACCTGCTGCTCCACCGGCTGCGTCGACATCCAGACCGACTTCGACAACTGCGGCCTCTGCGGCACGCGCTGCACCCCCTCGGCCGATCGCTGCACCGCGGGCGAGTGCCGCTGCGGCGACGGCCCCGTCTGCGACCTCACCTTCGAGTGCACCGGCGGCGCCTGCGGGGGCTGAGCGGGCTTGGAACTCGAGCTCCTGATCACGGCGCTGATCCTGGCGTCTGCGTACCTGCTCTGGCGTGACGTCGCTCGCGAGCGCATCTTTCGAGCCGCGCTTCGTGCCCGTCCTTGCGCCGGCGTCGAATGGTATCGGGCGCACCGAGCGAAGCCGGCGGCGATTCGGGCGTTCCTTCACCTCGTGGTCGACGCCTGGGCCTTGCCGCCCGAGCTCGCGCTGCGGCTGCGTCCGGATGACCGCGTCGACGTCCTCCACGCGTGGCGCAACCAGGGCGCCGTGATGGACTAGAGAGATGATCCACTTACCTCCCGTCGCCTGCCGTCCCCCGCGATTCCTGGGCTGCGTTGCTTCCTCGGTCACGTGCTGAGAGCACGCTCCCTCGTCGCGCCTTGCCCAGAAAACGCGGGAAACGGCAT
>SHBB01000613.1 GCA_004213565.1 Sandaracinaceae bacterium
CCGGAGGGTGATCTGGCTCGCGCCGTGGCTGCCGGAGGGAGGCGACGCGGGCTCGCCGTCGCGCGCGTAGTCGAGGCGCTCCACCTGCTCGAGACACAGGACCCGCCCCGCGCCGAGGGGGCGGAGCTCCAGCGCGCTCGTCACCTCGAAGCGGAGCGCGTGCCCGCCGACGTCGCCCGCGAAGGCCTCGCGGCTGCGGCGGTAGTGGGTGTTCTCGTCGAGCGAGACGCGCAGCTCCACCGGCGCCGTGACGGCCGAGCGCGGCGCCGCGCTCGCGGGCGAGGGGGCGCCGCGCGGCTGCGCCGAGACCGGCGCGCAGCCGGCGGCGAGCAGGATCGCGGCGACGACCCGGAGCGGCATCCTCTCCACCATGTTCTCCACGATGTTCTCCACGATGACGCAAGCGTCGGACGGATGCGCGGCCCGATCCTTGGCCGCAGCCCGTGTGAACGGGCGTGGGGGTCGGACCGTGAACGCGCGCCCCCATTCCGGGCACGGAGGGGCGTCTCGCCCGCCAACCCGCGCGTGGATCGCTTTCTGCAGAGCATCTCCGTGCCCTCACCCTGGAGCCTTCACATGCGTCGTCTCGTCTTCCTCTCCGCCCTCTTCGCCGCCTTCGGCCTCGCTCACGTGGCCTCGGCGCAAGATTTCGACGCGGCGGGTTTCGACGCGGCGGGTGAGGAGGCGATGCTGAACCGCATCAACGCGCTCCGGGTGGAGCGTCAGCTCCAGCCCCTGGGCCGCTCGGGCGAGCTGGACGCCGTGGCCCGGGCCCACACGAGCGACATGCTCGAGCGCGGGCAGCTCGCGCACGTCTCTCCGGAGACCGGCACCCCGGAGGACCGCGTCCGCCGCGCCGGCGTCGAGGCGGGCGTGATCGCCGAGAACGTCGCCTTCCACCGCGACGCGGTCCAGGCCCAGGCGGCGCTCGAGGCGAGCGAGGCCCACCTCGCCAACCTGCTCAACCCCAGCGTGACCCACGTCGGCCTCGGCTCGCGCGCCAACGGCCGCGGCGTCTACGTCACGCAGGTCTTCGCGCAGCTGAGTCCGCCGAGCGCGCCCGCCGTCGCCAGCGCCCCCCAGCCGCCCGTCCCGGACCTGGTCGAGGCGCCCGTGCTCGCCGACCCCGAGCCCCCGCGCCCCGCCTTCGGCATCATCCCGCCCTTCGTCGAACAGGTCGCGCGCGGCGCGGTCGACACCGCGACCGGCGCCGTCACGCCCGAGGGCGGCCCTCAGGCCACCCCGGCGCCCTCGGCGCCCGTGGCCGAGGCGCCCGCCGCGCCCGAAGCCGTCACCGCGCCCGAAGCCGACAGCGCGACCGAGACCGGCGACGCCACCGAGGCCACCCCGCGGCCCGCGGCCACGCAGGCCGCCCTCCGCCAGCTCATCGGCCTCGCCCAGTCGCTCCTCGGCGGCGCCCCGGCCGAGTGACGCAGGCCGAGTGAGCCTCTCTCACTCGATGTCGCCGAACTTGGCGCGGTAGGCCGCGAGCTGCTCCTCGAGCCGATCGGCGCGGGTTCGCTCCGCGTCCGCGCGCGCCGCTTCGGCCTCCGCGCGTGCTGCTTCGGCCTCCGCCCGCGCCGCCGCCGTCGCCGCGCGCTCTTCGGGCGTCGGGATCGGCTCGCCCTCCTCGTACCAGCGCAGCCAGTCGCCCTCGACGCCGTGGTGCACGCCGCGCCAGACCCCCAGCGAGAGCCCGAGCGAGCTGGCCTCGAGCAGCCCGTCGTCCTCCTCGATCGGCTCGTAGCTCCGGTCTCGGAGGCGGTAGCCCTCGAGCGCGCCGCTGACGGGGTCGTAGAGGAAGTAGTGGCCGACCTTCAGCACACGCTCGTAGATGCGCATCTTCTCGCCGCGGTCGCGGTGCTCGGTGGAGGCGCTCAGGAGCTCGATCACGACGTCCGGCGTGCGCTCCTCCTGCCAGACGACCCATGACTTGCGGACGCGCCGGGTCGTGTCGAGCACGACGAACACGTCCGGACCACGGAAGTCGTTGTGTCGGACCTGCGTCTCGCTGAAGTACACGAACATGTTCCCGCCGCAATAGAAGTCGTCGCGGGTGGCCCAGTGCGCGTTCAGGGTCTCGATGAGCAGCTGCATCTGCTCGCGGTGGGTCTCGCTCTCCAAGGGCTCCCCATCGCTGTAGGGCAGCTCGTCCTCGCCGGGCGGGATCGGCGGCGCGAGCGGGTTGGCTGCCTCGTTGGCGCTCATGCGTGGAGGATACCGTCAGAGTCCGCGCCGCGCGATGACCCGCCTCCCTGGTTGGCGCGTCTCCGGGTTGGCACCGTTGCCCGTGTTCCGAGCGTGCGCACCTGCGAGCGCAGGGGGGGCAGGCATGACGGGACGACGAGCGCGGGCGCCGGCGGGGGAGCCGCATCCGGATCACCTGATCGCGGAGCTCCACTACGAAGACAGCGGGTGCCATCGACGCATGGTGCTCGACGAGAGCCTCTACGACCTCGAGGTGACGCCCGCGGTGCGCGTTCGCCCCGCATCGGCCGAGGACCCGCCGGAGGTCGACGACGGCCTCGACGCGCTCTTCGTGGAGGTGGTGGGCGCGGCGCTCGACACCGACGGATGGGGCCGGGCCATCGACTGAGCCAAACCTCGGGCTAGCATGCGCGGGTGGACAGCCGAGACGTCGACGCGCAGCTCGAGAACGCCCCGCTCTTCCGGCGGCTCGCGTATTCCGCGGTGATGGACCTCGCGGACGACACCCTCGTGGTCGCCGCGGTCGAGGATCTCGTCGCGGCGCGCGACATGGACGGCAAGCTCGGCGCCATCGTGGTGCGCCTCGGCGACCCGTCGCTCGCGGAGCGGCTCGGCAAGCTCCTCCGCGTCTGGCAGGTCGGCGCCACCTCGATCGTCGTAATCGGCGACGAGGAGGCGGCCGAGGCCCTGAAGAGCGACGCGCCGCCGCCCATCCGCCGGGGCCGGCTGATCTGGCACGGCGTGAGCGAAGACGGCGCTCGCTGGGACGACGCGCGCAAGGGCCCCCTCGGCGCCAAGCTCGACGACGCGCTCGCGCCCGGGCGCGCCCTGGACTGGGAGAGCTTCGAAGATCGCCTCCGCCGCTCGGTCGCGCGCAACACCGAGCAGCGCGCCTTCGCCCAGCGGCTCTACGGCACGACCCCCATCGTCACCTACGCGCTGCTGACCGCGAACCTGATGATGTTCGGCCTCCAGGCCGCGCTCGGCGGCTTCGATCCCAGCGTGCGGCTGCTCATCCGCCTCGGCGGCATCGAGCCCCACTCGATCATGAACGGAGAGGTGTGGCGGCTCGTCTCCGGCGCGTTCCTGCACGGCGGGGTGATGCACCTCGGCTTCAACATGATGGTGCTCGTCATCCTCGGGCGCTTCGTCGAGCGGCTCCTCGGGCCGGCGCGTTTCCTCGTGCTCTACACCGCGTGCGCGCTCGCCGGCTCACTCGCGAGCACCTTCCTCATGGACGCCGCCGTCTCGGTCGGCGCGAGCGGCGCGCTCTGGGGCATCCTCGCGGCGGAGGCCGTCTTCGCGTTCGCGCCAGGCTTCTTGCCCCCTCCCATGGTCGCCCTCGCGCGGCGCACGGCGCTGATCAACCTCGGCCTCAACGTCGCCGCGTCCTTCAGGCCCCACGTCGACTGGGCCGCGCACGCGGGCGGCGGGCTCGTCGGCGCGCTGCTCCTCTACTTCGTGCTCAGCCGCGGCGTCCCGCGCGGCGACCGCATCGCGCACGACCGGCCCACCCCGCTCCCCGGCCAGAACATCGTGGCCGGCCTGTGCGTGGCGCTCCTCGTGGGCGGCGCGATCGCGGGCCCCGTGCTCGGCGGCGCGTTCGAGCCGGCGCCGACCGCGCCGATCTACGAGCGCGTGGTGATCGACGGCACCACCGCCACCGTGCAGGTCCCCTCGAGCCTCGCGCCGCAGCCGGCCGAGGTCGGCGACGACTCCCTGCGCGTCGACCAGAGCTTCGGCGACCTGCTGCACGACCCGGCCTCGGTCGGCGTCGCGATCATCTCGGTCCCGCCGATCCCCGACGACACCCTCGACCTCGAGATCACCTCCATCCTCGAGGCCCTCGGCGAGGCGCCCCCCAGCTCCACCGTCACCGAGGGCGCGCGGCGCCGCGACGACACGTCTCTCCGCGCGGCGGCGAGCGCGTCCTATCGCTACGAGTCCGACGCGCGGCACGACGTCTACATCGGCATCGCCGAGCGCGCGCTGATCCGCGTGGACGTGATCTCCTGGCCCGACGGCGACGCCTTCGCGGCCGGCCTCGCGCGCCACGTCGTCGAGTCCTACCGCGACGGCGCGCGGTGAGCTGGGACGACCTCCGCTACCTCGAGGCGATGGCCCGAGGGGGGAGCGCGGCGGCGGCGGCGCGCGAGCTGAACGTCGCCGTCTCCACCGTCTATCGGCGCCTCGGCGCGCTCGAGGAGGACGTCGGCGGCCCGTGCGTGGTGCGCGGGGCGGACGGCGTTGTCCTGACCGACGCGGGACACGCGCTGCTCGACGCCGCGCGCCGCGTCGCCACCGATCTCGCGGCGGCCAAGCAGATCGCCGCGGGGCGCAAGGACCGCGTCGCGGGCGCGGTGGGGCTGACCACGGTGGAAGGGTATCTGCCCCTCCTCGAGCGCCCCCTCGCCGCGCTCGCGGATCGGCACCCCGAGCTGCGCGTCGACCTCCACATCGCGCACGCGGGCCCGAGCGTCCGGCGGCGCGAGGTCGAGGTGGCGATCGCGGTGGTGCCGAACCCGCCGCCCGGCCTGTGGGGCAAGCGCCTGCCGCGCATCGAGTACGGCGTCTTCGGCCTCGCGACCGAGCGCGACCGCGCCGACCGCCGCTGGATCGTCTGCGGCCCGCCGCTCGAGCACATCCCCGAGGCGGAGCTCGAGCGGGCGCACGCCGCGCGGGTGAGCGTCGCGACGGGCTCTCGCCTCGCCATGCTCGCGCTGGCGCGCCGCGGCGCTGGCGTGGCGCTCCTGCCGCGCCCGATCGCCGCGCTGCACCCCGAGCTCGTCGAGCTCGACGAGTACCGCGACGTCACGGCCGCGCTCGGCCGCGTCGCCTGGCTCCTGATCCACCCCGACAACCGCGAAGACGCCCGCGTCCGCGCGCTGATGGACGCCCTCCTCGCCGACCTGCTCTGATCTCTCTCGAGCTCATGGCTCGCGCAAAGACGCGAAGACGCCAAGGGGAGCTCTCTTCGCGGCTTTGCGGCTTCGCGCGAGCTCTGTTCTCGGGCTCATGGCTCGCGCAAAGACGCGAAGACGCCAAGGGGTGTCGGGGGGATGGGATGAGCTTTGCGGCTTCGCGCGAGCTCTGTTCTCGGGCTCATGGTTCGCGCAAAGACGCGAAGACGCCAAGGGGTGTCGGGGGGGATGGGATGAGCGTTGCGGCTTCGCGCGAGTCCTCTTCCCAGGTCTCGCGTTCGTGCAAACGCGGTTCGCAAGAACGCTCATGGCCCCGCGTCCGCGCGCGCCTCAGGGTGCCGCGCATGTCCGCTCTCCGATGGGTCGCCTCGCCGCTCCTCCTCCTCCCGCTCGCCCTCGGCTGCGACGCGGCCCCGCTCGAGCCCGACGCCGGGCTGCCCGCCGACGCCGAGACCCTCTCCGACGCTCACACCCTGACCGACGCGGGCTCCGCCGACGCCGCCTCGCCGTCCGCCTACCGCGCGCGCTACGACCTCGACGCGGTGCACCCCGAGGGCGGCACCTTCGACGTCGCGAGCGAGCGCTTCTTCGTCGGGAGCCTCGGCGACGGAAGCGTGCACGCCATCGACGCGCGGACGGGCGAGCAGGCCGTCGTCTTCCGCGAGACCGAGCCCGGCACCTGGTGGACGCTCGGCATGGACGTCGACGAGGCGCGCCATCGCCTCGTGGTCTGCGCGATGGACGACCGCCGCGAGATCGGCGACGTCGACCCGCCCTACGAGGGCTGGGTGTGGGAGCTCGACCTCACCACCGGAGAGCGCCTCGCGCGCCATCGGCTCGGGGACGCGTTCGACACCGCGACGTGCACCGACGTGACCGTGGCC
>SHBB01000614.1 GCA_004213565.1 Sandaracinaceae bacterium
CTGCGGCAGGACCCGGCTCTCGCCGCCCGTGCCGCCGAGGAGCCAGTCGCCGCGGTCGGCCGCGCCGAGGTGCTGGCCGTAGAGCCCGCGCAGGTAGCGGAGCGCGATGGGGTGACGGCGCCCCGAGTCGATCTGGTTCTGCTCGCCCGGGTCGTCGCGGAGGTTGAAGAAGGCCCACGTCAGGTTGCCGCGGACCACGAGCTTGTAGCCCGCCGCGGTGGCCACGCGTCGGTCGTCGAGCTTGTCGCTGAACGCGATCTGCGGGCCCGGCCGCGCGACGCCGCGCGCGGTCGACAACAGGCTCTGCCCCTCGAAGACGTCGGGCACCGGGACGCCGACCGCCTCGAGCACGGTGGGCGCGATGTCGAGCGTGCTCACCGTGGGGCCGATGCGCGACGCGGGGATGGCGCCGTTCCAGCGCATCATCAGCGGCACGTGCAGCAGCTCCTGGAAGATGGAGTGCCCGTGGCCGAAGCTGCCGTGCTCGTTGAACTCCTCGCCGTGATCGCTCGTGACCACGAACAGGATCTGGTCGTAGAGCCCCAGCTCGCGCAGGCGCGCGACGAAGCGGGTCATCTCCTGGTCGTGGTAGGTGATCTCGCCGTCGTGCAGCGCCTCGAGCCGCTGGATGTCGCGCGCGGAGAAGCTCGAGCGGCCCGCCTTGACGTCCTCGAGCTGCAGCCCGGTGCGCCGGGGAGAGACCGGGCCGTCATAGGCGCCGGAGTCGTAGAGCGAGACCAGCTCGTCCGGCGGGTCGTAGGGCACGTGCGGATCGATGGTCTGGATGTAGGCGAAGAAGCGCTCCTCGCGGTGCTGCTCGATCCAGCGGATCGCCTCGCGGAAGACGTTGCCCGCCTCCGTGTTCCGCTCCTCGCGGATGTAGTTCGTGTAGTGGTCCCAGCCCTGGTCGAAGCCGAAGCGGTCCGAGACGTAGCCGTTGGCGATGAAGCTCGCGGTGGCGAAGTCCGCGTCCTGCAGGACCTCGCTGATCATGAGCGCCGACGGCGGGAGCGAGCTCGACTGCTCCTTGGTGTTGTGCGTGGTCGGCGTGAGCGAGGTGAGGATCGAGGCGACCGAGGGCTTGGTCCAGTTCTCCGGCGACTGCGCGTGCTCGAAGACCGCCGCCTCGCCCGCGAAGGCGTCGAGGGTCGGCGTCTGCACCCGCGAGCGCGGGTTGTAGGCCTTGAGCTTGCTCGCGCGGAGCGTGTCGATGAGGAGCACGATCACGCTGTTGGCCTGCGCGGCCGCGAGCGCCTGCTCGGGCAGCGGCACGACGATGGACGGCGCGCTGATGCCCACCGCCGCCGCCTCGCCGGTCACGTCGAACTCGATCCGCACGACCTCGCCTGCGAAGCGCGACAGATCGAGGAGCTGATCGCTCCAGCCCTCGCCGAGCTCCGCCTGGAGCAGCTCGACCGGGTCGCCACCCTCAGGCGTGATCCGCACGCGGGCCGTGGCCGCGCCGTCCGCGCCGAGCCCGAACGAGAGCCGCGCCCCCTCGGGGATCTCCGCGTACCAGCGAACGCGGCTCGGCGCGCGCACCACCACGCTCCGACGCGCCTGGCCGCCCACCGTCAGCTCCCGCGTCAGCTCGGTGTAGCGCGGCGCGTGCAGGGGCCCGCTCGGCGGCGTCTCGGGCAGGATCCAGAGGCTGTCGATCTCCGCCGCCACGTCCTCGCCCTGCACGCTCTGCGTGCCGCTCGAGCGGAACATCAGCGCGTTCTCCCCCGGCTGGAGCAGGCTCGCCGCCACCGCGACGTCGTGCTCCTGCACGCCCTGCCCCTCGAAGTCGATCTGGCCCGCGCGCTGACCGTTGACGTAGACGACGACGGCGCTCGTGCCGAGCGGCCGCCCGCGGAAGCGCAGGGTGCGCGCCCCGGCCTCGTCGAGGTGGAACCACGCGCGGGCGTCGGTGCCCATGCGCGTGAAGTCGCGCTCCCCCGCCGTGACGTCGCGCAGGAAGCCGTTGTGCCAGCGCCCCATCGTCCAGTGCATGCGCTGCGGGGTGCCGAAGTCCATGTAGAGCCCGTGGTGCTCGACGTCCGCGAGATGCGCGAGCGCGAGCAGATCCAGGTGCACGCGGGTCTTGGCCAGCTCCCGCTGGACCTGCTCCGCGCGGGCGTCGGGCGCGGGCCCCTCGTCGCTCGCCTCCGCTTCAGGCTCCTCCTCGGAGACGTCCGTGACCTCGGGTCGGGTCTCCTCTTCGTCGTCCCCACACGCGACGGCCCACGCCATCGCCGAGAGGGCCGAGAGGGAGACGAGGATCGCTCGCTGCTGCGTCCGGCTCATGCGGCGGAGGATGGACGATGGAGGGGGGCGGCGCCATTCCCTCTCGCCCCCACGAACACGCCTTGCGTCGCCTCTGGTACCCTCCGCGCGGGAGCAAGGGGAGGAACGATGGAGATTCGCAACATACAGCGCTTCGATCCGGAGCCGTGCCCGATCCCGAAGGTGCCCGTCACGCCGCCGAGCGCGCTGGTCGAGCCCGACACCGACAACCGGCTGATCGAGTCGCTGCGCAAGGTCGCCGCGAAGCGGGACCCGCTCGAGTCCCTCGCCGCCGCCGCGCGCACGCGGATGGACGTGGGCCCGAACAGCGACGCGCTCGGGCAGGCGATGAGCGATCTCGCGGTCACGGGCGCGCACGCGTGGCGGTCCTGGAGCCAGGGCCCGCCCAGCCTGGACGCGGTGATCCAGAAGATCGGCGGCGCGCCTGGCTCGGCGAAGGTGCGCGCGGCGGCGGAGAAGTCGCTCGCGCGGGCCACGCTCGTCGCGCGGCTCCTCCCGCTCGGCGGCGCCGAGCGAGCGACGCTGCGCGCCGCACACCCGGAGCTCCAGACCTGGATCGGCGTGTGCGCGGAGGTCGATCCCCCGCACCGCCCGGTCAACAACGAGGTCACCGACAACCCCCAGCGCGATCTGCGCGTGCCGATGGGCAACCTCGCGCCGCTCCGGATCCGCACGAGCTTCATCGGGGACGTCGCCAACGCCAAGCGCGTCGTGCTCTGGATGCACGGCCTCGGCTCGCGGCTCGAGGAGGCCGACCGCGCGGGCGCGGAGCTGACCCGGCTCGGCGACACGGCCATCGTCGCGTTCGACTTCCCCTCGAGCGGCTACTCGCAGCGCATCGATCTCGCGGACGCGTCCGGCCAGCTCCCCATGCTCGACGTGAACGCCAAGATCACGACCGACTTCGGCCCCTTCGGCTTCCTCGACTTCCTGGACGACTTCGTCGCGAACTTCGTCGACACGCTCGAGGCCGAGGTGCCGGGCGTGCGCGCGCGGATCGCCTGCACCGCGGGCGGCAGCCTGGGGGGCAACATGTCGCTGAGGCTGGCGCTGACCGGCCGCTCACCCTGGATCCCGCCGCGCATCATCGCGTGGTCTCCGGCCAGCGTCTGGAGCCCGGTCAAGGGCGATCTGTTCAAGGACCAGGGCCCGAACACGACCTACGGCCAGGCGACGATGGCCGAGGACGGCGCGAACGCGCGCAAGCAGTTCTTCTTCCAGAACTTCGACAAGAACATCTGCAACATCAAGCCGAAGACCGCGCAGATGTGGTGGCGCAGCGACTGGGTCCACGACGGCGTGAAGATGCAGCAGGCCTACATCGACGCCGCGCGCGTCTCGCGCCAGGAGGTCTACGGCGAGCACTACCGCCGCTTCACCTGGCGGCTCGCCTACGAGCAGCTCCTGTTCAGCTTCCGCACGCCGACCAAGGCGGGGGCGCTGCCGCGCTATCACCTCATCGGCCAGAAGATGCGCTCGCTGCTCCTGACCGGGCAGAAGGACGCGTTCGACTTCGCCGACATCTACGCCGCGACCGACCTGCTCGCGAAGAACCTCGACCAGCTCCACCGGCTCGGCCGCTGCTACCTGCTGACGGATACCGGGCACTCCATCCACGACGAGCGGCCCGTGTTCCTGGCCCGCGAGATCGACGCCTTCCTGCGCGCGCACGGCTGACGCGGCCTCTCGAGAGGCACTATGCTCCGCGCGGCATGGAGCATCTGCGGCGGCTCTATCGGGTGTGGAACTGGCTGCCGGCCTTCCGGGCGGTGGCGGAGACCGAGCACCTGCCGACCGCCTCGGAGATGCTCGGCCTGACCCCGAGCGCGCTGTCCCGCGCCATCAAGCAGCTCGAGGACGAGCTGGGCCAGCAGCTCTTCCGGCGGGTCGGGCGGCGCCTCGAGCTGAGCCCGGCGGGGGACGAGCTGCTGGCGGCGCTGCGCCTCTCGATGAGCCGGCTCGATCGCGGGTTGAGCGCGGCGAGCACGTCGCAGTTCCTCGGCCCGGTCCGCGTCAACGCGCCCGAGCCCTTCGCGTCGGCCTTCGTGATCCGCGCGCTCGATCGCCTCGTCGAGTCCCACCCGCTGGTGGTGCCGCACCTGAGCGCGCACGCCCCGGCCACCGCGCAGGCGTGGGTCTCGGACCGGCGCCTCGATCTCGCGGTGCTCGACGACCCGACGCCCGACGAGTCCCTCGTCGTGCACCGCCTCGGCGAGATGAAGTACGGCGTCTACTGCGGCGAGGCGCACCCGCTCTTCGCCGAGGAGACGCCCCCGCGCGACGACGTGCTGCGCTTCTCGTTCGTGGCCCCGCCGCCCAACACCGTGCACCCGTGGCCGCGCGAGCACGATCGCGAGGTCGGCATGGTGGTGACCGACATCCACCTCGCGCTCGAGGTCTGCGCGTCCGGCCGCTTCCTCGCCCTCCTCCCCGACGTGGTCGCGCGCGGCTACCGCGGGCGCGGCAACCTGCGCCGCCTGCCCGTCGACATCGGCGCCACCCGCCCCGTCTACGTGGTGCATCGGAAGAGCTCCGCCGAGGGCCCCGTGCTCGCGCTGCTCGACGAGCTCCAGGACGAGCTGGCGATCTTGCCCAGCCGCTGAACCCTTTCACGGGCGCCATTCACCCGCGGGGGATTGACTCCTGGCCGCCCGACCCCACCTTCTGACTGAACACGTTCAAAGGAGGGCGCAATGAGGATCCTCGCTGGAGTCTTGGAGTGGGACACGGGCGTCGGCGCGCGGCGGACCGGCTGGTGGGCCGCGACCGCGGCGGGGCTCGTCGTCTCGATGTCGGTGGCGCGGTTCTTCCTCGCCATGCAGGGCACCACGACGCCCGAGCCCGGCGTCATCGCGTTCTTCGCCGGGCTCTTCCTGGTCGCCCTCGCGTGCACCCTCGTCGGCGCCAAGGCCGCCCTGCACGCCGACGGGAGCGTGGGCGCCCTCGCCCTGACCTTCGGCGCCAACGTCGGCCCCCCGACCGTGCTCTGCGCCCCGACCGTGATCGGGCTCGTGTACTCGGTGCCCGCGGGGCTCATCGCCTTCACCGTCGTCGCGCCGCTCGTCCTGCTCACGCGCTGGTCGGCCCGCTCGGAGCGCCCCGGGCACCTCGAGCGCGAGCGGCTCCTGGGCGCGGGCTGGCTCGCCGCGACCTCACTCGCGCTGAGCGCGGTCGGCCTCCTCGAGGCGGACGGCTGGCTCGGCGCGGTCCCCGGCCTCGTGTGCGGCCTCGCCGCGCTCGCCTTCGCGGGCCTCAGCGCCGGGCGTGACCTCTACCGGAGCTGGCTCGCGGCCGCGGCGCGCCTCGGGCGCTCGGGCCTGCGCCTCGGGCGCGACGCGAGCCTGGAGCGGGTCGCCCTCACCGGGGCGGGGCCACACCGCGCGCAGCTGACCGGCGAGCGGCTCGGCGCGCTGCACGAGGCGCCGCTCCGCGCCGCGGCCGCCGTGCTCCTGACCGCCGTGTCCGCCGCCTCGGTCGTGGGCGCGGCGGCCTTCGTGGCCGGGCTCGCGCCGCTCTGAAGCGCGCAGCTGATAGCATCCCGCGCGATGCAGGACTTCGAGCAGCTCGGCGCGTTCTACCTCGGGCACCGTGTACTCGAGGGGACCGTGCTCGAGGGAGCCGTGCGCGAAGGCGAGACGACCCGCGAGCCCATCCTGTACGACGCCAAGGATCTCACCACCCACGGGCTCTGCGTCGGCATGACGGGCTCGGGTAAGACCGG
>SHBB01000615.1 GCA_004213565.1 Sandaracinaceae bacterium
CGCGGAGATGGTCGTCTACATGGTCGAGGGCGAAGACGTGCGGCACGGCGCGCGGCGCGTTCACTGACGGCGACCTGCTACGCCGCGGCCTGGAGGGTCACCCGGAACGTCGTGCCCTCCCCGACCTCGCTCTCGACCGTCACGTCCCCGTCCATGCGCGAGACGAGGTGCTTGACGATGCTCAGGCCCAAGCCCGTGCCGCCCTGGTCGCGGGCGCGCCCTTTGTCGACGCGGTAGAAGCGCTCGAAGATCCGATCGAGGTGGGCGCGAGAGATCCCGGGCCCCGTGTCGCTGACCTCGACGATGACCTTGTCCTCGTCGAGCCGCGCGCCGACCGTGATCCGGCCACCTTCCGGCGTGTACTTGATCGCGTTGTCGACGAGGTTGAGCAGCACCTGGTCGAGCGCCCGCGCGTCGGCCCAGGCGCGCAGGACGACCCCCGCGTCGGTCAGCTCGAGCTGCTGCCCCTTGTCGCTCGCGCGCGTCTCGAATCCGCGCAGCACCTTCGCGATGGCCTGAACGACGTCCGTCGCCATCAGGTCCACGCGGCTGTCGGGCGACTCGGCCTTGCTCAGCTCGATCAGATCACCGACCAGGTTCTCCAGCCGCTTCGCGTTGTCGGCGATGTTGCTCGTGAAGCGCTTCGCCATGCGCTCGTCCGACAGCGCCCCATCGCGCAGGGTCTCGGCGAAGCCTCGAATGGCGGTCAGCGGCGTGCGCAGCTCGTGGCTCGCGTTGGCGACGAAGTCACGCCGCACCGCGTCCGCGCGCTTGAGCTGGCTCACGTCGTGCAGCACCGCCACGACGCCCTCGCGATCCTCGAGCGGCGCGACCTGGGCCGCGATCGATCGGCGCTGTCCGCCCGCGACGATCTCGAAGTCCACCGCGCCCGCCTCGCCCGCGGTCGCCCGCCGCACCGCGCCGTGCAGCTCCGCGCTCCGGATGGCCTCGACCGCCGTGCGCCCCTCGAGGTCGTCTCCCGCGAGCCGCGCGAGCGCCGCGTTGGTCAGCACGATGCGCCCGTTCGCGTCGGTGACGAAGACCCCCTCGATCATCGCGTCGAGGATGGTGCGCAGCCGCTCCTCCTCGCGACGGACGGCCTCGTATCGCTCCGAGAGCTGATCGGCCATCTGATCGATCGCCGCGCCGAGCGCGCCCAGCTCGTCGTGCCGCCGCGAGCGCACCCGCACGCTCATGTCGCCGCCCTTCAGCGCGTCCGCCGCGCGGGTCATCTCCGCGAGCGGCCGGGCGAGCGAGCGCGTCAGGTACTCGGCGAGCAGGGCCGACGCGAGCAGGGCGATGAAGCCGGCGAAGAGCAGCACCTGCCACATCGTGGTGCGCGCCGCGCTCCGCTCCGGGAAGCGCCGCGCCACGCGGAGCACGCGGCCGTCATCCTGCGCGAGGCTCAGCTGCAGCCAGCGTCGGCCCTCGTCGTCGCGCAGCTCGCGGAGATCGCGCCCCGCGTGCCGCACGTGGTCGAGGTCGGCCACGCCGCCGCCGGGCCCGCCGGTCCGGGAGGCGATCTCGCCCTCCGCGTCGATCCAGGTGACGTGGGCCGCGGGGTCGCGGTCGCCGCCACGGAGCGCGTCCGCCGCCGCGAGGTCCAGCGCTCGCACCACGTCGTCCTTCGCGCGCGTGCGCACCAGCGGGTCGGCGATGAAGAGCGCCGACCCGACGACGAGCGCGGTGACGACGAACATCGAGCCGAGCAGTCGAGCGCGCAGGCTGCGGGTCATGAGGCGTCCGCGGGAGAGTACCCCCGATCACGCCGACGTCACTCGTCGCGCATGCGGTACCCGACGCCCCGGACCGTCTCGATGTAGTCGCGGGCGCCGGCCAGCTTCTCGCGGAGCCGCTTGACGTGGGTGTCGACGGTGCGGGTCTCGATGCCGGGCGCGTAGCCCCAGACCCGCTCGAGCAGGGAGTCGCGGGGCTGGACCCGGCCGCGCCGGCTGGCGAGGTCGAGCAGGAGCTTGAACTCGAGCGCGGTGAGGCTGATCTCTTCGTCCTCGACCAGGACACGGTGCCTCGGCACGTCGATCTCGAGCACCCCGATCTGGAGACGCTCGCTCTTGGTCGCGGCCTTCGGCTTCGTGCGTCGGAGCACCGCCTGCACCCGCAGCACCAGCTCGCGCGGGCTGAACGGCTTGGTGACGTAATCGTCCGCCCCCAGCTCGAAGCCCACCACGCGGTCGATCTCGTCGCCGCGCGCGGTGATCATCATGATCGGCACGCCCTCCATGGAGGGGTCTTTCCGCAGCCGACGGCAGACCTCGGTCCCGGAGACGTCGGGCAGCATGAGGTCGAGCAGGATCAGGTCCGGCCGCTGTCGGCGGACCTCCGCCATGGCCGACGCGCCGTCGCGCGCGGTGGTGACGCTGTATCCCGCGCTCGTCAGGTTGTAGTCGATCAGCTCGACGATGTCGGGCTCGTCGTCGACGATGAGTATGTGCTCGGACATCAAAGCTCCGCGAGGCTGGACCGCTCGGGCAACGGCTCCGTGACCCGCCGGTGTCACGCGAGGGAAACATGTCACACCGGGGATCGGCGAGGCCGATGGCCACACCATAGCGCTCCCCGAGCCGACGAGAACCCCGCCCGAGCGCGGTGGTGCCCGAGAGACGGAACGGATTTCGGGCCGCGAGTACTGGTTGCCGCTTGGTGGCGGGCTGCGCTATCACGCGTCCCCTTTCACCGAGGACGACATGGGACTCTCAGTCGGCATCGTGGGTCTGCCCAACGTGGGTAAGTCGACCCTCTTCAACTCTCTCTCCGAGAAGCAGGCGGAGGCGGCGAACTACGCCTTCTGCACCATCGAGCCGAACGTCGGCGTCGTCCCGGTGCCGGATCCGCGCTTCGACGCTCTCGTGAAGCTCTTCAAGCCGGCCAAGGTCGTCCCGGCCACGGTCGACTTCGTCGACATCGCCGGGCTCGTGCGCGGGGCGTCCAAGGGCGAGGGCAAGGGCAACGCCTTCCTGAGCAACATCCGCGAGGCGGACGCGGTGGCTCACGTCGTGCGCTGCTTCGAAGACGACAACGTGCTCCACGTCGACAACCGGGTCGACCCCGTGTCGGACATCGAGACCATCGAGACGGAGCTCGTCCTCAAGGATCTCGAGACGGTGGAGAAGCGCCTCGACAAGGCGCGCCGCGCGTCGAAGGGCCCCAACCCGCTCGAGAAGAAGGCGGTCGAGGTCTGCGAGCCGCTCGCCGCGCTCCTCAACGAGGGCAAGCTGGCCAGCCGCTTCGACCAGAGCGGGCTCGACGACGACGCCAAGAGCATCGTGCGCGAGATGTTCCTCCTGACGAACAAGCCGCACTTCTACGTGTGCAACGTCAAGGAAGACCAGCTCGGCCAGGACGACGACCCGCTCGTGGGCGCGGTGAAGAAGCACGCCGAGGAGGAGGGCGTCCCGGTCGTGGTGATCAGCGCCAAGATCGAGGCCGAGATCATGCAGCTCCCGGACGACGATCGCGTCGACTTCCTCGCCGCGGTCGGCCTCGAGGAGCCCGGGCTCAACAACGTGATCCGGACGGGCTACCAGATGCTGGACCTGATCACGTTCTTCACCGCGGGTGACCCCGAGGTGCACGCCTGGACCATCAAGCGCGGCACCAAGGCCCCGCAGGCGGCCGGCAAGATCCACAGCGACTTCGAGCGCGGCTTCATCAAGGCCGAGGTCATGAGCTGCGACGACCTCATCGCGCTCGGCGCCGAGTCCGCCGTGCGCTCCGCGGGCAAGCTCGCGATCGAGGGCAAGGCGTACGAAGTCCGCGACGGCGACGTCGTGCACTTCCGCTTCAACGTATAGACGGTCAGTCGGCCGGGACGCTCACGCGGACCCGGACGCCGGGCTGGATCTTCAGCGCGCCGAGCATCGCCGAGTACGGCTTGATGCCCCAGTCCGGCTGATGGAGGGAGACCTCGCCGACCCAGTGTCCGTCGTCGCGGTGCACGGGCACCGTGATGTCGCGGGTGCGGCCCGCGAGGGTGAGCTTGCCGCGGATCTCCCAGCCGGCGCCGACCTCACGGACCTCGCTCGACTCGAAGCGGATCTCGGAGTGCTTCCGCACCGGGATCACGTCCTTGACGATGTTGCCCTGGATCTTCTCCTTGTCCTTGGCGCTCAAGGTGCCGGGAGAGAGGCGTCCGTCGATCATCGCGTCGAGCACCCGGATCGAGCCGGGCTCGAAGGTGGCGACGATCGACCGGTCGTCGGCGACCTGGATCTCGAAGCGCGTCACCTCGAGCTGGAGGTCGTGGGCCACCGCGGAGAGCAGCCCCTCCTTGTAGGTGAAGATCCGGACCTCGGCGGAGTCGGCGTCATGGCGCTTCATCGGCGCGACCATCGCACGAACCCGCCCAGCCGACCACGCCCGATCCGTCCACGGGTCCCCTCACGCGGACTCGACGATTCACAACAATCGGTGAGAATCGTTGGGCTTTCCTCCAAGCGGCGCCCTGCGCTCGCCCCGAATGGGAGTACGAAATGTGCGCGGTTGGAAAGCTATCGGGGCTTCGCGTGTTATCTTGCCGTTGGGTCGATACCGTCGACCCGCGAGCCGTGGCCGATGGGAACCTCTCCCCACAATGGTGTGAAATCCTTCCGGAATCGTGCCGCGATGACGCGAGCGCTCCTCATGGTGAGGGGCGTTCCCACCCAGGAACGTCCGCAGGAGGGCCGGCCCGTGTTGGACGGCCAGGCCCCCGGGACGCCGGCGACTGCCGGAGGAGGGATTGTAAACGTGAACCATAGCTCTATGAGTGGTACCCACCATGCTCGGACCCGTGCCCTGGAGGTGCAGCGCACGAGCTGATCCTCCTCCCGGTTTCCGAGCAGCGGGGCGGCCCCATGATGGGAGCCGCCCCGTATCTTTTCCGTCGCGTGTCGTTCCGTCGCGGGACCGCCGTAGACCCAAATCGCGCATCGCTCGTCTGGGCCTGACCGGGAGGCTCGATGATGACGACGCGAACGATTCGATTGGCTTGCTGGACGGTGGCGCTGGGGCTCGCGGCGATGGGCTGCGGCGGCGCGCAGGGCGCGGGCGAGGGCGAGGACCCCGAGGTGGTGGTCTTGCACGGCGACCTCGGGAACGCCTTCGTGATGGCGGGGGAGAGCGCGGAGGTGATCTCGCGCATCCGCATCGAGACCCGCGCGCTCGAGAACGTGCAGCGCCCGCCGATCAACCTCGCCCTGGTCGTCGACACCTCGGGCTCGATGGACGGCGCGCCCATCGCCGACGCGCGCGCCGCCGCGCTCGACCTGCTCGACATCATGCGGCCGCAGGATCGGCTCTCGGTCATCGCGTTCCACTCGGAGACCGAGGTCCTGCTGCCGTCCACGCGCCTCGATGGCGCGGACGTGGGGGAGCTCCGCCGCCAGATCGGTCGCATGGAGGCGCGCGGCACCACGGATCTCGCCGGCGGCCTCCAGTCGGGCCTCGAGGAGCTCGTCTCGCACTACGAGCCCGAGGGCATCAACCGGCTCGTGCTCCTGAGCGACGGCGTGCCCAACGACGCCTCGCAGATCCTCCCGCTGGCGCAGGCGGCGGGGGAGCGCGGCATCCGGATCACCGCGCTCGGCCTGGGCCTCGACTACGACGAGACCCTGCTCGGCCACATCGCGCAGCGCAGCGGCGGCCGCTTCCACTTCGTCGAGGCGTCCGAGCAGGTGGCCGGCGTCTTCCGCGACGAGGTCCTGCGCTTCGAGCGCCTGCTCGCGCGCAACCTCACCCTCGAGCTCCGACCCGGACCCGGCGTGCGCATCGCGGGCGTGGTCGGTCAGGCGATGCAGGCGGGCGGCGGCGCGGTCCGCGTGTCGCTCGGCGACGTGAGCGAGGGCGAGCAGCGCGACGTGATCGTCCGGCTCCAGGCCGACCCACGGCGCGCGGGCGCGGTGGTCGAGCTGATGGACGCGGTGCTCACGTTCGACGACGCGGTGGTCGACGCAGGAAGGCTCGAGCGGCGGGTGTTCCTGGGCGCGCGCGCCACCCGAGACGACGC
>SHBB01000616.1 GCA_004213565.1 Sandaracinaceae bacterium
CCCGCTCGGGTCGCCCCCGGCCGCGCCCGCTCCGGCTGCGCCAGCCGCGCCGGCCGCGCCCGCGCCCTCGGTGCCGGCTGCGGCCGTGCCCGTGGAGTCGACCGCCTGCCCGCCCGTGACGGCGCCCGCCGCCGCGACCGGAGGCTGGGCCGGATCCTCCTTGGTGAGGACCACGATGGCGACCGCGGCCGCCGCGAGGATGGCGATGCCGCCCACCGCGATGGCCGCGATGACGAGCCCCTTGTTGCTCGACTCTTCCTTCTTCTCCGGCACGAGCACCGGAGCGCCGAGCGAGGAGCCGAGGCCGCCGCCGCCCGCGCCGCCGATCGAGAGGAGGTCGTCCACCCGGTCCGTGCTCGCCGACGTCACCGGGCCCGCGCCTCCGCCCGTCACGCCGGTGGCCGAAGCGAGGGCCCGGATGTCGATGAGGCCGGAGCCCTCACCCGAGGCCATGCCCGCGCGGGGCGCCGCCGACGGGGTGGGGCCCGCGCTCGGGGCGCTGCTCGGCGCGGCGCCCGCGCCGCCGCCTCCGCCGCCCGATCCGGTCGCGAGCGCCTGGAGGTTGGAGAGGGAGAACAGGACCGAGTTCTCGTTGCGCGCGCCGGTCAGGGCCTGCTCCGCGCTCACGCGCGGGCCCCCGGGCGCAGACGCGACGACGTCCTCTTCTTCCTCGGGCGCGCCGCCGCCGAACGGGCTCGCGGCGTCGGGCTGCGCGAACAGATCGGCGCCCGCGTCGCGGCTGGCCACCGCTGCTTCGGCGCCGCCGAAGGGGGACTCGGAGGCGGCGGGCTCGGCTGCGCCGGTCGCCGCGAACGGGTCGGCGCCCATGTCGCCGCCGGCCGCGTCCTGCTCCTCGGCCTCTTGACCGCCGCCGCCCATCACCGCCGAGACGAGCTCCTCGATGTCCTGGGCCGGCTTCCAGTCGTCGAAGCCCTCCTTCCAGACATAGGCGTCCCAGCCGATGGTGCCCGCGGACAGCATCTCGCCGATCTGTGACGGCGCGAAGGGGCCCTGTTGGTCTCCGTCGACCACCACGTGCCACACGGCGTCACCGCCGTAGTCGACCACACGCGTCGACTCTTCTTCGGCCGGCGATTCGACCTGATCTCCACGGACGACGATGGCGGCGCCGCACTTCTTGCAACGGATCTTGAAGACCCGACCGGCCACCTTCTCGTCGGCGATCGAGTATTTGGCACCACAGCTGTCGCAGACGATCTTCATGCGTTGGAATCCTGGGAAAGATTGACGAGAGCTACGTTCGACCCGGCCGCGCGGACGCGTGGCCTCTCAAAAGCGAGTGATTCCGCTGGACGGTCGGTCAACGGACCAGTTCTTCCGCTGGCGCGCGAGCATATCGTTCTGGATGCGCGCCGATCAAGAAATGCCGAACGTGGCGGGGTAGACCCCGGGCGCGATGCCCCCTTGGGTAGAAATTTGCCCTCGACCACGCTGGCACCTCTCGTGCGGATCCTCTCATCCGGGAACGAGGGTCGTCCCGTCTTTGCCGCAGAACTTCACGGTCGGCGGATAGCGCTCGCCGCAGGTCGGGCAGACGTGGCTGTCGACCCCGGCCGCCTTGCCGGCCGCGAACTCCCGGTACGGCATGAGGCGGGTCTCGTCGTGCGGGCACGTCTCGGTCCCGGGCGGGTAGCCGCGCCGGCAGCTGGGGCAGATCATGTCCTCGCCCGCCACCGCCGTTGGTGCCGCCTCCGTCGTCTCCGGCTCCGGCTCCGGCTCGTCGTCCGGGATCACCACCCCGGGGAGCCCGCCGATGCTGGCCTTGCGCGCGCGCGTCGGCGCCTTCTTGCGCCTGAGTAGCAGGAACGCGATCCCGACGAGCACCAGCGCGGCCACCAGCGCGAGCGCCGGCCAGAGCAGCCCGGGGCCGTCGTCGCGCTGCGTCGCCGAGACCCGCGCCGCGGTCTCCGACGACGCGTCCTCCGGCGTCCCGCCGCCCACCGATCCCGACTCGGTGCGCCGCGCGATCAGGTCCGAGAGATCCATCGTGCGCACGGCCACCCGCGCCTCGGCCGTCAGATCGCCGGAGGAGGCCACGATCCGCGCGCTCGTGGCCGCGTCGGGCGCCTCGTAGCAGAGCCCGGAGACGCTCCCTTCGCCCTCGGCCAACCGCACGCTCGGGCGCCGCGGGAGCGCGCAGCCACGCGCGTCGACCACGCGGGCGGTGAAGCACTGCCGGCCTCCGGGCTGCACGTCGGCGCTCGCGGGGCGAAGCACCACGCGCGCGGCCGCCCCCGGGCTGCAACGCGGCGTGCTCGGCTCCTCCGGCGGCTCCTCGGGCTCCGCCGCGCCCCCGCCGATCCGCGTGAAGGTCTGCGTGGTCGTGATCGTCCCGACGCAGCTCGACTCGTTCAGCTGCCAGTCGTAGCGGCTGACGTCGCGGAACTGGAGCCGGTCGTCGCCGACCGCCTGGATGGTGTAGGTGCCGGTCTCGGCGCGGGAGTCGCTCGCGGGCGTGCGGCAGACGATGCGCCAGGTGCCCGCCTGGTAGCTCGAGGAGACGCGCCGCACCGCGCGGTTCTCGCTCCAGCACTCGCGCGTGGTCCGCGCCTGACGGAGGTGGAAGGTCAGCTGGTCGCCCTGCTGGGAGATCCGGAACGCCCCGCCGCCGCGCGTGGTCGTGCTCTGAGGGCGCGGGCCGCAGTCGCCGCCCCAGCTCTCGACCGAGACGCGGATGTTCATCGGCCCTTCGCGCCACTGGCCCTCGTAGGGACCATCGGCGCGCGCGGGCGTCGCCGCGAGCCAGCTCGGCCCTACGAGCGAGACCAGCCCTGCGAGCCACAGCCATCGACGGGAGGACACCGCCCGCGGGATATCACGAACGGACGGAAACGACGACGCCCGCGTGACTCTCGTCGCGCGGGCGTCGCTCACTCGGCCTCGGAGGGTCTCAGGACCGGATCTTCTTGACCTCTTCGGTCAGCTCCGGGATGGCGTCGAAGAGATCGGCCACGAGGAAGTAGTCCGCCACCTGCGCGATGGGGGCCTCCTTGTCCTTGTTGATGGCCACGATCGTCTTGCTGCCCTTCATGCCGGCGAGGTGCTGGATGGCGCCGCTGATGCCGACCGCGATGTAGAGCTTCGGCGCGACGACCTTGCCGGTCTGACCGACCTGCAGATCGTTGGGCACGTAGCCCGCGTCGCAGGCGGCGCGCGAGGCGCCCATCGCGGCGCCGAGCGCGTCGACGAGGGGCTCGAGCACGTTCTCGAAGTTCTCCGAGCTCTTCAGCGCGCGGCCGCCCGACACGACGACGTCGGCCTCGGTCAGCTCGGGGCGCTCGCTCTTCTGCGTCTCGGCGCCGACGAACTCGATCTTCTCGGCCGCGTCGTCGTCCTCGACGTCCACCGACTCGATCGGGCTCGCGGAGCCCGCCTCCTCGGCCGCCTCGAACTCGGTCTGACGCACGGTCACGACCGCGACGTCGCTCTGCACCGTGCAGAAGCCGAAGATGTTGCCCGCGTACATCGGGCGGCGGTAGACGAGCGAGTCGCCGTCCGCCTCGAACGACGCGATGTCGCTCGCGACGCCCGCGCCGAGCTTGGCCGCGACGCGGGGCAGGAGGTCCTTGCCCGTGGTGCTCGCGGTGGCGGTGACGATGCCGTAGCCGCCCTCGACCTCGGCCTTGAGGACCTTGCGCGCGCCGTACTTGGCCGCGCTGTCCGCGGCGGCGTCCGAGCCCTCACCGACGACGATGATGTCGAACGCGCCCCCGGTCGCCTCGGCGGCGTCCTTGGCGAAGCGAACGGCAGAGAGCGTGTTCTTGCGGAGGTCTCCCTCCAGCAGCTCACCCACGACGAGAATGTCAGTCATGATTGCGTCTCCCTTCCGTCCTCAGAGGACCTTGGCATCCTGCTGCAGCTTCTGGACGAGCTCCTGCACGCTCTCCACGTAGGTCACGCTGCCCGAGCGCGCCGGCGGCAGCTCGAACTTCGTGTAGTGGACCAGCGGCTTCTGCTCGACGCCGAGGTCGGCCAGGCTGACCTGGTCGATCGGCTTCTTCTTCGCCTGCATGATGCCCTTGAGCGACGCGTAGCGCGCGCCCTCGTTGTAGCCGTGGTCGGCGGCGGTGACGCCGTTCTTCACGGAGCCCGGCGCGACGATGCGGAGGTCGACGGTGACGACCGCCGGCAGCTGCACCTTCACGTTGAAGACGCCGGTGTCGACCTCGCGGCCCACGTTGAGCGCCTTGCCGTCGTCGGTGACCTCGATGCTCATGGCGAAGGTGGCCATCGGCCAGCCGAGCAGCTCCGCGAGCATCTGCCCGGCGGTGTTGCTGTCGCCGTCGACCGCCTGCTTGCCCATCAGGACCAGGTCGGGCTGCTCCTTCTCGACGAGCTTCGCGAGCGCGTGCGCCACGACGACCGAGTCCAGCTCGCCGTCCTCGGCTGCGACGAGGATGCCCTTGTCGGCGCCCATCGCGAGGGGCTGACGGAGGGTCTGCTGCACGTCGGCGGGGCCGAGCGAGGCGACGATCGTCTCCCCCAGGCTCTCCTTGGTGCCCGCGTTCTCGTTGAGTCGAAGCGCGGCCTCGACCGCATACTCATCGAACGGGTTGACCTTCCACTCGAGGCCTTCGGACGTCACCTGGGTGCCGTCGCCAGAGACCTTCATCTTGTTGGCGTTGTCGGGGTCCGCGACCCGCTTGACGGGGACTAGGATTTTCACGCTGCCTCCCTGCTGAGAAATCGGTCCGGATGCCGTGCGCGGGGCGCGCGGCGGATGTAGGCGGCACGGCCCACACTGTCAATGGCGGCCCTCTTCACGCGTCCTCGCGGACGCCCTCCAAGAACATGCCCTGTAAGAACACGGTGGCGATCTGCGTCGCGGCGCGACGCAGGCTCTCGGGCTTCCCGCCCTTGCTGCTCCCCAGCGCCCAGGTGAGCGCCACTCCGTCGAGCGCACCCCAGAGGGCCCGTGAGACCACGCGCGGCCCGAGATCGGATCGCACGACGCCCTCGCGCTGGCCCTCCGCGATCACGCCCGCGATCAGCTCGAGATACTCGGTGAACAGGGGCGCCGCGTACTGTTTCAGCAACGTCGAGGACTGACGTAGGTTCACGGTGATGACCTCGGCCAGGTCTCGCTGCCCCTCGAGCAGCCCGAGCTGCAGCTCCACCACCCGGCGCAGCTTGTTCTCGAAGCCCTCGGCCTCCTCGATCTCGCGCCGGAGGACCTCGATGAGCTTCGTGATGCGGTCTTCGAAGATCGAGACGAGGACGTGGTCCTTGTTCTCGAAGTACAGATAAATGGTGCCGTCCGCGACGCCCGCCGCCTTGGCGATCTCGCTCACCCGCGTCGCGTAGAAGCCCTTGCGCGCGAAGACCTGGATGGCGGCGCGCAGGATGCGCTCGCGCTTGTCGTTGGCCCGCTTGGGCTTGCCCTTCGACGCGCCGTCGTTTCCCTCCGAAGCCCCGTCTTCGTCGGGCGCGTGGCTGAATGGGCGTTCATTCTTGGGCACGGAGGCGAGCTACCACGCGGCGTCGGAGGCGTCAACGAGCCGTCTCCGGGCGGGCCACGAGGAACGCGGGCGTCGCGGCGCCGAGCCCGCGCACCGTGGGTTCCGCGTCGACGCTGGGCGCCGCGCGCACGCCCTCGAGGCTGAGCGAGAGCGGGCCGCCGCCGCTCCAGGCTCTCCGCTCGGCCTCTCGCGCGCGGCTCGCGGCGGCGATCTCGGCCCAGCCGTGCGCGATCACCCTGACGGCCCGTGCCGCGTGACCGGGGAGGGCGTCGAGGGCCTCGGGGCTCGCGCGCAGAGCCACCGCCGCCCACGCGCGGCCGTCCGTCGCGCCGCCATCGATCCACGCGACCCGCAGGCCCGGCTCCGCCGCGAGCGAGCGCCCCACCGCCTCCGCGAACGCGCGCGCGCCGTCGTCCGAGTTGCCAGGCGCCGACCACATCACGACGGCCATCGGCCCGGCCTCGCGCGTCCGCGCGGTCAGCGGGGCCGGCGCCTCGTCCCAGGGCCGCGCGC